>CAUZIY010000001.1:0-70213 GCA_963579995.1 Phycisphaerae bacterium
TTTCTCCAAGACCTCTATTCAGGGCTGATTTGGCCTGGCGGCACATCGGATCGATGTGCTGTTGGGTAGTGGCTTTGTAAGGTATTGCGAATGGAGGCAATGTGACTTTCAACTCATGGTTACGCTTGCATTATCCACGGCATTGTGGTTAGGCATGGTTCGCTTGGGGCTACTGGGGGTGAGTTGAGTCGTCATATCTCGATATGCCGTGCCATGCAAAGAACTAGAACATGTGGCATGACGGTTTTCATTCCCGGCAGCAACCAAACTTCTAGGGCATGGTCGTCTTTCCGACAGGGCGCATCTCCTGCGCTTTGTCGGCAAGGGTTGCGCTTCATGGCAGGGTGAGTGACAGACGCGGTGCAGATCTGAAAGATGTCCCATGGCAGAGGTTTGTCGTGTAAATTATTTATAAATAATAAGTTACATTTCCCCGAGAGCGTTTGATGGGAGAAATTTCCTGGAAATACTTTGGCTGGCATCGTGGTTGCGTTGATCCGTTTTGTTGGATTGTATCTGCGGTGTACGTATTCGGTTTTGTAACGGCGGGCTTCATGATGCGTGAAAGAAAAAACAGTTTGAGCTTGTTGAAGCTATTTGGCCATGGCAGCGATCGCCATATTGGCCAGATACTGGTCCGTTTGGCCCATCTCGCCGAACAGGGTCACCAGATGCGAAAAGTCCGGAATCTGCAGGATGGTCACCAATCGGATGATCTTGCTGCATTGGGGCGACGATTCGTGTTTTCAAATTCATACGAAGCTGCAGGGGCCAGCGATCTGCTGGACGAGTCTGAGGGTAATAATGACCACAAAACACTGAATCCAGGCCCGTTGGATCACACGGAGGTGAACCGGTGAATTACGGACTACATCTGTCCGCATCGGGCGTTTTGACGAGCATGTACCGTCAGGATGTCTACGCCAATAATCTGGCCAACAGTGAAACAGTGGCTTTTAAGCCCGACTTTGCTTCAGTTCTGCGACGTGCACCTGAGTCACAAGAAGGGGCGTTCGGGCTTGATTTACGCCATGATCTGCTCGACCGGTTGGGTGGCGGTGTCTTTGCCGGTTCGCAGCGTATTAATTTTGATACGGGCACCATGCAAAAAACCGGCAATTCGCTTGATCTGGCGATCGAAAATCCAACAAGTTTTTTTGCAGTTTCGGCAATGGATCCAAATAGCGGCAAGCATCAGGTGATGCTAACTCGGGATGGTCGGTTGACACGCAATGAAGACAATTACCTGGTAACAGTTGCCGGTGGTCATCGGGTTTTGGATCCGGCCGACAAGCCGATTCAATTGCCTGTCGGTCCGTTGGCAGTTAATCGATCGGGTCAAATTAGCCAGGGCGATGTGGTGGTGGGCCAGGTTCAGATATCGAAGGTTGTCGATGAGCAAGCATTAACAAAGCAGGGGCAGAATTTATTCAAGATCAATGGACCACGGAATCTACGTCAAATGGATGATGAACCCTCGGTTTTGTCCGGGTTCATTGAGGCCAGTGGTACAGACCCCATTACTGAACTAATGGATTTGATCGACGCATCTAAGTCGGCAACCAGCAATGCGAATCTGATTCGTTACCACGATCTTCTTTTAGATCGGGCGGTTAATACACTGGGACGTGTTTTGGCATAAAGGATTTCAGCATGGCCATTGTGGCATTACACTCGGCAGCAACCGGATTAAAGGCAACTTCGCAGAATATCGACATCATTGCGAATAATATCGCCAATACCAATACCGTCGGGTACAAGGCACTGCATGGTAATTTTGAAGACTTGCTGTACCAGGAGAAGCAACAGCCTGGTGTGGAAAACGCAGCGGGTGGTCAACGGCCGACGGGATTGTTTGTTGGTTTAGGCACACGGTTGAGTAATACACAAATTGATCTGACCCAGGGGTCCCCCGTTCCCGACACCGGGGAATTAAGCATGCTCATCAGCGGCAAGGGGTTCTTTCAGGTGACCAATGGCGACCAAATTTCCTACACGCGAGCTGGCAATTTCTTCCAGAACAGTGAAGGTGATCTGGTTCTAGGCAATGCGGCTGGGCTTCGGATTGAGCCGCCAATCAATATTCCTGAGGAAGCAGTCAATGTTTCCATCTCTGCAGACGGCACCGTGCTCATTACGGTTGAAGATGATCCCAATCAACAAGAAGTGGGTCAGATTGAACTGGCGAATTTTACGAACCCAACCGGGTTGCGGCCGATTGGTGGCAACCTGTATGAGGAGACTTCGGCATCCGGTCCGCCAATTATTGGGAATCCAAACGATGGCTCATTTGGCAGTATTCAACAAGGCTTTCTAGAAGCATCTAATGTGAATCCGGTTAGTGAATTGGTTCGGCTGATTACCACGCAACGTAACTTTGAATTCAATAGCCAGTCGATTCAGGCTGCTGACGAGATACTTCAGGTGATTGCTAACCTTCGACGGTTCTAATGAGATGAATTGGGACAAATAATGAACGTGCATAGATACCTCAATCAAGTTGTTCTTGCTTTGGTCGGACTTGTGGTCTATCTGGCGATTGCCCCCGCATCGGCAGACAGCATCCGTCTCTATGACCAAGCAGCGGTCGCCGTATTGGAGGTGACCCTGGATGACATTGCCGATATCGATGGTCCAACTGTACAGCACCTGGGGAAGCTTGTACTGGCAAAACTCGGATCAAATACGACATCTGTGGATGTATCATTGGTGGACATTCAAAACACGTTGCTTGGTGCGGGTGTCAATGTTGCGTCAGTATCACTTGGGGGATTCCCGGCATGTCACGTAGAGTGGATTCCCGAACGTCAACCTGTTGTTGTTGCATCAGGAAACGCGCCGATAATTGCAAACTCGATTCGTTCGGTGGATACAGATTCCTCCATGTCCTTGCGGGATCATCTTTTCCGTTGGATGGAACGCTACAGCGGAATCAATGGTGATGAGCTTTACATTCAATTGTCATCACGGGATGCCAAGATGCTTGACCTGCCAGTCAAAGAAGGAACCTGTGAGTTTTCAGTGTCTGGAGAATCGGTACTTGGCCGCCTCCCGGTCATGATCCGTCAATATAAAGACAGCCGCGTGGTCAAGACGATCAACGTCCGTCCGTTAGTATCCCGTCGAACATTGGCGGTGGTTGCCATTCGAAAGATCCGATCCGGGGAAGCATTTTCACGGGACAATGTGGCGATACGTCCGGTACTTCTCGAACGGGATCGTGACCGACCGGTGACTGAATTGTCTGGGGTTCTCGGAAAGATTTCTGATACATCACTTCGATCCGGCACGATTGTTCTTGCCGGCCAAGTACGGAATCCATTACTTGTGCGTCGAGATGATCTGGTCACGGTGCGTTGTTTTTCCGGTGGCGTAGTTCTCAAGACCATCGGAAGGGCCGAAGAGGACGGTCGGCTTGGTCAGGTTATCCAGATTTGTAATGAGCGTGCTTTTCGGGAAATGGGGCGTAGACGTGAGGACCGAGTGCGTACAACTTTTGCGGCCCGTGTGTCCGGTGTTCGCCAGGTCGTCACGCCATTCACGGAACGGGACGTCATGGCCAGTCACCGTGATAAAGAACGCCTTGAAGCAGGAGGTTAGCTGATGGTATATCGCGGACGAATGGTTGTTCTTGCCCTGCTGGGTGTTCTGTTCTTTTCCTCTTACGGTATGGCTCAGAGTTCATCGCTCTATTCTAGCCAGGCACCAAGGCCGGGACCTTCCGATCGGCGGCAATTGAAATATCCGCTTAGTCCGGAAGTGGCTCGCAATAGTTTCGTTGCCGTGGGTCTTCCCGCGCCGCGAAAGTATGCATTGCACGATCTGGTGACAGTTGTTGTTCGCGAGTCGATCTCCAATAATTCCCGATCGTCGTTGACGACGCAGAAGGATTTTAAACAGGAAGGGAAAATAGAAGCAATTCCAAGACTGCGTCTTCAGGACTTCGTGGATTTAAAGATTAGGCAGGCAACGTTGGATGAAAATCCAGAAGTGGCACTGGAATTTAATAAGGATTTTGAAGGCGACGGTGCACATCAACAGAAGAATACTTTCATCGCGCGGATCACCGCTCGTATTATAGACATCAAGCCAAATGGAACACTGGTCTTGGAGGCCCGCAAGAGTATCAAGACAGACAACGAAGCGTTCTCGATGGTCCTGACCGGAACATGTCGCCGGGAAGATATCACTGCAAGTAATACGGTGTTGTCTACTGAACTCTACGATCTGTTAATCGTGAAACAACACGAAGGCGAACTGCATAGGGCCACCAAGAAGGGGCCTTTGTCAAAGTTGTTCGATGCAATATTCAATTTTTAAGTGCCACCCCTTTTTGTTGGCGGAAAATAAATGAAACCGCTATTTTTGAAAATTTCTTTCGTTGCCCTCTGCCTTGTCATGGTCACGGCCGGTTCGGTCCGGGCGGTTCAGATTGGTGATCTGGTGCGAATCAAAGGTTCTCAGGGCAATAAGCTGGTGGGTATGGGACTGGTTGTCGGTCTCAAGGGGACCGGTGACGGCGGAAAGTATTCGCCGGCAATTGATCCGTTGGCGCGAGTTGTCCGCCACTTTATCGATGAGGGGATAGTCAGTTCCGAACTGCGTAACACGAAAAATGTGGCACTGGTAGCACTGGAAGCTTTAGTCCCCGCCTCCGGCGTGCGCGAGGGAGATCATCTGGATGTGCATGTCAGTGCGGTGGGTTCGTCCAAGAGTCTTCGGGGCGGACGGCTGTTGATGATGCCTATGACCGGCCCATTACCTGATTCGCCGACGTATGCATTCGCTTCGGGCCCGGTAACGGTTGAAGATGATGAGGTGCCGACAGTTGGTGTTGTACGCCACGGTGCACAGGTAGCACGCGACATTCGCGCACAGTTTATTGATGGTAATGAGTTGACACTTGTTCTTCGGCAATCTGTCGCCACCTTTCAGACAGCAGTGACGATTGCAGTCACAATCAACAACCTTAACCCCGATGCGCAGCGGATTGCCATAGCCACTGACCAAAAGAATGTTGTCGTGAAGGTTCCTGGTCCAGAGTTGGCGGATCCTGCTCCGTTTGTTGCTGAGATCCTTTCGCAATATCTCGACCCGGGATTCATTGAAACTGGCGCACAGATACGAATTAACGAGAGGACGGGCACTATCGTGATGAGTGGCGACGTGCAGATGTCGCCAGTTGCCATCTCGCACGGTGGTTTAGTTATTACGATGACCACGCCCGAACCAAAGCCAACACAGGAGACCCCTCGTGTTGATGAGCATCGTTTTATTGGAGTGGATCCGGCACGACGTGGCGGGGCAAGGTTGGCAGATCTGATTTCTGCATTTAATCAGTTGAAAGTCGGTGTACGTGATCGTATTGCAATCATCCGAGAGATTCACAGCATGGGAAAACTTCATGCTCAGATCACATTTGACGAATAAAACACAGCGGATACTCATAAAGTTACGACATGGAAGTCACCACGAATCATTTGGCAGTCAAATCACTACCTGGTGTTGCTGGCGAAGGGCCGTCTGGCATTCAATCCGCATCTGCACTGCCGATGGATCATCCGGCCTTTGGTGTCTTGTATGACAAGGCACGGGAAAAGATCAACGAGATTGCGGACCAGTTTGTGGCGACGACTTTCTTTTACCCATTACTGCAGCAGGTGTCAGATAGTCCATTTAAGACGGATCGATTTGATGGCGGTTTCACCGAGCAGGTATTTCGTCAACAGTTGAATGAGCGGTTGGCTGACAATATTGCCGCAGGACACAAAATATCCATAAGTAGTGCCGTTGGCAGGCAATTGATGAACTGGCTCAAGAATCAGCCAGTTGAAACAGTCAAGAGAATTGCCGAGGAGGTAGATACCGTTGGATAGTCAAGTTGAATACATAGTGAAAGAGTTGGCAGAGATACTGCGCAAGTTATTGACGGTGCACGGAAAATTACTTGAAAAACTTGACAGCAAGCAAGATGCGCTGCGATCAGCGGGGTATCAGGATTTGACAGATATCTGCGACCAGGAAAATCAACTCGTGCAAGAGATCAGTGAACTGGAGAAACATCGACTGCGGTTGATCGCCTCTTTGACGCTTTGCATTGACCCCCGAGCAGAAGAGCCAATGCGGCTGATGGCTGTAGCCGAGCGATTGGAAGAACCATGGCGAGGTAAGTTGCTTGTTCTTCGTCAACAGTTGCTGGATCGTGCCAAGGCAGTCAGGAGTAAGGCTAGGGTTGTACGACGATCCACGGAAACACTGGTCACGCATATGCAGGGTCTGGTGCAGACAATCGGTGCGGTTTGGGGTGGCGTGGGGCTTTACGGCCGTGATGGCACACCACCCGGTGAAGCAATGGCACTGCGAACAGTCAACATGACCGCATAGGGAACGGAGCTCGAAATGCCATTAGGTGGGGCATTACAGATCGGCAACTCGGCTCTGGTCGCACACCAAGCGGCGATTGAAGCGGCGGGTAATAACCTGGCGAATCTAGCCACGCCTGGTTACCACCGCCAGAAGGTTGAGCTGGTGCCGCATCGCAGCACCGAGTTTCAATCAGGGCTGTTCATTGGGCGGGGGGTGCAGATAAACGCGATTACCCGACAAGTGGACAATGTCCTGGAAGGCCGTATCCGGGCGAGCATTTCCAGTCAGGCCTATTCGTTGGCGCGTAAAGAGGTGCTTACGCAGATTGAAGCTCTGCAAAATGAGTACTCTGAAGCAGATTTATCGTCCCGTCTTGATGCCTTTCTTCATGCCTGGAGTGAGCTGTCAACACCAGATCCCCAGGATCATGCACTTCGAACCCTGGTCATTCGTGAGGGATCGCAGCTCGCTGATTTCGCCAAGGGGCTGCATGGTGGGTTGGCTCAGCAGCGGACACAGGTAGACAATTCGATTGATGCGGCTGCAATCGTTGCAGATGATCTGCTGACGCAAATTGCCGCCGTCGATCATCAGATCATGAAAGCCAACCCCACGGGTGATGGGGCGCCGACATTGCGTGATCGGCGTGATGTAATGCTTGCCGAGTTGGGGGAGTATGTTGATGTGTCGGTGCATGAACATCCCTCAGGTTCGATGGATGTCTTTATTGGTTCAATGCCGGTGATACTGAATGGTGAAAGTCGTGGAATTCGTATCGAACGCCTGAACATTGATGGTGAACTGGATGTGCGACTTGTTGTCAAGGACAACGGCACAGCCCTTTTTCCGACTTCCGGACGCATCGGCTCCTTGATGGATGTTCGCGAACGGGATGTAAATTTTGCAATTGATGATCTTGATGCGTTCATCAACGAGTTGATATTTCAAGTCAATAAGATTCACAGTCAAGGCCAGGGTTTGTCCGGATGGGATTCGGTCACATCAACGAATCGTGTATTGGACCCGACATTTGCACTGAATGATGCTGCCAGTGGCCTCGGGTTTACACCGGAGCACGGTAGTTTCCAGTTACATGTGAGGCAAAAGTCAACTGGTGAGATTCGTTCATCGACCATCCAGGTTGATCTTGATGGTATTGATGCAGGGAATGACACGCGATTGGGGACATTGCAGGCGGCGATCAGTGCCGTGAGTAACGTGACCGCTTCTGTTACGCCGGACGGTCGCCTGGCTATTGCGGCCCAGGGCAGTGATGTTGAGATTTTATTCAGTGAGGATTCAAGTGGTGTCCTGGCTGCACTTGGGATCAATACGTTCTTTGAGGGAAGTGGTGGCGGCAATATTGCCGTTAATAAGCTGGTGGCACAGAGCCCGGGGCTGGTGGCCGCATCTCAGGACCATACCGTTGGGAATAACCATAATGCGTTGGCGATGGTTGAACTCGGCAAGCAACAAATAGACGCCTTTAATGGTCTTACATTTCAGCAATCATGGGCCAGGCGGGTTGGGGATTTTGCTTTACGGATTAACCAGATAAATGAGCAACTGGAGTCCGATACGATTGTCACCGCCAGCTTGAGGGCCCAACAACAGAGTGTCAGTGGCGTCAATACGGATGAAGAACTAATCAATCTCCTGGCATTCCAGAGAGCCTACCAAGGTAGCGCGCAATTCCTGAAGGTCGTAGACGAACTCTTGGAGACATTGGTGTCATTGGTTTAAGACCAAGGTGTCGGATTTATGATTCACATTAGCAGCGCAGCAACATCGCGCAGTACCTTTCTGGCAGCAAGCGATACTTTGCTGGGATCGATGAACCGAACCCAGTTGGCGCTGTTCAAACTTCAGCAGCAGATTAGTACTGGTCGCCAGATTGACAAGCCTTCTGATGCGCCGGAACGGACTTCAACCATATTGGCGTTGGAAAGCCAGATCAGTGACCGAATCCAGCACGAGAAGAATAGCCAATACGCTTCGGGTTTGCTAGACAACACCGACAAGGCGCTTGGTGACGCCACCAATATATTGCGGGATGCCCAAGGGGTTGCAATGAATATGCTCCAGCAAAGAGATGCTAAGGAGCGTGCTGCCCAAGCGACAATTGTTGATGGTCAGCTACAAGGATTGATGGCCCTGGGCAATCTTCAGTATCAGGGCGTCTCTCTATTTGGAGGAGAAAGCAGCGCTGCGGCCCAACAGCCCGTCTTTGTCGAATTCCTGGGCGGTGTGCGATATATTGGTGCGAACTCAAATCTTACGGGCGATGTTGGTGGTCTAACGCCGTTTGAAATCAATAGCAACGGGCAGGAAGCCTTCGGGGTGTACTCTGGCCGGGTCAAGAGTCAAGTGGACCTTGACCCGCTTGCCACGGGGATGACTCGGATTTCCGATGTGCGTGGCGCGCCGGGTCAGGGGGTACAACTTGGTTCAGTCGAAGTTATGGTAGATACGACCGTGGTGCCTGTGGATCTGCTTTCTGCAGACAATCTCGGTGATGTGGTTACCCGAATTCAGCATGCGATTGATAGTGTGGATCCCACTGCGGGCACTTTTGATATTTCGGGTAATGGCTTTCAACTCACGGCGAATACCGGTCACCTGATTACAATTTCAGATATCAATTCGGGTCAGACATCGGCCGATCTTGGGATCATCATGAACTCGTCCGGGGGAATGGCTTCAGTTGGCCAGGATCTTAGATCTCACCTAACAACCCGCAGCGAGCTTTCAGCACTGGGCACTGCCATTGATTTTGAGAGCGGCTTAAATATTTCACAGGGCATGGTGACCAAGGTGGTGGAATTTTCTTCAGCCATGACCATAGAAGATATGATCAATGAAGTTGCGCGTTTAGATCTTGGTTTGCGGCTTGAAATCAACGAGACACAGACAGGGCTTAACTTGATCAGTGAGGTTAGTGGGCTGGAACTATCTGTTGGAGAGAATGCCGGTGGCACCACCGCTTCAGATCTTGGCTTGCGGACATTCGGGTATGACACGGCACTGAATGACTTTCGATTTGGCCTAGGCATCGAGCCCGAGAAAGGCAAGGATGATTTTGCGATTGCGTTGCACAATGGGCGAAGTTTTCAGGTGAATATCGATGGGAGCGCAAATGTTTCCGACGTGCTGAATGTGATACGGGATTCGGCCTTGGGGGCAGGCCTTGCAGTCGGGGTGCCGGGTGATACCGGGACAGACATCAACATTGGGCTCGCTTTAGATGGCAACGGCTTTCAGTTTGAGGACGGGACCGTGGGGGCAAATAATTTCCGAATTATGAATTTGGGAACGAGCCTGGTGGCTAGACAACTGGGTATTGAAGCCGGTGCGGGTTTGGGGAACCAGATCATTGGTGAAGATATGGCAAAGGTGCAGGTGAAGGGTGCTTTTACTCATTTGATTAATTTGCGGGATGACTTGGGTAACAACGACGAGTTTGGCATGGGAATTGCTCTTAATGGAATACTAGATGATATCGAGAACACGATTATTGCCCATGCAAATGTCGGAATCAGGGCTCAGCAGGTCCAACTGCAACAGGAAAGGTCCCAAGAGTTGAGAATTGCGGAATTACAACTGCTCAGTGAGATTCAGGATACAGATCTGACGGAGGCAGTCACTCGATTGGTTCAGCTACAGCAGCAGTTGCAGGCAACGTTACAGATTGGCGCGTCCAACATGAGCTTGACCCTATTGGATTTTTTGCGCTAGGAAGCGCAGGTATTGCGCGGTGATGGCAGCCTACGGCCAGTTTCTATCGCCGCAGAGTGTTGACCACCGGCAGGAAGCCGGAACCATCGAATACCAGCAACTTGCGGCACTTAAAATCCGCAGACGCTCAATTGATGGTGAAAATGGATCCAGGATGGATGGCCGGTTAGAGGATTGGCAAGATGCTCATCAACACGACACGGTTTGGAAGAATGGAAATTGATGACCAGAGGATCATGACTTTTCCCAAGGGTATTCTCGGTTTTTCCCGCGAGAAGCAATACGTTCTGATGGAAGCGTCGAAAGATAGTTGCTTCTTCTGGCTTCAGGCGATCAATCGTCCGGATCTTGCATTCGTCATCACGGATCCCAGTTTCTTTGTTTCGAGCTACCGAGTGCCACTTAACAGTGATCAGATGCGAGAACTGGGGATTGAAATCTTAGATGACGCTCAAGTCTTCGTTATTGTAAACAAATATGACAATACCCTGACGGGTAATCTCCAGGGTCCGTTGGTGATTAATACCAAAGATCGGCTGGGTGAACAGTTGGTTTTGTCGGACCGGCGATTCACAACACGGATGAATTTGGTCGAGTTAAGCGTCCCACTGGAAGCGGTGTCTGCCTAGGGTGAGATGCCCTTCGTGTGATCACATGCCTGGCCAGGCAGTAGCACAGGAAGTGCTGCTAGATATCTCCGGATTTAGGCCCACGGAAGGAGCCGATTCATGTTGGTGCTTTCACGTCAACGCGACGAAGCGATCGTCATAGGTGACGATATCGAGATCACCATCGTTGATATCCGCGGTGACAAGGTTCGCCTGGGTATCAATGCACCTAGGCAAGTGAAGGTTCACCGTAAGGAGGTGTATGAAGCGATCAAGCGGGAAAATACTTCCGCCAGCCAAGTTGGGCGCAATGTGCTGGATGCTATTGACGAGAACTTGCGAGAAGCAAGGAAAAGTAGCAATGGATACTCGCAGCTTATATGAGCACCTTGTTTTTTTGTGTTTTTTGCAGATCGCCAACCTGTTTGTCTTGGCGGTCATCAATCAAGGGCCTTCGGGACCTTGCGGAACCTGAAGTCTGCCGGTGAAAATGAGGGGCGTATCAGGCCGATAGCGGTCATGCCGGTACTTCATGCGACAATCAAGGAGGATTGTCATGTCACGAATAAATACCAATGTTGCTTCTTTGATCGCCCAGAACAATCTGCAGCGGGCCAACCAGGATCTAACGGTCAGCCTGCAGCGGTTGAGTACGGGTCTGGCCATTAGCCGCGGTGCGGATAATCCGGCGGGCTTGATTGTCTCTGAGCGCCTGCGCACTGAAATTTCCGGCATTACTCAGGCGATTGACAATGCTGAGCGTGCATCAAATGTGATAGCGACGACAGAGGCGGCTTTAAATGAGGTGTCACATCTACTGACATCGATTAAAGGTCTCGCGGTTGAAGCAGCGAATACAGGGGCCTTTTCAGATGAAGAGGTTGCGGCAAATCAGTTGCAGATCGATTCTGCGGTCGAGTCGATTACGCGGATATCCAATGTGACCAGCTTTGCCGGGCTACAGTTGCTCAATGGATCTCTGGATTATCTGATCAGTGGCCTGGATGCAGACAGCATTCAGGACGTCAATGTATTTGCCGCCAATTTTGGAACCAATGAGGTCAAGCCAGTAACTGTCGAAGTCCTGAACAAGGCTCAGAATGCAGTATTGTTCTTGGATGGCAACTTGGCAGAAGCTCCAGGTGAATTGCTGTCGAGTGTGACATTCGAGGTGCAAGGCAACAAAGGCGTTGAGGCTCTGTCATTCGTCAGTGGAACACATTTGTCCTCGGTCGTATTCGCGATTAATTCTGTTGTGGATGTTACGGGTGTTTCAGCATCGCTTGTTGACCATGGTGATCAGACATCTGGCATGTTGCTTTCCAGCCAGGCATTTGGATCTGATGCCTTCGTGAGTGTGCGGAAAATTTCTGGTGGGTCATTCTTCCAAATGTTCAAGCATGATCACACATTTGGTTTGAATATCGTTAATCGTGATACCGGCGAAGATGTAGTTGCTTTGATCAATGGCAGTCTTGCTTTGGGGAATGGTTTGGATGTTAGTCTAAAGTCATCAACACTGGACATTGAAATGTCCCTGACCGAGGCGGCTGGCCTTACGCTTGGCATGCATAGGTTTATGATTACCGGTGGGGGATCTCTTTTTCAACTTGGTCCACGGGTTAATCCAAATCATCAGGTCGGCTTTGGTATTCCATCAATTGCTGCAACCCATCTGGGGACTGAAGCAATTGGTTTTCTTCACTCGATTATGAGTGTTGGCGAGAACAGCCTCGTGAGCGGACGTACTGAACAGGCGTCTCAAATCATTGATACATCGATTGATCAGGTCGCTATTCTGCGAGGTCGCCTTGGTGCTTTTGAGCGCAATACATTGCAGGCCAGTATCCGAAGCCAGCAGATTGCATTGGAGAATTTGACGTCATCAGAAAGCCGGATTCGCGATACTGACTTTGCGTTAGAAACTTCACGGTTAACGCGTGCCCAAATTCTGGTTCAGGCGGGGACATCTACCCTGGCACTGGCCAATAGCACGGCGCAGAATGTACTTGCGTTGTTGCAGTAGTGACATGTTCGTTTAGTAAGTTGTCAACGTCCAAACAGTTGTGAACGGTGCCACTTTCTCCCCATGAGCTTACGGTGGGATCAGGCTGTCAATACATTGCGTCGTCTCTCGGAAGTGGGATGCTGTCGTCTGTGTAGGTGTTTTGAGTTGGTAGGCGAGTCGGACCTTTTGCTGATTGTTGTTGGTTTAGGTGTAGGGTGATCTAGTCTGCGGGTTGGCCCGAGATGGCGGGCAGTCCCAGGAAATTAGCCAGTAATGAGGGGCCTTCGAGAGTAAGAAAACTTTCAGGATGAAACTGTACCCCTTCCAGAGGTGCATTGCCAAACACCCCCTGCTTTGCCCGAATTGCCATGATCTCCCCCTCTTTAGTCCAGGCGCTGACTTCAAATTGGTCGTCATCAAATGAGTCCCGGCTGATGACAAGGCTGTGATATCGGGTTGCTATAAATGGATTTGACAGGCCCATGAATATCGTTTTGCCATCATGATCAATAGGTGAGGTCTTGCCATGCATGATTCGATCGTTGCGATGGATGGTCATCTCGAAGGAATGCCCTATGCATTGGTGCCCTAGACATACACCAAGTAGCGGGACCTTTCCCGCGAAGGCTTTGACCACTTCATTTGAGATGCCGGCTTCGGTTGGTGTGCATGGACCTGGTGAGATGATGACATGGTCTGGTTGTAATCCAACAGATTGTTCGACGGAAATCTTGTCATTGCGATAAACGTGAAGATCGAGTGACGAATCCATTTCGCCAATTCTTTGCACGAGGTTGTAGGTAAAGCTGTCGTAGTTGTCGATGAGGAGAATCATGGATTTGGCCTGGTCTAGTTTGCCACCACGTTGATCATTTTACCCTTGATTATAATGACCTTGCGGATCGTTTTGCCTTCAATCGCCCGTTGTACCGAATCGTCGTTCAACGCCTGGTGTTCGACTTCCGATGAATCAGCGTCAACGGGCACCGTCAGTCGTCCGCGCAGTTTCCCATTTACCTGGATTGGGTATTCGACCGAGTCTTCAACGAGTAGTGATGGGTCGAAAGTGGGCCATGATTGATGGGACAGGGAGCTATCGGCACCCAGTCGTTGCCAAATCTCTTCGCAGATATGCGGAGCTTGTGGGCTCAGCAACAGGACGAGTACTTCAGCGACCTCGCGCGGAACCTTGGGGAGTGATACCAGGGCATTATTTAGTTCAATCATTGCAGCGATGGCAGTATTAAAACTCATCCGGTCCATGTCATCACTGACCTTCTTGATCGTTTGGTGCAGCAACTTTCGGAGCAGTGGGGTGGCAGGTTCATCGCTGACGGCCAGGCTGCCATCACTGTCAACAAGATTACGCCAAAAGCGTTGAAGAAATCGATGCACGCCCACGATGTCGTGTGTGTGCCATACCTTGGATTGGTCAACGGGTCCAAGGTACATTTCATACAGTCGCAGCGTGTCGCAACCGTATTGCCTACAGATTTCGTCTGGCGTTACGGCATTCTTGAGACTCTTCCCCATTTTCCCAAAGTGTCGAACAACTGGTTTATCTTCGTACAGGAAGCCGCCGTCATTTCTCTGCACCTTACCTGCTGGCACACGGATGCCTCGCTCATCCTCGTAATAATAGGCTTGGATGTAGCCCTGATTGAACAGGCGCCCAAAAGGTTCAGGTGTGCTGACATAATCCAGATCATAGAGTACCTTGTGCCAGAAGCGGGCATAAAGCAGGTGCAAAACGGCATGCTCTGCGCCGCCAACGTACAGATCGACTCCCTGGGGCTGGGGTGTTCCGTCTGCCGCGTCACGATTCATCCAATACTGCTCTTCCTGCTTACCGACAAAACGTTTTTGATTGCGCGAATTAGTAAACCGCAGGTAGTACCAGCATGAGCCGGCCCACTGGGGCATCGTGTTTAGCTCGCGTGAATACAAAATGCCATCAATCTCAACGTGTTTCCATGACCCAGGTGCACGGCCGAGCGGTGGTTGTGGTGGCGCATTGGGATCGTCACTGGCACTGGGACGAAAATCTTCCATTTCCGGAAGCTCAACGGGCAAATCCGATTCGTCGACTGCCCGGATTTGACCCTCAGGGCCATGGAGGATTGGAAACGGCTCACCCCAATAACGCTGCCGGCTAAACAGCCAGTCGCGGAGCTTGTACTGGACTTCCTGCTTGCCCAGACCATGATCGGTCAGCCACTGAATAATGAGTTTCTTGGCCTGTGGTGTTGGCAGACCATTGAGGCTTACACCGTCGTTGGCACTATTCACACCAACGCCAGTACCGGAGAAAGCTTCCTGGTCGGTATTGCCCACACCATCGGCGTCGACCACTTTCAGGATTGGCAGGCCAAACGTACATGCAAAGTCATGATCTCGCTGATCATGTGCGGGTACCGCCATAATTGCACCCGTGCCGTAACCCATCAGGACGTAGTCAGCAATCCAGATCGGAATTTTTTTATTATTGACTGGATTGAGGGCATAGGCGCCGGTAAACACGCCGGTCTTTTCTCGATCTTCTGCCATTCGATCCAGTTCGGCGCGCTCCAGGGCTCGCTGCTGGCACTCTGCAACCTCGGGCTGCTGTTCACTCGTGGTGATCAGATCGACCAGGGGGTGCTCCGGTGCGAGCACCATGTATGTGGCACCAAAAAGCGTGTCCGGTCTGGTTGTGAAGACACGGATTACATCGTCGCTGTTTGCAAGGGAAAAATCGACCATTGCGCCTTGTGATCGGCCGATCCAATTTCGTTGCATCAATTTGATGGGTTCGGGCCAGTCTACCAACTCCAGATCTTCGAGCAGTCGATCGTTATATGCGGTAATGCGTAGCATCCATTGACGAAGTGGTCGTTGGTAGACAGGGTGGTTGCCGCGTTCGGACCGTCCTTTATTGGTGACTTCCTCGTTGGCAAGCACTGTGCCCAGCGCCGGACACCAGTTGACCGGGACCTCGGCCATGTAGGCCAGCCGATGTTGATCTAGAAATAACTGTTGATCAGCTCCGGTAAGTTCATGCCAATGACGGACACCGATGGGTGCTCCGGCAAGCACATCTAGTGATCGTGCTGGTGATTCGATTAATTCACCTTCAGGGCCAATGTAGAATTTGTGTGATTCAAGCTGTTCAACCAAATCATGAACAGGACGAGCCCTGTTTGATGTCGGATCAAACCAACTGTTATAGAGTTTCAGGAAAATCCATTGTGTCCACTTGTAATAGTCTGGATCAGTCGTTGCGAAGCTGCGATCCCAATCGTAACTCATGCCCAGCCGTTCCAATTGGCGGGTCATGTTGGCGCAATTTTGCTCGGTGGTGATCCGTGGGTGTACACCGCATTCAACCGCATATTGCTCTGCGGGCAGGCCAAACGCGTCATAACCCATCGGGTGGAGCACATTAAATCCCCGCATTCTCTTGTGGCGGGCCACAATATCCGTGGCGATGTAGCCGAGTGGATGGCCAACATGCAGGCCAACGTCAGATGGGTACGGAAAAAAATCAAGGACATAAAACTTGGGCTGTGATGGATCAAAACCATCGTCATGTGGGTTGGTTGCACGGAAGGTCTTGTGCTTTTGCCAATAGTCCTGCCATTTTAATTCGATGGCTGCGAAGTCGTAATTCATGATCAATTTTGACTAGAAAGTAAACATCAAACCTATGTAACCTGTTGCACCGTCCTGGCCTGAATTTTCATCATGGCTGGTGATGTCTACATTGTAGTTTGAAACGATGCGACCACCGATTAGTAATATCGTTGCATTGGCTGGATCCAAGGCGACTTCATGCCCGGACCGAGGCGGCAAGCTGAAACCTAGATCATCATAAGGAAAGGCCATGACGGTTTGCTGAATCCCAGGTTTCCTGCAAACCTCCTGGAGATTTTGCGGGCGTGGTTCAGGTCTTGCGGATCTGGACGTTTTAAGGCTTTTGGAGCTTAGGCAACACCGATTACCAGGATCTGGCCAGATGGGGCGGCCAAGGACAGCCAGATGACTGTTTGCCGCCATTGGCAGTGACACCCCGCCAGGCACTGGCATACATTCTCCTTTGGTGGGGGCCATGAAAAGATGTAGGCCGAGGATACAGCAGGCAAGTAGCTTTGGCATTGCAGGTATTTGGTTAGTCTCGAATTTGAAAACGGTAGTGGTCGGCATCCTATTTTACAACATATGGTGCCTGCAAGTGATTGCCGCGGTGGGACTGTAGTTATCGACACTTTTTCCACCTGGACTGGCCGCCGCAGCTATAGATTGGCAAAGCGATGCATTTGGCGACAATAGACCCCGTGACAACCTCCATCGAAGCACGTCCTGGTTTTGCGACTCAGCGGATTGATCTGCCTAAGCTATTTGAAAAGCTGCCGCCAGCAGCGGTCGAGGCGGAAATGGCGCTGCTTGGGTCGATGATCCTTGATCAACAGGTCATAGGCGATGTATTGCAGTTGATCAATGGCGCTAATGACTTTTCTGTAGGGAAGCACCAGGCACTGTATCAATCTTTGGTCGATCTATATGACCAGAATCAATCGGTTGATATGGTGCAGATCAAGCAGTGGCTCACCGATCGTGGCGTGTTAGAGCAGGCGGGCGGGTTGTCGTATTTAATTGAGATCGTTGAATCAGTCCCCCACGCTGCGGGCGCCCAATATTATGCAAAGATTGTTCGTGATAAATCACTTATCCGACATCTAATTGAAGTGGCGGGGCAGATTCTTCATGATGCGCATACAAGTGCTGACACGGCGGACGAAGTTTTGGACGCGTCCGAGAAGGCGATCTTCATGTTGCGTGAAGCACAAAGTGCCCAGGATGCCGCCAAGCTCGATGAGTTGCTGCAGGAACTATACGCGCAACTGGAAGCTCGAGAGGGAGAATATCTGACCGGTTTGGATACGGGATTCGCCCAGCTTAACGAGTTAACCAGTGGACTACAGAAAAGCGAGATGATTATTGTTGCCGGTCGACCGAGCATGGGAAAGACGGCATTTGCACTCAATTTAGCTGAGCATATCAGTGTGACCATGAGACAACCGGTTGTATTCTATAGCTTGGAGATGAGCAAGCAGCAGCTTGCTCAGAGACTGCTTTGCTCCCGAAGTGGTGTTGACTCTCAGAAACTACGGAGAAATATGCTAGACAGCAATGAATTTGATTTATTGCACAAAACCATGGATCAGGTTCGTGAATCACCACTTTACATTGATGACACGCCCGGACTGTCGCTCATGGTTTTACGGGCCAAAGCGAGGCGCATGGTGTCGCAACATCAGGTCAAGGCTGTTTTCGTGGACTATATGCAACTGATGAGTGCGCCGGGAAGTGAATCACGGCAGCAAGAGGTTTCCCTGATTTCTCGCGGCATCAAATCATTGGCACGGGAACTTAATGTGCCGATCATTTGTATGAGTCAGTTAAATCGATCACCTGAGGGGCGTGAAGATCACCGACCTCGCATGAGTGATCTGCGTGAGTCAGGTTCAATTGAACAGGATGCCGACGTGGTGATGATGCTGCACCGTGAAGAATATTATCACACGGATCCTGAATGGGCGGATGATAATGCAGACAAGTTAGGTGTGGCGGAATTAATCTTGACCAAGCAACGTAACGGTCCGACTGGGACGGTTGGGCTTCAGTTTAATGCCGACACGACACGATTTAATAATCTTACGCGGTTGGGGGGCAGTGATCCTCCATTTTAAGTGAAATCATGAATGTACATTGGTCCAAGGAACGTCAAGTCGCAATCGACGCGGTTCGTGCCGCCGCCAGGGTATGCACGGCTATTCAGGGCCACTTGATTGATGCCCAGGTAATCGAGAAAAAGGATCGCAGCCCTGTAACCGTTGCTGATTTCGCATCGCAAGCAGTTGTCTGCGGGATTCTTGGCGCCGCGTTGCCTCATGATGCCATTATTGGTGAAGAACAGGCAGATGTTCTTCGCCAAGATGGGCAAGATGCAGTCCGCCAGGCAGTGGTTGAGCATGCCGGCACAGGGCTGAATCGTACAGATCTTATGGCGACGGACGTTTTGGACCTGATCGATCGTGGTGCCCAAAGCGAAGCAAGTGGTTCTCGCTATTGGACCCTAGACCCAATCGACGGCACCAAGGGTTTTCTGCGTCAAGAGCAATACGCAGTGGCATTAGCGCTTCTTGAAGACAATGAAGTTGTGCTTGGTGTGCTGGGATGTCCCAACCTCAGTTTGGGTGGAATGTCAGAAGGTACATTGATGGTTGCAGTCAAGGGGCAGGGGACCACGCTGATGTCTTTGGGCGATTCGAGCCAGGGTCGACCCGTTGCAGTCAGTTCATTGGGCGGTCCCAGTGAAGCTAGATTTTGTGAATCGGTCGAATCGGCACATTCGAGCCATGGTACAGCGGCACAGATCGCCGAAATCTTGGGCATCACCAGGGAGCCGGTGCGAATGGATAGCCAGGCAAAATATGCGTCAGTGGCTAACGGTGAGTCACAGATATATATGAGGCTACCAACCCGGGCGGATTATCGGGAATGTATTTGGGACCATGCTGCCGGCGCATTGGTAGTTGTTGAGGCAGGTGGCTGTGTAACGGACATACGTGGCCGTTCACTGGACTTCTCCCAGGGACGACGTCTGGAATCGAATGAGGGTATTGTGGCGTCCAATGGTTCGCTGCATGAAGCAGTCATTGATGCCATCCGGCAAACGATCAATTCCTAACCCACGGTTACAGAAACAATGAATAAAAAAAGGCCGGTCCTTTGAGAGGACCGGCCTTATGAATTTCGCTCCCTCGGCCACCATGCGGTGACAAGGGGTTTAATTCAAATCTTAGAACATCAACTGGAGCTGGCTGCGAATCACGACTTGGTCATCGTCATTTGCGCCGGTCGCTCTGATGCCAATGTTCTCAGCTGCCGTTGGGATCGTATCAGACGTCCAAACGACATCCACGCTGAGCTTGGCGGCGTGGTTGCTGAAGTATCGATTGACACCGACGGTCAGAATCTCAACATCGTCTGCGGCGCCATCGAAGTCGACATGTTCCCAACGTACGTAGGGCTCCATGCCGCTGTTTGAGCAGTTGTAGCCTGCTTGGGCAACAATACCATAGGTATCAGCGTCAGCGCCTGCTTCGGGGTCAGTGTTGAGCCCAGTAATCGCTGCGGACAAGTTCCAGCCGTTGTTCTCTAGTGCGGCGTCAACTGTCCAGCCCGTGGCGTTATCATTGGCGGCTGCATCGCCGGTTTCACCGACTTCGTGATGAACAGCAACACCTAAGAACAGTGCCTGATCTTCGCCACTCCAGGCGCTATAGTCAGACCACTGGTCCCAGCTGCCAGCCAGTTTCAAGTCCACTCTTGCGGTAATTGCAATATCAGTGGCATCACCGGAGAATCCCGCACCAGCGGTTTCACCAGAGCCAGCACCGTCATTGAGTGAAAGGCGGACCAGCATGTCGTCGCTGGCGTCCCAGGTCACACCAACGCCTTGTACGACACCAGTAGTGAAAAGCTCATTAACGTAGGAGCGATCTACTGCGAGTTGATGCGTTGGTTCAATCATTTCCTCACGCATGAACGGGGCTTTGCTTTCGCCACCCGAGATGGTGACACCGTCCATCCATTCGTAGGAAATCGACAGTTCATCGGCTGAAACATTGTTATTACCTGGATTCACAGACAGTGAAACTAGGTAGCCCAGCCGTGGGTCAGCAATATGACCCGAAGCGATGATCTTGGCCCGGGGAAACTCAAAGCCACGTTCGGCGCCATCAATGCCAGCTCCGTCATCTATGGAGTTGTTGACATGTCGCATCTGGATATAACCACGCAGATTCAACAGGAAGCTGCCGTCCTCGCTGGAGAGGAAGAAACCACTTCCGTTATGACCTGCTGTCATGTGGCTTTCCAGTAAGCTGGCACGCATATCGGCGTCTTGTAACACCTCGCGAACCATCCCCTTGAATTCCTCTGCCCGTCGCTGGCTGAGCCACGCATCATTTTGCTGCGCTTCAAGCTCGGCTAGCCGACCTCTGAGTTCTGCGACCTCTGAGCGTAACGCTGAGGAATCACCCACCAACGCTTCTGCCCAAGCCGATACGCCGGTGGCAGAGATCACCAGCACGACCAAAAGGCCAATCATATAGTTGCTTCTCATGGAACGTCTCTCCTTTCAGATACAGTAAATAAGAAGCCGTTTGCGTGACCTCTGGACTCATTTGCCCGATTGGCCCGCAGCCGATGTATCTTGACCCACACAGTCAAGATCGAAACGGCGTCAACGTGACGCCGTTGGTCACTCCTAATTGAGTGTTTTTATTCATATCACTTCCGCTTTGCCCATCCTTGAACTAGCGGTGACGGAAAACACCCTGGTCAAATTCGCGTCCGATTGAAAATTAGTAGCCCTGAATGTCGAAATTCTATCATTCGTCTTAACACGGGCCACAATCTATCAAAATGCCGCAGTGAATCCAAATCAAGGCGGGCGATTATTGGGATTGTGGAATGATTCGTCAAGTAATACCCATGGAAATCTTGGCAATCCGAACGGCTTCTTGGTTATGAAGTCCCCTGTTACCTTTAATAATATAGATACGGTCTTGACATTATGTTCAGAGATTGCCGTATTGTTGTTAAATATCTGTTTATTATGACTTTGAAATTACAAATCAGTTTGGGATGCTATCTGATGCGTTTTTTGAATCAATCTGCTATGGATCTTGTATGTTGGCCAGGGCTGGCTATTATTTTATCCCGGCTATTGGTTGTTAAGGCGGTCCTTGGTGGCGGCCACCAATGTTACCGTATCTGGGTTATTTTCACGGCAATACGGTGATACGTATTGCCTGGCATTCCGTTGCAATCCTGTATCGTCCGGGGGTTAACACACTTGCCACATTTTTTTTTACTAAGTAAATAACTTCGAGATATGGAATTATTGGACGTAACAAGCCAGGATGAAGGTTTGGTCACGGTATTATGAGCCAGGTTCCCTAGCGGCGGTCCACGGTGACATGAGGTTTACGCACGGTATGAGCTTCAAGTTTATGCAGTCCGTAAACCAATGAAGGTGGTATGCCGCACCACGCCGCAAATCGGGGGGATATTTGGCCGGGCTAAGCCGTCATGAGGCGGTCTGGTGAGGCTGAACCTATTTCTACGCCGGTCTTTAAAATCCAAGGTATATCGATGGTGGTGGGGAGCAAATGATCCGGTAATGACACGTTAGCTGAGTTCGTGGGTTGTCCTAAGCGGGGAGATGTCCACCCCGGTGGGTTCTATTATCGGGATTATGAGCCAGTAATGTCCCTGAGCCTACACTATTAAAGAGGAACAATTAAGGAAGGGCGCGGAAGTTCAGCCAGTGGTTGGATTTTCATCTGAGCTGGTTTCAAACTGGTTGCAGTCCGACATTCCATGGTCCAAACCATGGCCAAGCCCCGTTGCTGGATCATCAAAGCAAGTAACCGCCGGATCTGAAAAACCATTGTTTCTTGTCCTGGCTCCACGGGGTGGGTTACAGTTGCTGTAGATGACAAATGGGGACTCGCATACCAAGTTTCAACAAAGATTCATTCATATTTTACGATCAACCGGCTGTAACTTTGCATCAGGCTTGTAGGGCCCGGCCCCTTCCTGTTAGATGGACGCAGGGCATGTCGTTCCGCATTCTTGATTTGGTAACCGGCATACCCCGGTGGCTTTGGTGCAATTGCCTGGTGCCACAATCACGATTCCACGGGATCCGATGCTTATGCTGTTTTTAAGGCATTGCTTCGATTCGGAGGATGCTTAAAATATGTCCCCATGACCACAGCCGACACCCAGATTGACCAAGCCTATATCATCCAGCGGCCCGAGTCTGTGCCGGAAACAGTCCAACAGGAAGATGTTCAAACTGAAGAGATGCTGGTCAACATGGGGCCGCAGCATCCGTCAACCCATGGTGTTTTGCGCGTTGTGTTGCGTACAGATGGTGAAATGGTGCTCGAGGCCGTGCCCCATATCGGATATTTACACCGCTGTGCAGAGAAGATTGGCGAGAGTGTTCCTTACAATCAGTTCATCCCTTACACCGACCGCATGGATTATCTAGCAGGGATGAACGAGAACTGGGCCTATTGCAGGGCAGTTGAGGAACTTGCGGGTATTGAACTTCCGCGACGGGCTGAATTTATCCGGATTATCATTGGCGAACTGAATCGTATTGCATCCCACTTGGTGTCATTTGGGACCTACGGCTTGGACATTGGCGCTTTTACGCCGTTTCTCTACGCCTTTCGTGAGCGCGAATATATCTTGGACTTGTTCGAGATGGTTTGCGGTGCCCGGCTTACATATAGCTACTTCACAATTGGTGGATCCGTCTATGATCTGCCGGAAGGTTATCTGGAAAAGATCACTGAATTTCTCGATTACTTCGAGCCGAAAATCAAGGAATATAATGACCTGCTGTCCCACAACCATATCTTTGTCAAGCGGACAGCCAATGTCGGTGTGATTAGCCCAGAACTCTGCAAAGCCTATGCGTTGACCGGGCCGGTGATTCGCGGAAGTGGTATTGCTTATGATCTGCGTCGTGATAAGCCTTACAGCCTTTATCCAGAACTGGATTTTGATGTCTGTGTAGGTCGTGGCGAGAAGGGGGTTCTGGGCGATTGCTGGGACCGTTACATTGTTCGTATGCTGGAGATTGAGCAGTCGGTCAAGATCATCCGGCAGGCAATCAAGATGATTCCGGTTTCAGGTGAAGAAGCTAATTACCGGATTAAATTGTCCCGAAACTTCAAACCGGACGCAGGCGAGGTATATGTTGAAACGGAAAATCCACGTGGCATTTTGGGGTTTTTCCTAGAGAGCCAGGGCGGTCCGATGGCATATCGTTGCAAGGTTCGTGCTGCGACGTTCTGCAATCTGTCGGTTACTAACGTGCTTTGCCGGGATTGTCTTTTGGCTGACGTGCCTGCCATCATCGGTTCGATCGACGTGGTGATGGGGCAAGTAGATCGTTAGTTAGTTGGGTCCTATCGAGTTTGATAGCGTGAGATCAAGTCAATAATCCGAGGCTGATTGCCTTCCAGGTTGAGGCTATTGCGCCATGATTGCATTGCTTCATCGAAATAGGCTGAATCCTGGCGCCCCGATTGGATGTAAAGCGTCATCAGGCAAACCCCCAAACCATTGAGTGAGGCCGTGTCATCACTTTTGAGTGATAGGGCAGCGCGATAGCTGGTAAGGGCATCTTCAAATCGGTACGACTTAAATAGGCAATACCCCATCCGCTCGTGAGCCAGGGAAGTTGGTTCGTGGCGGATCAATGATTGCAAGACGTTAACAGCGCGCTCGTAACGCTCTAATCGCAATAGGGCATCAGCCAGGCCAATCAAGACCGGTGTTTGTGTGTCACCCAGTTCGTTGGCGTGTCGAAAGGCTTCCGCCGCCTCTTTATATTGCTCCAATAGACTGAGTGCGGCGCCTTGGTTGGCCCACGCTTCTTGGCTCTCGGGGTTGAGGTCAGTTGCGCGGGTCACGTATTGTGCTGCGTCGCTTGGCCGCCCCAACTGTAAGTAGGCGCCGCCCAAGTGATAATTGGCTTCATAGCTCTCCGGGCGGATAATCAAGGCGCGAAGGTAGACCCTGACGGCATCTTCAAGTTTGTTTCCCAAGTGGAGAACCAGGCCTAGGTAATAGTGCCCTTCATAATTGTTGGGGGCAATGTGGGTGGCAGTGGTGAATGAACGTTCGGCCAGTTCATGGCGGCCACGCTGCCGATAGACATTGCCCATGCCCATATGGGCATCAACGACTTTGGGATTCTCTGCAATAGCCAAGGCAAATGAGGCTAATGCTGAGTTGCTCAAACCCTGGTCTAGAAATTGATGGCCCTGTGAGACATGTATCTGTGCCGCTAAGTTAGATGGATGATCGGTACTATGACATCCGCTGATGCCACCGAGGAGGAACCCCACAAATACAAAAGACACGATGATGCGGCCATACATGCAAATCATGTCAGTCTCCGTCTAAAAAAGTCCCCAAGTCACCAACCGGCATCAGTATTTGATGGCAGTATGGTCCGATACTGGAGATATACCATGCAGCATCGCCTGTTATGGCACCCTTGCCAGAGAATGCTCCGTCCAGTTCCTAGCCAACGCGGCCGTTATGAGACGAAGCCTAGGCGACGAGTTTGTAGCCGTCAATGCAACACACGGTCGCTCGTGACGGATACAATTAGTTTGCGGAGTATCCTACTGTGAAGATCGCACTGGCGCAGATTAATCCAACGATCGGGAACATTCACGGCAATGCCCAGCAGATCCGTCATGCGATCAGCCGGGCACAGCAGCACGGTGCTGAACTTGTGGTGCTACCTGAATTGGCGATTGTTGGCTACCCGCCTAAGGATTTACTGCTTAAACCCTCGGTGATTAATGACTGTGAGGCCGCAGTTCGGTACCTGGCTGGATTTTGCAACGAAATCGCAGCCGTCATCGGGTATCCCCGCCGTTCTGATGACCCGGTTGGCCGTCCGTTGCTCAATGCTGCAGCTTTCTGTCATGGCGGTCGTATTGTTGGCCACCGATCCAAGAGCCTTCTGCCAACCTACGACGTATTTGATGAAAGCCGTTATTTTGAGCCGCAAGCTGGTCAGGCAGGCGATTTGCTTCTCGAGTTTCATGGTGTCCGCCTGGGTATCACCATCTGCGAAGATCTCTGGAACGACCAACAGTTACTTCCCCGGAAGCTGTACCGCCACGATCCCTTGGATGCTTTAGCTGATGCTGATGCCCAGATCATGATCAATTGTTCGGCGTCACCCTTTGTGGTTGGCAAGCCGGCATTTCGGTTGGAACTGTTTGCTGTTGCAGCCAGGCGGCGGGCACGTCCTTTGGTCTATTGCAATCAGGTTGGTGGAAATGATGAACTGGTGTTTGACGGCAATAGCTGCGTGATCGGTGTGGATGGCAATCTCATTGCTGCAGCCAAGTCTTTTGAAACGGATTTACTGGTTGTGGATGTGGAGCCATCTACATCAGGTATGAATAGTACACCATCACTTCCTGTTAACGCATCAGCAATGGTACCGCCTTGGGAAATGGCTAAGCCACAATCATCGGAAGATCCGGGATGTTCAAGTCGATCGGGGTCGGGGGGCACGATTGAATCGGTTTATCAAGCGTTGGTCTTGGGGTTGCGTGATTACTGTTACAAGTGCGGGTTTAAGTCCATCGTGGTAGGGCTGTCGGGCGGTATCGATTCGGCGGTGACCGCGGCTTTGGCTGTTGCTGCAATGGGTAAGTCCAATGTGATGGGTGTGGCAATGCCGTCCCGCTACAGTTCGCCGAGTTCTGTCACCGATGCTGAAGAATTAGCTGATGTATTGGGGCTGGCCTTTCACGCGATCCCAATTGCCGGTCCACACCAGGCATTTGAGCAAGTACTTGCGCCATATTTTGTCGGTTTGGAACCTGATGCAGCTGAGGAGAATATCCAGGCACGTATTCGCGGTGTCATCCTGATGGCTTTTTCCAACAAAAATGGTTCACTGCTTGTCACAACAGGTAACAAGAGTGAACTGGCGGTGGGCTATTGCACGCTCTATGGTGATATGTGTGGTGGGATGGCCGTGCTCAGTGATGTGCCCAAGACAATGGTCTGGGAACTGGCTCGATGGATCAATGACTCTTCATCGTCTCCACTTCGGGCTGAATACGGGTGCTCGGTCATTCCCCAAAGCTCCATTACGAAAGTGCCCAGTGCCGAGTTGCGTCCTGACCAAAGTGATCAGGATTCATTGCCTCCTTACGAAGTGTTGGATCAGATTATCGAGTACTACGTTGAGCAGGAACAGTCAGTGCAGCAAATTATAGATGCCCTGAAAAAAACGGTGCCCCAGCAGACGATTACACGGATGGTGCAGTTAATTGATCGTAATGAATACAAACGCAAACAGGCTGCGCCGGGAATCAAAGTAACCGGCCGGGCCTTTGGATTTGGCCGCAGGATGCCGATTGCACAGCGTTATAAGGACGGCGCCTTCAAGGCGGTCAAATTACCGCGAGCATCCAAGTGATTGAATAGTTGGGCTGGGCAGGGGGTCTTCCGGACCACTGACTTGGAAATCCCTACAAAGCCATATTTTGCAGTGTGACCACCAATTACTTGGGCATTGACCACGGGACATCATCGTCACGATGAAATGCTTGGGTTGCCTGCTGAAGGCAATCGTGACAAATAATGGCGGTTGGGTTAGCCGCTTGTGACCGTGGGTTGGGTGCCCATTGCTTGAGTTCCGTCGGCAGCTGATCACGGATGCACATCGTGCAGCTGTATTGGTTTTGTGGGGCGCTTTCATCGGCGATCGCTTGCTTGACGCAGTCGAGGCAAATGACCGAACCTCGATGCCCTTCGATCATGGGGAAAACCTGGTCCCAATCAGTTCCACAAAAGTCGCAGCTTATGACCACTTGGCCGTCTTCGCTTCTTTGCATACGTGCTATTTCTCATTCATTTTGATCGACAAAGGTTAGTGGAAGATTACATCCATTATGACAGCAAGTCGATCTTTGTTGTTTAATCAAAGCCCCTAGCCTTTCGCTGGTGTTGGAGGCGAGATTCCGGGGCAATCTGTGACTGTCATGTGATTGGGGCAAACGGGTGGTGTTTGCGTATCCATGTCCTATCGGCGCAAGCTATCCCACGCGTCAACGATGTGTTGTTCGTCCACTGCATTGACAAGATCAACCTGCCCCAGGTTAGTGGGTAGCACCAGCCGCAATTGTCCGCCTGCCACCTTCTTGTCGACCCGCATCAGTTCCAGTAACTGTCTGGTTGCGGGTAGATGTGGGGACTGGGTGGGAAGCCCGGCACGCTCAAGCAGGCTGGTAAGTCGCTGAAGGATGTTCGGGTCGCACCGGCCGATTGTAACGGAAAGTTTGGTTGCTGCGACCATGCCCAACGCGACAGCTTCGCCATGATGGTAAGAAGAAGGACTATCGAACTTTCCAGCGGCTTCAATGGCATGGGCGAAAGTATGCCCGAAATTCAGGTGGGCCCGCTGGCCGAGTTCCTTTTCGTCGGCGATGACCACGCTTGCCTTGATCTGTACGTTACGGCGAACCAGTTCAACCAGGATGTCACGATCCTGGGAAAGAATTTCATCGACATGGTTTTCCGTCCATGTGAACAGTTCAGCGTCACGAATGATGCCATGTTTAATACACTCGGCCAGGCCGCATCGCATTTGGCGATCCGGTAGGGTAGATAGCGTATCGGTATCAATAACGACGAGGCTGGGTTGGTAGAAACTGCCCACAAGATTTTTTCCTTGCGGCAGGTTGACGCCGACCTTCCCGCCGACCGAGGCATCGACCATTGCAAGCAAGGTGGTCGGACATTGAATGAATGGCACACCTCGAAGGTAGGTTGCGGCAATGAAACCAACCGTATCGCCCACAATCCCACCGCCCATTGCGATGACGGGGCTGTGGCGCTCAAATTGAGCGCTCAGGAGTCGTTCATAGGCGGTGCGCACGGTATCAAGGTTCTTGTGGTTCTCGCCCACAGGCATCGGTTCGATGACAAGGTCGTACCCGGATTGTTGTAGCGAAGATTGCGCCGATACAACATGTTGATCAGGAAGCCCCTCATCAATCAGTAACGCCGCCCGCGTGTGAGGCGCCACCTCCTGTACCAGGTTGCCTAACTGATTAAGGCCACTACTTCCAACCAGCACTTCATACCGGTGATGTGGCAGGTCAATGGCAATGGAGTTCATGGGTTGCTTTCTTTGTCGGCGTTTGATCTCTAGCAGGGCCTGGGCAGGGTCCTGCGGTAATCCGTCCTGATCATCGTCATTTGCGTGGTCATAGGGCTGTGGTTCATGTGTCGGTACCACATGGTGCCGGCTTGGAACTGGGTCGCCCCCCCCCCTCATCACCCCTAATCGGAGTATGAGCCATCCGAGTCCAAGGGCGATTACCAGTGCTAGAAACAATCGCGACGTATCGGTTGATGTACTGTATGCAGTTTTGAACAACTTGGCAGATTTGCCAACAAACACAGGATAACGCGATACTTGATTTGCCAGATTGGTGGTCTCCCAGATCTTGTAGAATCTCGCAACTATTTCGATGTGACTGTTCGTCTGTGGTTCATCTGGTGGGTCCACGAGGTAGACAATCGCCACGATTTCGGGGTCGTTGGCGACGATCATGCTCCATTGTTCCAGTTTGCCGTCCCACGGTCCTGCGCGAGCAAGGTTGGTGACCTTAAGGTCAGTCCGGCTGGGTGGTCGACCTGCATAGCGACCTGCAAGAATAAAACGTTGGCCGCGATAGGCCGAAGGGGTCTGTCCGATGGCATCATAATCAGGGATCTTGCTGCCCGGCTTCACATCGCCTTGCCATTCAAGGGCATTGCGCAGCAACGGATACCAGGCGGCCTCGTCGACCAACGGGCTGTTGTCGATGGCCGATTGCAGTTGCATGACTTGCTTGTCCGTCAATGGTGGCACGGCGGTAAAAATCGCGGTGGCCAGCAGTATGGCGGTTTGCATGTGTGATATTGTAGTGCTTTACCCTAATAGTTATGATCTTTCTTTTAGAAGGCGACCACATGTCCACCGTGTCGAGCCCCGGGCGTTCTGAATCCGACGAACTACTCAGTGAGTTAGACGATCTGCCGCAATCGCTTCGTGGCCAGGTTGTGCCAATCCTTGATTTTGGTTCCCAGTACGCACAACTCATCGCCCGCCGTGTACGTGAGGCAGGTGTGTTGAGCATTTTGGTGGCACCGGATGTTTCGGTTGACCAGTTGAAAGCCATCAAGCCATGCGGCGTCATTCTTTCCGGGGGCCCGGCAAGCGTCTACGACGACGGTGCCCCGCGTTGCGATCCGCGCCTTTTCGAGTTGGATGTTCCCATACTGGGGATCTGTTATGGCATGCAACTGGCTTGCCAAATGCTGGGCGCTGAGGTGCGCCGAGCTTCTCGCCACGAATATGGCCGCGCAGACCTGATGGTCTGCGATGATACAGATCTGCTGGGAAATATTGAATCTCAGTCATCGGTCTGGATGAGTCATGGCGATCAAATTGTGGATCTGCCGGATGATTTTGTTTCGTTGGCGTCAACGACCACGTGCCCTTGTGCGGCGGTGCGGCACCGTACGCGTTCGTTTTATGGGGTGCAGTTCCATCCCGAAGTGACGCACACACAACACGGCGTCGACATTCTGGGCAATTTCCTGTTTTCAATCTGTCGTTGTGACGGTTCGTGGAAGATGAGCGATTTTCTTGAGGCTGAAATCAAACGGGTACGTCAAGTGGTGGGTGATGCCCGTGTTGTGTGCGGTTTGTCGGGTGGGGTTGATTCGGCGGTTACGGCGGCTCTGCTGCAACGGGCGATCGGTGAACAACTGACCTGCATCTTTGTAGATAACGGCCTTCTGCGCAAGAATGAACGCCAACTGGTGGAGAAAAAATTCCGTTCGCATTTCAGTATCAATCTGCGTGTCGTCGATGCAGGGACTCAATTTTTATCTGATCTGGCGGGGGTTGAAGATCCCCAGGAAAAACGACAGCTTATTGGCCATCGATTCATCGAGGTATTCAAGGAGGCGGCAAAGGCGATCGGCAATGCCGAGTTCCTTGCCCAGGGTACGCTTTATCCCGATGTGATTGAATCTGGTCACGGATACAGCGGGGCGGCGGCAAATATCAAAAGTCATCACAATGTCGGCGGGCTACCCGAGAAACTCGGTTTCAAACTGGTTGAGCCACTGCGTAACCTGTTTAAAGACGAGGTGCGGCGACTGGGGGAAGTTCTGGATCTGTCTGAGCAGATCGTCTGGCGGCATCCATTTCCCGGTCCTGGTCTGGCCGTGCGTATCCTGGGGGCGGTGACCCAATCGGCACTGGATATTTTGCGTGATGCCGATGAGATTTTGCTTGAGGAAATCGTGTCGGCAGGACTGTATCGTTCGACGGCCCAGGTCTTCGCTGTTTTACTGCCGGTTAAAGCCGTGGGTGTGATGGGCGATGGTCGTACGCATGAGCAGGTCATTGCAATTCGTGCAGTTGAGTCACAGGATTTCATGACGGCCGACTGGGCACGGATCCCATTTGAGGTGCTGGCCCAAATCAGCAACCGCATCATCAATGAGGTGAGTGGTGTCAACCGGGTGGTCTATGACATCTCCAGCAAACCGCCGGCAACGATTGAGTGGGAGTAGCTTGCCCCTATGGCAACCAGGACGCAAGTGGCTGTGATCGGTGCGGGTCCGATTGGTTTGGAATTGGCGGCGGCTTTCAAGCTGGGTGGCGTCAAGTATCTTCATTTCGACGCGGGGCAGATTGGTCATACAGTGAGTTGGATGCCGCGGCAGATGCGGTTCTTTTCGTCGCCGGATCGTATTGCAATCTGCGGCGTCCCACTGCAGACCGTTGAGCAGGAAAAGGCGTCGCGTGAAGAGTACCTGGCCTATCTGCGCGGTATTGTGGAGCAATTCAACCTGACGGTGCGTACTCATGAAAAAATTACTTCAATTCAAAAGTCCAGATCCAAGTTCTTGTTGACGAGTGAAAAGGCCACCGAACAGCACCAATACGTAGCCGATCACGTCGTGTTGGCTACTGGCGACCTTAATCGGGCCCGTGATCTGAACTTGCCTGGGGAAGATTTGCCCCATGTGAGCCATTACTTCGATGAGCCACATCGATACTTTCGCAAGCGATTGCTTGTTGTCGGTGGTCGCAATTCGGCAGTGGAGGCGGCGATTCGTTGTCAACGAACTGGCGCTGATGTGGCGATCAGCTATCGTGGTGATGAATTTGATACTAAGAGCGTCAAGTACTGGTTAACACCGGAAATCGAAATGTTGATCAAGACCAAACGCGTGACTTATTACCCTCTGACCGTACCAACGGTGATTACGCCACAGCATGTTTTCCTTCATCAGGTTCAAACCGGTCAATGTACTCAAGTGCCGGCCGATTTCGTACTTCTGCTGGTTGGTTACGAAATGGATACAACCTTGATGGAACAGGTTGGCGTGGCATTGGCAGGTGAGAACCACGCGCCCCAGTTGGATCTGGAAACCATGCAGACCAATGTGCCTGGTTTCTATGTTGGGGGGACCGCGGCAGTCGGGACCCAGATCCGCTTTCAACTGTTTATTGAAAACTGTCATCCACATGTGGGCAAGATTTTCGAGTCGATCACGGGACGGAAATGCCCATTTGAAGCAACGGACAGAACGCATTCAGGTCGATATGCATTGCCCGAAAGCTAGGTGCAGTTTCTCCCGGAGGTCACGAGGATTTCAAGGCCACTGTTCACCGTTTCGTGATGCTGAAATAACACCAGGTTTCAGATGTAATTGGGAACCAATGATATGGACTAGGCTGCTGCGGTGGGCTTAGTTTTGGTTACCGCGGCGGAACCCGGCGTTGGCCCGGCCGGCGACCGGCACGAGCTCCACGGGAGACCGGACGCCTGCTTTGGCTGGGGGCAGGTCGATCAGTTGATGTGGCAACTACTTCGGTTGGTTTGACCAGGCCCTTGCCGCTGGCTTCACCGACCACCATGGGTCGTCCATTTACGCGGCGACCATCAAGCGAGGCAATGGCCGCTCGGCCCTGGTCCTCACTGGGCATGAGCACAAATGCAAACCCGCGTGGTTTACCCGTCTTTTCGTCGGTGACGTAGATGATTTCATCAATCAGGCCGTAGTCACTGAAGAGTTTATTCAGTGTTTGCGGTGTCACCTTGTAGCTTATGTTGCCAACGTGAATCTTAAACATGTTTCGCCTCCGTGGGCGCGATGTGCCAAGCGGAAACACCGATTATAAACCCGCCGTTCACCTATTGCACGCGATGGGCGTGTCGATTTATGGTTTGGCTTGCTTGGCTTGTTTCCTGGCTCCCAAGACCACCCGTGACGGCCGGTAAGATACCATAATTGGGCGGTCGGTGTGGCAATTGAGTGCGAAAATAAATTAGCAGTCAGCGGTGGTGGCAGTGGCCGAAGACCTTGCGGTATCATTACCTTAGATGGACGCCAATCCACGCTACAAATCACCAATCAAGCGATGCTTATATGGCAATACCCTAACTGAGCAACTTGAGCAATTGGGAACAGACAAGCAGCTTGAACAATTTGCCGCTGCGCGGCAAAGATTGGCCGCTGACCCATACCGTCCTGCGTATCATTTCGTTGCCCCACAGGGCAAGATGAATGATCCCAACGGGTTGTGTTTTTGGCGTGATCGATTCCACCTTTTCTACCAGGCTTATCCAGATGAGGCTGACCGGCGACAGCATTGGGGTCACGCTGTCAGCGATGACCTTGTGTATTGGCAGGACCTGCCGTTGGCCATCTATCCGGACATTGAACGCAAATGTTTTAGCGGAAGCACCTTGGTTGAATCTGACCGGGTGATCGCGATCTACCACGGGAAGCAAGCGGGCAACATGATTGCGGTTGCCCGCGATCCCCTTCTTCTTAATTGGGAGAAATTACCCGGTAATCCAGTGATCCCGATTGTGGAAGCCGATGATTCAGGTTATCCCTACCGCGTATTTGATCCTTGTATCTGGGCCGAGGAAGACGGGTATTACGCCTTGTCCGGAACCCAGAAGGATGGAGGTAACCGATCCATGCGGTTCCGTCAGGACTGCCAGATGGTGGAACACCTCTTTTTTTCAAAAGACCTGCAATCCTGGCGGTATGAAGGGCAGTTTGTAGATGGTGGACGTTACACGCAACGGGGTGAAGATGGCGCAGTGCCCTATTTCTGGCCGTTGGGGGATAAGCACATCCTGCTATTCGCCAGCCATATGCGTGGCTCACAGTACTTCTTGGGTGATTACGATCGTACTAAGCGGAAATTCAAACCTTTTCTGCATGGCCGATTCAACTTCGGGCCAATCGGACATGGGGGTGTTCATGCACCATCCGCAACGCCAGACGGTCATGGAGGCTGTTACGTTATTCATAATATGAATGAAGGTATCGAGTCTCGCGGGTGGCGCCAGATCATGTCGCTTGCTCGCGTGTTGACCCTCCGCCCAGATTGCACGCTGGGAATCGAACCGATCAGGTCAATGGACAAGCTCCGTACCACTTTCAAACGCGTGGGGCCCATGTTGCTTGAAGCAAACCGTGAAACAGTTCTGGATGACATTCGAGGCAATACCATCGAAATCAATGCAATCATTGATCCGCAAGATGCAAATCAGTTGTCTTTGGACGTCTTGAGGTCACCAGACCAGTCGGAGTTTACATCCATTTACTTTTTAAAGAATGCCCACGCATCCTATAGGACTTGTGAGTTGGTTCATAAGGATGCGATCGTGATCGACACGTCACGGTCTTCTTTGCGTTCCGACTTGTTGTCGCGGCCGCCTGAAATTGCGCCCTTTGAACTGCATGAGGGCGAAGATCTTAGCCTTCGAATCTTTATTGACCGGAGTGTCGTTGAGGTATTCATTAATGGTCGCCAGTGCCTGGCGCAGCGCGTTTACCCGCAGCGACCTGATAGTATTGGTCTTTCGATTCAATCCCGAGGGCGTCAGTCGGTATTACGCGAACTGACGTGCTGGCAAATGAAGAGCATCTGGTAGGACATGGTCGTGTTCAGCGTTTTGGCGTGAGCATCACAAGTCATTGGACCTTTTGAGGTAGATGGTGTTTTGGTAATAAAATGAGGATGAACAATGTCTAACCTGGCAGCTGATCATCAGCAAAACAGCAGGAAGGTGCTTTATGACTTACTAGGCGACCTTCCGCCATTGAGTCGTGCCGTGTCGTGTGAACCGGTTACGCAAAGGGAGGAAGACGGCTATATCCTTGAAGTGCTCGTGTTGGATCTTAATGGATCACAGTCCGTGTCTGCTTACTTTGTGAAGCCTAAAGCATGTGATGGGCCGCTGCCTTGTGTCCTTTACAATCATGCGCATGGCGGTGACTAAGAACTGGGCAAGGATGAATTGATCTACGGCCGAGCCGCACTGCAAGATCCACCGTACGCCCGAGCACTGACGGAGAAGGGTTATGCTGCCTTGTGTATCGATACTTGGTGTTTCGGAGAAAGACGTGGGCGCACGGAATCGGAAGTGTTTAAGGAGATGCTGTGGAAAGGCTAAGTTCTGTGGGGCATGATGGTTTACGATAGTTTGCGAGCCGTTGATTACCTGGCCGATCGCCCGGATATCGATACCCGTCGAATTGGCACATTGGGGATATCCATGGGAAGCACCATGGCGTGGTGGGTGGCGGCACTGGATACCCGAATCAGGGCTTGCGTGGATCTTTGCTGTTTGACTGATTTCCAGGCGCTAATCGATGAGCAAGGGTTAGACTGTCACGGTATTTATTACTACGTGCCATCTTTGCTTAAGCAATTTACAACTGCAAAAATCAATGCATTGATTGCTCCCCGGGCCCATCTTGGTCTTGCCGGTAACTACGACCGGTTGACCCCTCCCAGGGGGCTGGATCGTATTGATCAGGAGTTGCAGTCCATCTATGAGGCACACCAGGCAGCAGACGCTTGGCAGCTCAAAAGATATGAAATCGACCATTTTGAAACGGTTCAGATGAGGTCGGAAATCATGTTCTTTCTCAATCAGTGGCTTGCGACCTGAAATTTGGCCGCGATCGTCTCGGGCCACAGTTGAAACATGATTTGGGTGATACTGAAATCATAGGTGGCGGACAGGTTGGAAGAAAGGATCTGGGAAAGGTTCCCAGTCAGTCCGTCGAGTATACCAACTTCGGTTAAAGAACCGTGTCGAATTTTGATTCATAAAATGGCAGTGGCACAACCTGTGCATCAACGTGGTCGCCATCGATCTCGACGCCGACATGATTGCCGACCTGATGGTGTTCAGTATCGATGAAGGCCATGGCAATTGAAGCATTTAGTGTGGGCGAGATGCATCCACTAGTAACGGCGCCAACGATTTGGCGGGATACGAATAGGCTGGCGCCTTGATTTGCTTGTCGCGAACCAGTTAGCTTGAGTCCGACCAACCTTCGTGCAGTCTCCCTTGATGCGATCATCTTGAGTGCGTCGCTGCCAATGAATTGTTCGCGGCTGTCCGGGTCGGCCTTCTCAGGAGTGATTGCAAATTCCAAACCCGCTGATAGCGGATCAGTTTGTTCATTGAACTCATGGCCGAGCATCGGCACACCCGCCTCAATGCGTAGCGTGTTGAGCGCTTCAAGGCCAATGGGGGCAACAATACCCTCCGGGGCGTTTTGGCTTAGCAGCTTGACGATGGTCGTGGCCATATTGGCGCCCATGACCACCTCGACGCCATCTTCTCCGGTGAAACTGCGGCGGGTAATGGTCAACCGCAGGATAAATAAATTCTTGACGCAGATTTCTCCGTGTTGAAGGTTTGGGACTTCGCTTGAGAACTGGCTTATCAAATCAATCACTTTGGGCCCCTGTAAGCCCACCATGGCGGTTGAAAGGGTTCGGTCGTTAATTGTGACTGATAGTGTCCCGATATTTTGATGTAAATGGGCCAAGATGGAATGAAGACCAGGGGCACTGACAACGAGCAGCCAGTGGTCTTCACAACGGCACACCGTGACGGCATCCAGGATTCCACCATGTTGGCTGCAGATCAGGGAAGATCGACTGGTATTGGGTTTCATGTCATCGATCCGGCGTGTAAGGATTCGCTCAAGGAATTTTTGTGCATCGTGACCGGTGATTTGTATCCGCCCCCGGTGTGAAAGATCAAACAGGCCACCGCTGCGGCGTACATGCAAATGTTCAGCTTCAGGTGAGTGGTAGGACGCAGGCATTTCCCAGCCGGCAACGTCCACAAACCTTGCCTGCTGATCAAGATGATATTGGTGGAATGGCGTACGCGGCATGGTTAAGCGAGCCGTTGGCTGGTCGAATTGCGATCAACGTTGCAGGCTTATACGGTCAATTGGTACTTGCGAGTAAATGTTGATCTTGCGGTGGATAGCCAAGATACATCAGCGTTTTTTCAATCACGCGCCGTACAACTGGTGCCGCAACTGTACCGCCATAATAGCCCTTTTGCTTGTCCGGGCGGTGGACAAAACAGCCCACGACAATTCTGGGTACCTCAAGGGGGGAGCCGGCGATGAAAGAGGATATGTACTTATCTTCTAGGTAGCCGCCCCCGTTAGGGTTGGCGATCTGTGCTGTGCCCGTCTTGCCGAAGATCGGGTAGTGTTTGCTGTTGGCACGTCGTCCTGTTCCCTCTTGAACAACGCGGCGAAGTACCTGTCGAACCTGCTTGGCCGTTGCCGGATTGAGGGTGTGCTGGTAGATCAGATCATCGGCTGATTTACGGATCCGGATTACGGTTGCCGGCATCATCCCATCGTTGGCAATGCCGCTGAACGCGCGGACCAGTTGCAATGGCGTGGCTGCGATCTCCTGGCCCATTGGGATGCTGGTTAGTGAGTAGTGATTCCATTGGCGTAGCGGGTTAACCATCCCCGCCGATTCGCCGGGCAAGCTACTGGCAGTTGACTGGCCCATTCCAAAAGCCTCTACCGCGTGATGCAACCTGTCAGAGCCCAGGAGTAGTCCAATTTGCGCCATGCCGATATTGCTTGATTTGATTAAAACCTGTTGGCCAGTCAATTTGCCATGTCCACGTACGTCTCGGATCCGCCGCCCTTTTGACGAACGCCAGATACCGCTGTCCGTACAGTCGAATAGTTGCTCTGGTTGAATTACCTTCAGATCTACTGCTTTGGCCCAGACGAATGGCTTGAAGGTTGAGCCTGGCTCAAACATGTCAGTGATGCAGCGGTTACGCCATTGTTGTGGTGTACTTTTGGCCAAGGTCTTCGGATCAAAGGGGGGGTAGTTTGCCATTGCCAGGACGTGCCCATTGCGGGGGTTCATGACAACCAGTTGGCCATAGGGTGCGTCGAAAGTCTTGCAGCTGATGGCGAGTTGTTCTTCGGCGATGGATTGGATCATCAGGTCAATCGTGAGCCGTATTGCTGCCCCGTCACGTGGTGGGTCGTATGATTCGTACTGGAGATTAAGCGGGCGGCCACGCACATCACGTGTATAAGTCAGTGATCCGGTGCGACCGACCAAATCGCGGTTGAATGCGAATTCCACGCCTTCAAGTCCGGTGGCATCAAAGCCCACACTGCCAAGCAGTTGGCCAGCTCGTGATCCATGTGGGTAAAGCCGCTTGACCCATCGCTGGGTTCCGAGCCCCCTTAGTTTCAGGTCCTTCAACTGCCCAAGTGCAGACTTGTCCAGTTCGTGTTCAAGTACCACGTACCGCCGGTCAATCCGTTTTTGTATGGTCGCTTTCAGTGTGGAAGGGGCAACATGGACCAGTTCACCGACGACTTGGCAAAAGATCGGGAGGTTTTCGATCAAGCCTGGATCGGCAAATAGTCGAGTGGCGAGTTGGCTTGATGCCAGCAATCGGCCACGCCTGTCAACAATATCACTTCTTCGGGCGTGAAATGCGGTGCGGCTGTGATGGCGGCCGGTATATGTTGCCAGCTGTTTCGGCGGTGCCAGTTTGAGTTGTACTACACGGCCGAACTGGGCGAGGAGGCCAATGCTGAGCATGACCACCAGGACTGCCGAGACGGTCAGGACACGCTGCTCAGGCAGAGGATGCTTTCTCATGGAACAATGGCTTGGATATTGTCATGATCAACGACCGCCAGGGCGGACGATGACGGAAGCGGATTGCAAGTTTGGCCACATGCCAACGGTTCGAGGTTTAACTGGGCACGTGCAATGAGATGACGCAGGTGCTTGGGTTCAAGCTTTTTGGCAACGTGTGAACGCGATTGCCAAAGGTCATACCGTACCTCGGCAATCTGACGATGGCACATTGAAATCTGGTAGATCGTCTCGGTTCGCTGTTGGCGCAGGTCAAGCAATACCGCAGCCAAGGAACCGACTGCCAGGATCATGGTGATGAGTTTCCTAAACACAGGTCCAGGTCCAATTGGAGATCATGCGGGGTGTATCAACGCGCTGGAAGCCGCAGGTGTTGACCTACCCTCAGATCATCGGCGTTCTTGAGTTTGCCACGATTAGCCAGGAAGATTTCATTGTGGCGATTTGGATCACCAAGTGTATTGGCTGCAATTCGCCACAAGGTGTCATTTTCGACAACGGTGTACTCACGGTGCAGATTGTCATGTGCCGCTTGTGGACGGATCTGGATTGTTTGCAATCGGGGTTGTGGAGGCACATATAACCGAACACCATCTCGGATATGGCCGCCTTCCATGATTTTTCCCGGATTGGCTTCAATAAGGAGTGTGAAAAGTGCCCCATTGCCGTAGTGTTGCTCAGCGATGCCGTAGAGCGATTCATTGCGTTTGACGTTGTGATATCGTCTTGGTTGATCGCCAATGGTGTTTCCGGCCGATTTTTGCTGGCCAGCCATGGTTGTAAATGCAGGTTTTGGCCCTTGGTGGGATACCTGTGGACGGGAAATTGTCTTGGAGGGGGTTTCCCGGGGTGAAAACTTAGCAGGATTGGTTTCAGGCTCGGTGGCTGCATGGATTTGTTGACCAGGAATCGCATACCCCTTGTTCCCGGAGAGAGATTTGGCAGTTCGTGAAAGGCGTATCGCTCTAGGCGGGGAAACCTGTGGTTGGTGAGCTGGCTGGTGTCTTAGATCGTCGATTAGTTGTGGTTCAGATTTTTGGCGTGTGCTTAAATCAGGTGCAAGTAATGGGAGCACCTGATCGCCTTCCTGCACCGCAAGGTGGTCAGTGACAATCAGGCCGATCAAAACAATGGCACCCAGTCCGACGAGTAAACCAACTTTAGTTTCGCGTGTCATGTGCCAGCCTTCCATGTGGCTATTGGTGATCGTACATGTGCCGTCCTAGCTTGGTCTCACCCTGGAAACGACCTGATCTGTATCTGCATCATGCCATAACAGGTCCCGATGTGCGAGATTCAAAACATATTGCACGCAGCTTAGCTGATCGGCTTCGTCGATTTTTCTTGCGTTCATCATCGGTGGCAGTTAACGGCCGCCGAGTGAGGAGTTTGGCCTGGCCATTACGGTTTAGATCACGAAAGGTCATCTTGACGAGGCGGTCTTCCAGTGAGTGAAAGCTAATGATCATGGCTACACCACCTGGTTGAAGTGCGTTGGGAAGCTGCTGTAGGAGGTGCCGCAGGCAATCCAGTTCCCGGTTGACCGCGATACGCAGTGCCATGAAAGTGCGCGTGGCCGGATCGATACGTCGTGGTATGCGGCGACCTCGGCGGCGCGAGGAAACGGAACCATAAGCTGAACGCACAATTTGGGCCAAGACCATCGTGTCTTTAATCGGCGCTTGGCGACGGCGCTCGATAATCTTTGCCGCAATTTTCCGGCTCAGCCGTTCTTGACCATTCTGGTAGATCAGGTCGGCCAGTGATCGTTCGTCTAGGGTATTTACCAATTGAGCTGCAGTGAGTTCCTGCCCCAAGTCGTATCGCATATCCAGTGGGCCAGTTGCACCGAAGGAAAATCCACGGTTCGGGTCATTCATCTGGTTGGATGAGAAGCCGAGGTCTGCCAGCAATAGATCCGCCTTGTCAATATTCAGGTGTGCCAGTACATCGGTCAGTTCGGAAAAGTTGGCATGAACCAGGTCCCACGCAACATTCTTGGGTGCTGATTGTTTCAGCAGTTGCCGGCTGAACTCTACGTTTCGAGGATCACGATCAATACCCACAAGATGCCCCCCGGGTGAAAGCTGCTGTACGATTTGTGTACTGTGGCCACCTTGGCCGATCGTGCAGTCGACGCATACCTGTCCGGGGCGGGGGGCCAGCAGTTCCATCACCTGCGGGGCCAGAACAGGGATGTGCCCGGTATCATCATTGGTTTCTGGGGGCATCGTTGGTTGCATCCTAGCAATTCATTGCATGGGGTTGGGCGGTCAAGACCACTGGATAATGCGAGATGTCCTGCTCTGGTTTACAATGGTGGCATGAATGCATTTGAGGGCACCACCATCCTATCTGTACGCCGCGATGATCAAGTGGCCATTGCTGGAGATGGTCAGGTGACCATGGACAAGGTGGTTGCCAAAGCCGATGCAGTCAAGATCCGCAAGCTGGATGGCGTAGGTGTTGAAGGTGCAGGTGTCCTTATTGGTTTTGCGGGTACCGCCGCAGACGCGTTTGCGTTGCTCGAAAGATTCGAGGTCAAATTACGAGACTCGCCAGCAAACATCAAACGGGCGGCAATTGAACTGGCCAAGCAGTGGCGAACGGATCGGGCTTTGCGACATCTTGAGAGCTTGATCATCGTGGCGGACCGAGCGTGCAGCCTGATTGTTTCGGGATCTGGTGATGTGATCGAACCCACGGATGGTATCCTGGGAATTGGTTCAGGTGGAGCTTATGCGACGGCGGCTGCACGAGCATTAATCAATCATACGGATATGTCATCACGTCGCGTGGTTGAAGTTGGTATGCAAGTCGCTGCAGATCTATGCATATACACCAATAGTCATATATCAGTAATGGACCTGTCTGATTCAGGTGGCTGATCTGGGAATTGGTCATGTATCCCATGTGCCTTGACCATAATGGCCATGATGGTTGTGGTTCTTGCGAGTGGTTTCTCGTAGGTCTAGACTGATCCCCACATACTGCGGGTGTGGCGGAATTGGCAGACGCGCATGGTTCAGGTCCATGTGGGGGTTAAACCCCGTGGAGGTTCGAGTCCTCTCACCCGCATTGGTCTGCATATCCATATTGTGGGGTCATCTGTTGGCCATGGTGGTTTAAGTAGTGGTGGGGCATGTCGGTTCATTGGTTCCCGAGTTTTCAGCAACTTATTGGGCTCTGGGTTGTTGAGATGATTCCGCTTCGCCAATGCATACCCATTGCTGGTTGCCAATCACCTGAACTGACACGTGTTGGCTGGTTTGCGACAGCTTTCTGGACCGGGTCTTGAGGATATTCAAAGACAAATCAACGGCTTGCAACGCTTAATCAAAAGTCCGCTCTATGGCCGCTGCGCCCGTGGGTTTGGTGCCCATGGGTCGAATTGGAGATGTTGCCGGAGGCTCGTAGGTAAATCGAAGGTGGGGGGTTTCAATACGCTTGTGATCCTGGTGGCGTGATTCAAGCAATGCGTCGAGTGCGCCACCTACAAGTAATGTCCTTTCCACCGGGTATTGGGGTTGGCCGGTCAAAAACATTTGCTCGATATTCAAACCCAGATAGCTGAAATGGGGGTTAGGATAAGGGGCGTCAAACTGAAGGACTTCCGTTGCCTGGATCTGTCCGTTGGATGAGCCGGCAAAACCCCAACCTTTGAGATGGCCAGTCAACATGAGTGTGGCGGCACGGAACCCGTCAGCGTATTCCAGTAAAAAGGCTGCAGGGTTGGGGCAATTATCCTCCATCCGGCCGGGATTTTTGGCCTCGGTACAGTCATCTGCTGCCTTAACCAGTTCCTGCGACCAAAGTCCGTCGCATCCTGCCTGCCACACAGCATCGTCTTCAAGGCATTGCACTGCGACGATTCCGTTTTCGCCACCGGCCCGTCGCTCCACCATGCACTGGAGGAGTTCAAGGGCATGGTAACCATAGGATTCCAACTGATGCCAGCCGATGGAAACGGCTTGGTCGAGTTGCACGCCGATATCGTACTCAAGCCAAGGCTTGCGATAGCACAGGGGTAACGAAGAGCCCGCCATGAACGGTACGTTCAGTTGCTGCGATCGGTCGTACATCCACTTGGCGGTGGGCCAGTCGTATGAAAGATATTTATCGCAGAACACGGGCACCGATCTTCCTGATCGGGCGAAGACGGCGCAGATTTGTTCGAAAAAAGACCGTTTCGGATAGAGCATCTGATCCTTTTCATTCTGTCCGTAATCACCGTGCTCAGCAATCATCAGGACGCCATCAACTGCTAATAACTCATCGCTTGGTCGCCAGTGATGCCCACCAAGTGTCAGGGCTGATCGGACGCTGCGAAAAACCGGGATATCATGGGTCTTGGCAAATGCTAGGATGACATCGTCATCGTGGACTTGGTCAATATAGAGAGAACTGATTTCAACTTGCGGGGTAATCAGCCCCTCATCGGTGGGAAAGCCAGTGACAAATTTTGGGGCGATCACATCGACATGGCTGTGACGAAAACCCATTGTGCAAATAACTGCGATTTTCTTGCGATTCACCATTGAAATGGGCATCCATGTTAAAAGATGAAAAGAGAGGGTTTTTCCTTAATGATTCAAGCAGGCACGGTGCGATGATCTGTTGTGATAGAAAAGCTGCCTGTATGCACCTAATTTACAGGGCCTAATGAATAGGCAGCGGATCCTTGGACTGATCGAGGAGTTACCGGATATTAATCCGCCTGCCAGCTTCTTCTCAGGCGATGTTTTCGGGTTTAAGTTCGCGGCTCATTAACTGGCTGATTGCTTCGATAGGATCCAATCCCTCGAACAGTACATGGTAGACAGCCGTGGTGATGGGCATTTCCACCCGGTATCTATCTGCCAGTGCCACCACGGATTTGGTGGTTGGGACACCTTCTACGACACCGTTAATTGATTCCAGCACGTCTTCCAGGATTTTCCCCTTACCTAACTGCTCTCCACAGCTTCGGTTACGGCCTGTTGGGGAAAAGCATGTGGTTGCCAAATCACCAACACCGGCAAGACCATAAAAGGTCTGATAACGCGCTCCCATGGCGGTTCCCAGGCGTGTGATTTCTGCGAGGCCACGGGAAAGAAGGGCACTTTTGGCATTGTTACCGGCCTGTAACCCATCCAGAATGCCAGCGGCTAGGGCGATAACATTTTTTGTTGCTCCGGCCAGTTCGACCCCAAGCAGGTCATCATTCGTATAAACACGAAACCATTGTGTGGTAAATGTCTGTTGCAGGGTTTGGGTGAAAAGAGGGTCATCTGAAGCAGCGCAGACAGTTGCTGGCAGGCATCGGGCCAGTTCATCGGCAACAGAGGGTCCGGAAAGGGCACCCAGTGGCCTGGCCGCCCGGTCTGGGTTATCACCGCTGGAGCCTGGGAGTTGCAGCATGCTGGCTATAATTTGCGTTGGCCGCAGGTGGGTGTCGTTCTCGATGCCTTTGGCAACAGAAACAATGGGGATGTCCTGCGGCAGATAAGAGGACAAACGGGTCCATACCGGACGTATGTATTGCGTTGGTACTGCAGATACGACCAGTTCGGATCCATCGAACACGGTGGTTTCATCGTGCGTCAGATGGATCGAAGGTGGGATGCGGTACGCCGGTAAATGTGGGTTTCGACGGGTCTGAATCAAATCCGCAATATGTTTGGCAAAGGCGCCCCACATTGTGACTTGATGACCCTGGCTTTCAAGCAGCATGGCGCAAACAGTTGCCATCGAACCATCGCCGATAATAGTAATGTTCTGGCCCATGTTTCTTGTACGACTGGAGGATAAAATTCCCCTGCTGGCGACCCTTGCAGTACCTTCTACAGAGGTCAGAATCAAATAACGGCCTGTGTATGGTGCCTATAACTAGTCATTGTTGTCGGTGCATCAGATTGATGCAAGAGTGACTTATCGGCGGCAACTGATTTGCCGTCCGATTCTCAATAAATCGGTAGGCACCTTAAGGATCAGCCGGTTAAGCGCCGATGCCAGTTGAGGTTGTGATTAGCATATGGGGGGCCGTGACTCTTTTGGTGATCTTGCCCGATAACTTTGACCTCCAGTTGCCATGGCTGCAGAGGGCGGCTTGGGGGTTTCCGACTTGTTGAGGTAGAAACACGATGAACAGGGTTGGTTGGTTTTACAGTGATTTTTCGATCGCAAACTGGTTAATACGAGTGGGTGCGCGGGCTACGGTCAGGTGCATGCTGCTATCAACTGTTTTTCTGTTGATGGCCAGTGGTTGTGAGATGGATGCTTATTTTGATCCATCAGAAATTGGACGTTGGGAGCGTACTCCGGTCAAGTTGCCGATCCTCTCCAAGTTAGATGTGATCGATGAACCGACCTCAGAACCACCCAATCTGAGTGGTGTCCGCCCAGAGGATCTGGTTCCAGAACGTCAGGACTATGTGATTGGTACCGGAGACCTGATCACCATTAGTGTCTACGAACTTGACCAGCCTGGGCTGGAATCAGTCCAGACACGACAGGTTACCGATCTGGGTGTTTTCCGACATCCACGCCTTGGTCATATCAAGGTGACTGGCTTTACGGAAACCGAGTTGGAGGTAGGGGTCGCCAAAATCGTTGAACAGCAAGGCCACCTTCAAAATGCCGAGGTCACGGTGCTTGTTCGCGAAGGTCGGCAGAATTCATTTGCCGTCATTGCGCAGCCACGCACCGGTGGAACACGGGCTGGTACCTATGCCATTTTCAAGAGCGATCAGCGTCTGCTCGAATCGATGGCCATGGCGGGTGGTGTGCTTGAACAGATTAAGAATATCTTCATTATCCGGCAGATCACGGTGGATTCAGATGATAATGGTGAGGAACCCATCATTGATGTGCATGAACCGGCTTTGGATCCGGGAACGATACTTCTCGAGATTATTCAAAATGGTGACCACGAACAGGCTGCTCCAATTTCGGGTGAAGCACTTGGAGGTCTGCCTCCCCCCGAGGTTCTCGAGCAGAGCCTTAGCGTGCCCGCAACGGCGGCAAACTACGTCAACGTAGACGGCAAATGGGTTCCCGTGGCTGGATTGCAGGGTGCGGTCGACAGCCCAACATACCCCCAGCGTTTAGAAGCAAGTATTCCTGAAAACGAGGAATTGCCTCCCGTGGTTCAACGCGTCATCAAGGTTCCCTATGACCTACTTCGTAAGGGTGACCTGCGATATAACGTCGTGATTCGACCTGGTGATGTGATTCAGATTCCCGCTGTTACTGGTGGATACGTATTTGTTGGGGGAAATATTGCCCGGCCTGGCACCTATTCAGTAGAGGGCGATGATCGACGCACCTTGAAACAGATCATTATTTCTGCCGGTGGGCTAAACGGGTTAGGGATTCCTGAGCGTGTTGATCTGACGCGGCGCATTGGTAACAACCATGAAGTCACGGTGCGATTGAATCTACGTGATATTTTCAATGGAACCGAACCCGACTTTTTCATTAAGCCAGACGACATTATCAATATTGGCACGAATTTCGTCGCCACGCCGAATGCTGTCTTTCGTAATGCGATCCGCATGAGCTATGGTTTTGGATTTGTGCTGGACAAGAATTTCGCCAGCCAGGTATTTTAGGCTTTTAACGATACCGATGGCATGCAGGCATGGTGGTTTAGGGAGAGCTGCAGAGTTGGCGGAGGATGATTTAAGAGTACTGGGCGCTACTCGATGGGACCGAATGCCATCGGCGCGCCACGAGGATACGATGATCTGATGACGAGTACGACGACTGCGACTGTCTTGCCGACTGTGGATGCTGACCGTAGGTCGGTTACGTTCACCGGGTGGTTTTGGATTATTGGGATTGGTGTCCTGTTTCTTGCCCTGCATTGGTCATTTGTGAATCGCATGATTCACATTGCCACCAAGGCACCTGGGGGCAAAAAGGCTTGGGATCTACTCGTTCATATTGTCATGAACCCATGGAATGCCGATTGGTCGCACACGTTAATCGTACCGCTGATCAGCCTTTATTTCGTGATTCGCAGTGGACCTCGTCTGGTGGTGACGGCAAGACGGGTTTTCCCACTGGGATTGGGGATTTTTTTCCTGGGCCTGCTCAGTTTTTTCTGGTGGGTTCATCCGGGCCGAAATGACATGTTGCAGGGCTTTAGCATGGTTTTAGCGCTATTCGGGCTGGTTTTGTTTCTCGTTGGACCAGCCATGATGCGCATTCTTTGGTTTCCCATTGCTTACTTGGTCTTTTTCGTCAAGATATCGGACCGTTTTTGGAACCAGATTGCATGGAAACTACAAGGCATTGCGGCCGAGGCAGCAACAATTGTGTTGAAGTTTCTAACCTTGATCATCAATTTTGACGTCAGTAAGTCGGGCAACAAAATCGAAGTTGGATACACCCAAGGTGGCGCCTATTTGACCAGTGCTCTGGCTGTGGAGGAAGCTTGTTCAGGTTTGCGGATGTTGATGGCTTTCATCGCATTAGGGGTGGCGATGGCCTATCTGACGGATCGCATGTGGTGGCAGCGGATTGTGATGGTTGCGTTAACAGTACCCATTGCCGTGGCTGTCAACGTTGGTCGTGTCGTAACGCTCGGCCTGTTATCCATGGTCGATGACCAGATGATCAAGGGCGACTTTCACACGTTTATCGGCATGCTTATGTTGATTCCGGCCGCAGGATTATTTTGGCTGGTCGGTTGGATCCTGGATAAAATGGTCATTGTTGAGGAGCCAGCAAGGTCGATTCGACCGGGTGCTCATGTTGACAAAACCGCAGATGGCAAGGCGGCAGACTGTGGTGGTGGAGACAAACGACAAAAAATACTGGATGTGGTAAAGGGTTTAGGCGCGGGCGCCATTCTATCTGGCCTTGTGGGTGTTAATTATTATGTTCTGTTACTTGTCTGGTTGCAGCCCTATCGCCAGGGTATGAGCCAGTGGACGGCTAATGTCTGTCTGGGTGCGAGTGTCCTGGCCTTGGTGGTGGTGGCTTTTCTGATTCGGCGGTTGGTCCAACCTCCTCGTTCTTCAGCAGCGGATTCATCGTCTGCGAATGCAAAAAAGGTGACCGGCATGCCGGGACGCCCTGCTACGATAGCGTTGGGTATTGGTGCAGGCATTCTAATGACATCGCTCACCGGATTTGGTGCTGTTAACAAGATTAACGGGGTAGTGCTGCTCAAGCACCCTATCGAACTCCGCAACCCGCTATATCGATTACGTGGTGACTTTGGCAATTGGAAATGGGTCGGTGAGGATCCTGAGTTGCCGCCCGAGCAACTCGAGGTGTTGGGTACGGATGAATACATTAGTTACGACTTCCTTGACCGAAATGCCAAGCCCGGCAGTCCTGCGTTCCAAGTCAAACTGCATGTCACTTATTACACGGGCAACCCTGACACTGTTCCACATGTGCCGGAGCGATGCATTATCGGGGGTGGAGCAACGGGTGTGGGTCAATCCTATCCAACGTTGAACTTGGAAGGTCCGCAGTATCGTGAAGTGCTCGGAGGCTTTGGGGTCGGCAGTATTCTGCTGGCCCAAGATGTATTCATGCCCGATCTCCAGATCAATGCCACATTATTTCAATATCACTGGCCGGAAAATCCGGACCGGATCATTAGCGTGATCTACTTTTTTATTGCCAATCACAAGTTTCTGGCAAGTCCTGACCTGGTCCGCCTACACGGATTCGATCCACGTGATCAGTACAGCTATTACTGCAAGGTTGAGGTTGGGTTGGGTCACCTTCCCGATCCGGAGGTGGCAGTCCAGCGAGCTTCAGCCTTTCTGTCCAAATTATTGCCTGAGGTTATGGGTTGTTTGCCTGACCTGACACAGCTTCAAAAAGATTCGGTTCCGAGCCCGGAAGTGGATTTGACCATAAGACGACCAAATGGTTCACGGAGATCATAAAAAATGGCCGCGCGGATTAACAAGAAATTTCTTCTGATTTTGACAGGCGTGGTTGTGGTGCTCGTCGGTAGCGCCATTGGTATATGGGTTATATGGATCCATGAATCCGTCTCGGATCTTGTTGCTGCCGGCGATTCATTTTATGAGCGAGGTTTGTATGGCAAGGCTGGTCGTCGTTACGGCAAAGCTATTTTAAGAGACCCCCGGAATGTGGATTTGTATATCAAGTTTTTTGACGCCAAAAGCAGTGAGCCGGTTGAATTTGGTGCGCCGGCCCGCAAAGCTCATGGTGAACAGATTATGGCACTACGGTCTGCTTTGCGTGAAGAGCCCGACAACGCCGAGGCCTTTAGTCGGCTCATGCGGCTTTTTATGAAGCGGGGCGTCGAACTGAATGACATTACCGCATGGAATTCGATGAAGATCGCTTCCGATAGCGCGCTTAAAGTGGGCGAGATTATCGAGGCGTATAAATATCGTGGTGTGGCCCAAGTGAGTCTATTACGTTCCCAGCTTCCGATGTCTGATGAAGAGCGTCGGCAGATACAAGAGGATCTTGAGACCTATATCGAGTCGTTTCCTGATGACATTGATGCCGTGTTTTACCTCGCGCTGGCCCACCTGGCAGAGGCAGAGCACCTGGAAGGCAAAGCGGGTGTTCGAGAATCCGATCTTGAGCAATTCCGCCAGCGAGCCCGGGCAATCACGGACCAATTTCTACTACGACATCCGGGCAATATTCGTGCCAAGCTCAATCATGCCAGTATGCTTGTTGAATCGAACCGACGGCTAAATGCACGTCCGCTTATTGTGGAAATTGAGAATGAAATTTTTAATAATCCGGTGACACGTCGTGATGTCCGAACGCTTATTGATTTAATTGCGGGAGTGATGTCTGGTTCACCTGGTAGTAACAGGTCAGAACAACAGGTTATCGCAGCCAATGCCAGGGTTCGAAAGGTGTTGGATGCGGCAGTGAGGGCCAATCCTGACGATCTTGCACTTAAATACCTCTATGCCGTAAGCCATTTTGGTGGTGGTGATGGCGCGAATTCACAGGCCATCAAGACGTATGGCGATATTCGTAAGGTTAATGTTTTTACAACACCCATCGACGCCTACCTGCAGACACGGGTCCAGCAGATGGCTCTAATGCGCGAGGTTGATCTGCGTCTCAACAACGTTGAGCGGTTACAACCCGGTGCTGAACGCGAACAGGCATTGGGAGATCTTGACCCCTTGGTCGAAGAGATTCGAGCTAACCAAGGTGAAGGCAACGCAGCCTACAACCGTTTGGTGGGCAAATTTCACTATATGCGGAATGAATGGTTCGATGCCGCTCAGTTTTTGCAAAAAGCTGATGAGCAACACGAGCACAAGCACCCAGAGGTGCTTATGAGATTGGCTGTGGCGTATTCAAAAATGAATGCCAGTGGCGCAGCCATGCTGAGCCTGGAAAGGCTGCTTCAGCTTCGTGGCATGGAGAATTACAAGACCGCGCAGCTCCAGTTGGCTCGCCTGTACATCAAACACAAGCAATTTGATGATGCTGAAAAGCTCATCAAATCAATTGAACCTCGCGACAAGAGAACGGATCAGATGTTGGTTCTTCTTGAAAAACATCGTGGAAATCCGGACAAGGCCATCGAGCTGTTGCAGAAGAGGAACAGCGAAAAACGTGAGCGAACGCCTCTGGCGATTGCCGAAATGGAATTGATGGCAGGTCGCAAGGAAAAAGCCCGTGCAATCGTTGAGAAATTCTTCGTGGAGAACCCCGCCGATACAACTGCGCTGAGAATGCTGATTCAGATGAGCAAGGACAAAGAGGAAGCAATCAGTTTTGTTGAACGTGCTCGAGAGGGTGGAGGGGATTCGTCCTGGCTGGATCAGATCGAGAAGCAACTGTCGGGCGAGATAAAACCGAGGGAAATTATCGAGAAAAAGATCGCAGAATATGAGGATGAATTCGAAAAACATAAGGCTAGGTATTTGCTGCATCTACGTTACGGTGAAGGTGAAGCAGCGGAATCAGAATTCGCTAAAGCCGCGGAGCTCAAGCCGGACCATTGGTGGATCATTGAGGTTACGATTCAGCGGGCGTTGGCGAAGGAGCGTTGGGATGACGCGCGGGCCATTGCAGGCCGGGCCGCGGCGCTCAATCTCGACCGTGCTCAAGGGATGTTCTACTTCAGTCGTATTGAGATGGCGCAAGGCAACTATCGCTCGGCCGTCGCCAATCTTCGCGAGGGATTGAAGCAACGGCCTCAATGGGCGCAGGGGTGGCAAAGACTGGGTGATGCCCAGCGGCAGGCGCGAGAATTCGTCGGAGCCATGGAGTCATATAAGAAAGCTTTGGAACTTGAACGCGATAACGTCGATGCTCTGCGTGGTTTGGCTGCATCTTACGATGCGCGGGAGCAGTATGATTTGGCGTTAGCTCAATTGGCCAAGGCGTATGAGTATGCATCTGATAGCCCGATAATCCGGGCGATCTATACCGATTATGCACAGAAACATGGCGATCCAGAAGAGGTCTTGGTGATCCGGCAGGAGATACGCAAGTCCAAGCCGGAGGATTTTCGTAATCTACATCAGTTGGCGCTGCTTTTGGCCTCCACCGATGATCATATCCAGGCACGGGAGATCGCGGATCAGTTGATCGAAGATCATGGCGCCAATCGCGTCAGTAAAGCACTGCAGGCAGATGTGGCTTTTGCGGCCAGTGGTGGCGAAGAGGCCCATCAGATTATGCAAGATTACATGACAGACTTGGGTGTTAAGGCCACGGCCGAAGATTGGCAGTCCTTTGGCCGGCTGTTGATCAAGATCGGACGTGGTACCGAGGCGATGCAGGCCTTTCAGCAGGCAGTTGAATTGGAAGATCCGGAGACTATGTTGGTGTCGCGTGAACTGGGTATGCGCCTGTTCCAGCGTGGTTACGTCCGGGAGGCGGTAGAAATCTATACGAAACTGTATTACTCAAATCCGTCTGATCGATCTGTTGCATCCAATTACATTGAGATGCTTCTGCCGCTTGGGATGATTGAGAAAGCTGAAGAGGTACTCGCACAGCAGCGTCAGAGTCACGGTGAAAATGAAGTGACTTATCTGCTCGATGCAATAATCGCCATTAAAAACAATGACAATGGTCGGGCGCGTGCTGCTCTCGATGAGGCGGAGAAGCTTACACCTCAAAATTCGACGATCTATTATCTGCGTGCGAAGGTATTGGAGAAGATGCCTGGCATGTCTGCTTTGGCCAAGCAGCAAGTGGCCAGGTCGCTTGAGCTTAATCCCATGCAGACACGTCCACGACTTTTGCTGGCGCGTCTTTTGAAAAGAACGGGTGAGTATCAGAAGGCGATTGCCGAGATGCAGGCCGTACTCAAACGTGACCCCGACTCGGTGGATGCCAAAGTTGAGTTGGCATTGCTTTATGTGGCAACAGATCGAAACGACCGGGCTCGCCGCTTATTGCTTGAATCAATTGAGGAGATGCCAGGTGAATATCGTTGGCATTATCATCTGGGTGAATTGAGTGAAATGGAAGGCAAGATCGTAGAGGCGATCAAGTACTTTGCACAAGCTTTTGACCTGAAACCATCAACCCAGAACTTAGACGTATTAGTATCTGCCATGATCAAGGCCGGCCAACTTGACCTGGCCCTGCAGACATTGAGCAGCCAGCAATCCATATTAGATGAGTTTCCTGTACTGCAACACCTGCGGGGTTTGGCCCTAGCCAGAGCAAATCAACAAGATGAAGCCAAGGAAGCATTTGCCACCGCGTTGAAGGCTTGCCAAACCATTGACCACGTGACGACCGTCGCGAGGAAAATGAGCCAGGGTATCGGCCCGATGGAGGCTCTGTTACTGCTCGAGCAACTGCTTACGGGGGAAAATGAACTTATATTTAGTTTTGTGATGAGCCAATACCTGGTGGCCACGGCACAGTTTGAGGCTGCCGACGAGCGTCTTCGTCGACTTGATGCGTTGGTGCCTGCTGATGCGCCTTTGCGTATTGGGATGGACAAGATGCTGGCCATGGTCAAGTACCAAACTGGCGATTACGCCAATTCTCGTGTCGCTTACGAACGTGTATTGCAGCGTAATCCGGATGATGTTGGCGCGCTGAATAACGCGGCGTTTTTGATGGGTGATCTGCTGGGTCAGCCGGAAGAGGCGTTGGTTTTAGCACGCCGGGCCAATGAACTTGACCCTCGCAATCCCGAGGTCCTGGACACGCTCGGGTGGATTGAGCACCTTAACGGGGACTCCCGTGACGCGGCCCGCACACTGCGACGAAGCATGGATCATGGCCGCACGGCGGCCAACTGCCTGCATTTAGCAAGAGTCCTGCATGCAGTTGATCCGATTGAACACCATGACGAGGTCATGGATCTTCTAAATGTGGCTCAAGATCAAGGAAAGAAGTCTTTTAACCCAAAGACGGTCAGTCTAGCACGTAAGCTCCAAGATGAATGGAGTGAGTAATTACCGTTTGTAGAGAGGGAGTCCGATGACTCAGAATCCCCTAATGCCGGTTTCGTCTGTCAATGTTCAACCCGAATCCCGTTCGGCTGGTGTCACATCCCGATTCAGTCCGGTGGATCACATGCGACTGTTCCGTCAGTACGTGTGGTTGTGGATTGTCGCAGCCGTGGTGGGTGTGGCCTTGGGCGTGGTTGTTTCACTGCTGTGTAATTATTTTTTACCGCGGTATACATCCATCTCACGCTTGCAGGTTGCTGGTAGTCTGGCGGAGGTTTTCGATGCGCCACTGGATCCGCACGAGGGTGGGCAACTGGATGCACTACGAACATTTATCAACAATATGATTCTTACGATTAAAAGCCCCGTGGTGCTTGACGATACGTTGAAGCGTCCGGATGTCAAAGATACCGAATGGTTCAATTCTTTTCACAGTGCCGAAGATGCGTATGAGGATCTTTACGAACGAGTGAAGGCTTTTAGACCTCGTGATTCATCAATTATTGAAGTGAAATTCAGCACCCCCAAGGAAAAGGATGCTGCAATTGTTCTTCAGGCGATCAACCAGGAGTTTTTGCGCGGTTACCGGCGTCAACTGGGAAATCGTGATGACGATTTGCGCCGCATGATGTCCACCGAACGCGACCGGGCACTGGAAGAAATGGAAGCTATCAGAAAGGACCTTACCGACTTTTCGGAACAGAATAATATCGCCGTTATCAGAGCTGAAGGGTCGAAGGAACAGATACATTATCTAACGCTAGTTCAAACCAAAGCTCAGCTTGAAATGTTGCTTGAGATGACCAAGCTAAACTACACCGAAGTGGTGCGCCAGGGCAATGATCCTCAGCTTAATGAGCGTCCTGAGCGGGCCGCATTCCAGGATCAGGATCCCTTCATTGCTGAAGCCAGGGTAATGATCAAGAGGTTCAAGGAATTCAAGGCCAACTTGATTGTCAAAGGATTTGGGCCGGAGCATCGCCAGATCAAAGAGATCAATAGGAATATTCTTGTAAAACAAAACGAACTCAACCAGTCCCGTACTGAGATGCAGCGCATGGCATCATCCATTCGACTTAGCGCTGGGCAGCAGGAACTCGAGGGTATTTACCGCCAGCTTGCATCGATGGGACCGCAGATGGAAGCGGCTGATGCACAGTTGCGAGACCTGAATCTGAAGATTGCTGAATATGAGCAAATGGAGGAGAGATTGGTAGCCACGCAAGCACGTCACGACCGCGCCGCCGAGTTACTGGCGGATATCCGCGTCAGGTCGGATCGACCGGATGCGGTACGTGTTTCCGTGCTTCAGCAGCCTACTGTCGCGGAACTGACGTTTCCCAATTATCCGGTAATGATCAGCGGCGTGTCACTTTTGGTCTTGGCACTGACGGTAGGCTGGGTGTATTTGACGGAAATGCTTGACCAGCGAATAAAGACACCCACCGATGTTAATCTTGTGCCTGATGTAACGCTTTTGGGTGTTATTCCCATGACCACAGAAGATCTATCGGGCCCTCAGGCAGTGGAGGGAGTGGTTCAGGAAGATCCATCTGGTTTGATGGCCGAGGCATTTCGCCAGGTCCGTACGGAAATCATGGCTCGGATGGATCGGCGCGGGTACAAGACCCTGATGCTGGTGGGGGCTCAAGCGGGATGTGGTACATCAGCAATGGTGAGTAATATGGCCACGAGTTTGTCATTAAATGGCCAAAAGGTTCTGGTGGTCGATGCAAACTTCCGTCGCCCAAGCCAGGGTCAGCTATTTAATACGCCAACCGCACCAGGCTTGGCGGAAGTGCTTAAAGAGTCAGCCAACTTGGAAGATGCGATCAGCCACGTGGATGATGCGAACATCGACTTGCTGCCGGCTGGTGATGGAGAGACGACAGCACCAGAGATTCTCGACAGCGCTGCCTTTCAGAATCTCTTGGCCAAGCTGGAAAGTGATTACGATGTAATCCTGTTTGATGCACCGCCAGCCCTGGTTGCATCAGACAGCAAGCTCTTGTGTCAACATCTAGATGCCGTTGCGGTGGTCGTGCGAGCCAAGAGTGAGAAGCGTGGAATGATCAGTCGAATGCTGCGGCAGCTTGAGGGCGATAGGGCGGATCTGCTGGGCTTGATTCTCAACGGTGTGCAGTCCAGTGCAGGTGGTTATTTCCGTAAGAATTACCAGGCTTTCTACCATTACCGGCAAACAGGTGGTGAATCATTGCCAAGCTAGGTGGTATGTGGCGGTGAAATCGAAGGCCATGGCCGTGCGTTGGCATCCAGTGCGTCGACGGGTGAAAGAAAAAGGGGTTAATTATCGGTGGCCGCCAGGACCCTCATCACAGGCGGTGCGGGGTTCATTGGCTCGCACCTAGTGGAACATATCAAGGCGCAGGGACGCGACCTGGTTATCGTTGACAATCTTTCATCTGGTTTGGAATCCAATATTCAGCATCTGCTTGATGTACATTGCCAACTCATCGCATCCAGCGTTCGTGATGCAGTTGACGAATATCCCAAACTATTTTCCGATATTGACGAAGTGTACCACCTGGCTGCTTCGGTGGGCGTACGTACGGCGGTGGCAGCGCCTATTGAAACGATCACCAATAACATCGAAGAAACACGATTGGTTTTAGAACAAGCCAAGCAGCAAAATGCCAAGGTTCTGATCTGCTCGTCAAGTGAAGTGTATGGCAAGCCCCTGCGGCAGCCAATGTCCGAGAATGATGACCTGGTCATCGGTCCTCCCCGATGTTCGCGATGGAGTTTTGCTCTCAGTAAGGCAGTTGCAGAGCAGTTGTCGCTGGCTTTTGCACATCAGCACGGACTGGCGGTGACTGTGGTGCGGCTATTCAATACCATTGGGCCGCGCCAGGTTGGCGACTATGGGATGGTGGTACCACGTTTTGTCCAGCGGGCGGTACGGGGAGATGATCTGGAGATTCATGGCGATGGTTCGCAGCAGCGGGCTTTTTGTGATGTTCAAGACGTGGTCAGCGTGATGCCCCGGCTTCTGGCGTGCGAAGAGAGTCATGGTCAAGTGTTCAATATAGGTGGTGACACGGAGATCAGCATCGATCAGTTGGCGGATCTTGTCATTGAACTTAGTGGCGGTGATATCAGGAAGCGATATGTTCCGTACGACCAGGCATTCGGCCCTGGTTTTGAAGATCCGGCAAGGCGTATACCTGACTTATCCAAGCTTCGTGAGATCATTGATTACGAGCCTCGCTATAACCTTAGGCAAACATTGTCGAAGTTGATCCGCCTTGCCAAAAAGGAGTATCGGGCAGCTGTTAGCTCCACGTCGTCGGCACAGTAATAAGGACCGATTGTTGTAGTGAAATCAGATACCCCTGTCAGCACTGAGTACGTCGCCGAGTCGGTCACACAGACTGTTGTGGCGGCACTGGATAATATCCTGTCGCCTTATATCGGCGTCTTTTTTATTGCGTGGGCCGTCACTATTGTTTCAACCCCACTCATGCGGCATGTGGCTATTCGGTTTAAGATCATTGATCAACCGGATCTCGCGAGGAAAAATCATCTTGAGCCGATTCCCTATCTTGGCGGCATTGCGATTTTTTTGGGGTGGTTGGCGGGTGTGCTTTTGTGTGGCAGCGTCAGCCCGCACCTCGCTCGGTACGGTTTCAAAACGGTACAATTTCCACAGGCGATCGTGTGGGGTGCCATCATTATTACCGTGTGCGGCCTGGTCGATGATGTGATCCGAATCAGTCCCCGGGTGAAACTCGGCGCCCAACTGATTGCTGCCGGTATTCTCGCTTCCAATAACACCGCAGGTACCACGCTGATGCACAGTGTGTTGACGGCACTGCATTTACCTGATCCGGAGTTGATTGCTGGATTGCCATATACACTGAGCTATGCACTGGGCGCGGTGGTGATCGCTTTGTTTGTGCTGGGTGCCTGTAACGCCGTCAACCTGCTTGACGGACTTGACGGTTTGGCCACTGGGGTCTTGGGTATTGCATGCCTTGGGTTTCTGGTGATCTCCTGTTACGTGGCAGTGGCCATCAGCAACCCCGATGCGGATCCTTCAACGGCCGATCTAATGAGTGATCCGGTACGGGTTGTGATGTGTTTGGCCATTCTCGGTGCCCTGCTCGGGTTTCTGCCTCATAACTTCAATCCTGCCAATATCTTTATGGGCGATGCCGGATCCATGTTGCTGGGCTATCTGAGTGCTACAACCATTCTTTTATTTGCTCACGGGTTGACCATGGGGCCGCAACTTGTGTGTGCGGCGCTGATCATCTTTGCCTTGCCCATTACGGATACGGCGTTGACCATCTTCCGAAGACTGATGGCCCGCCAATCAATTATGGAAGGTGACAGCCAGCACCTACACCACCAAATCGCCCGGGGTTTCACAAATTGGGGTTTTGGTCACCAGATGAGCGTCAAATTGACGGTTTTGACGATGTACGCCCTATCGCTCATCTTCGCCATGTTGGGATGTGCCTTGGTGTTTCTCCGATGGCGATTTGTGATCGTTGTCTTTGCGGTGGTCTTTGGTTTTGTTGTTGTCACGGCCTATAAGTCTGCGTACAGAAATGTGTTATTGCTAAAAGGGGAGGGTAGAGTGAGTGTGGGTAATCCCTAATCAGCTCCCGCAGATCTGGATGTGGTCCCCGGCCAGATCCCTCAGATGCAGGGCATGTTGCCGCTTTCAAGTCATCCTCAACTGGATCAACTAAAAGTAATTGCTCCCGAGCAGCGGATGGTATCGAATGCCATGTACCTGCTCCTGGCCATGGTGATTTTGGTTGCAGTCAGATCATTCAACGCTATAATCGCCCTTCTGGTTCGTTTAGGACGGTATGGCTGTGGTCTGGTAGTGGTCTTAGGAAAACTGCCTGCCACCAAATGGTTGAGGTTGAAGTCGGTCAGCGACCGACTTTTTGCCAAATGTACTACCCAATGTACCTGGTTACGCCAAACTAAGTGGTGAGACTGGGCGGTGTGTAGTAAACCAGACAGGATTGATAGATGCCCACCTTGGTTAAAGAACTGGTTGAAGCAGGAATTCACTTCGGACATCGCTCAACCAATTGGAACCCGAAGATGAAGCCCTACATCTTTGGAAAGCGAAACAAGATCCATATCATTGATTTAAAGGCCACGGTCAAGGGGCTGTTACTTGCCCGCAAATACATTACAGGTCTGGTCGCATCTGGACAGGATGTGTTATTTGTTGGCACCAAGCGTCAGGCACGCAATACGATTGAGACGCGGGTCAAAGATACGGGCATGCATTGGGTTTGCGAGAGATGGTTGGGCGGCACCTTGACCAACTTTCGAACCATTCGTGAACGGCTCAAGCGGCTTGAGGAGCTTGAAGGGCTTGACGAAAGCGGAGAGATCAATAACTACTCCAAGAAGATGGAAAGCAACCTGAGGCGCGAGAAGAACAAGATTCTTCGCAATCTCAGCGGTATCCGCAATATGACCAAGTTGCCGGGAGCAATGATTGTCATTGATGTCAGCCACGAAATTAACGCTGTCAAGGAGGCCAGGAAACTTGGTATCCCGACAGTCTGCCTGATCGATACTGATAGTGATCCGGCATATGCGGATATCCCTATTCCAGGCAATGATGACGCCATGCGTTCCATTGAGGTTATTATTCAAAGCCTTTGTGCGGCCGTGATGGAAGGCAAAAGTGTCCGCCGCGAAGCAGCTGAGGGTGAGGATCAGGAAACTGGTGAAACTGGTGATGCTGCAGAGCAAAGCCTTCGCCGTAGTAGCCGGGCCATGTTCCGTGCCAATGAGGAGACATCGAATCCGGCAACTGATAGTGGGGCTGAACCACAGGCAGAAGCCCAGCAGTCAGCAGATGCAGATCATTCCAGTCAAACGGCAGAATCAGCGTCCCCCACGACTTCCACCGAGGGGCCAAAGGGTTCTTTGCCTGGTATCACCACACCCCCATCGACGGATCCACAACAGGGCCAGGGTTAAAGGTAACAATCCAAATAGATTTTGTGGTCGGAAGGCCCAGCGCATGAGTTGGTTACCCGTACCGGCTGCAGTTCCACTCATTGGAGGACTGATCGATGGCCATTAGTGCCAAGGACGTAATGACATTAAGACAGCGGACCGGAGTTGGCATGATGGAGTGCAAGGCAGCGCTGGAAGAAACCCAGGGCGACTTTGACGCGGCGATCGAGATGCTTCGCGAAAAGCTCAAGGGTGATATGGAGGAACGTAGTGACCGCCAGGCTTCTGAAGGTGCGATTGCCATTGCACGAGGCAACGGTTCGGTTGCCATGATCGAGTTGCGTAGCGAAACCGATTTCACCGGAAGAAATGAAAGCTTCCTGGCCGGCGCCGAAAAGATAGCGCAGCTTGCACTGGCCTGCGATGACGGCGAGATCACCTTGAATAGTGAGATGCAGAGCATCGTCGATGATCTGCGGATCACGATCAAGGAAAACATTACCGTTGGCCGTGGTGTCAAGTATTCCGGCGGTATCTTGGGTTCCTACCTGCACCACAACCATAAGATCGGCGCGATCATCCAAGGTGAGGGTGACATGCCGGAAGATCTTTTAAGGGGTTTGTGCCAACACATTGCCGCGGCCGTTCCCCCTCTGGTCCCCCAGCCACTGGCGGTGGACGAAAAGGGGTTGGTGCCGGAGTTGATCGATCAGCAGAAAGCCAACTTTGTTGAAGAAGCCCAGGATTCGGGAAAGCCGGACAGCATTATCGAGAAAATGGTGACCGGTAAACTACGCAAATGGATCAATGAGAATACCCTCTTGGGCCAAACTTATATCCGTGAGTTGGACGCAAAAAAATCCGTTGGGTCTTACTTGCCTGATGGCGCCACGATTCAGCAGTTTGTTCGGTTTGAGCTTGGAGCCTAGGTTCGACTGGGTGTTTGCGAAAACCCGTGGTGGTTAACCTGCTTGTCTTGGCACGTCACCTTGTTTCTGCTCGGGAAAAAGAGCCGTTGGTGTCCCACATCTTCTTTACGGCCAGACCGGTGTAGCCTTTTCACCACTAGATTCACCAAATTGTATTTTTGCAGTCGTAGTTGAGTTGGTGCGGACATGATGCCCGTACAGAAAATGAGGATACAACAAAGGGCGCAACAAAAAACCCCGGCGTTCTCGCCGGGGTTTTTTTTGTTGCGCCTTATTGGCTGGTTAGTAGCTAGAGAAATTAGCGACGACGACGTGCGAGCACGAGCATGGAGCTCAAGGCTAGCAGGCCCATCGTTGCTGGTTCAGGAATACCGAGCACAAGATTATCAACCGTTAGGTTGGTGTGGGGGTAATTATTGCCACCGCCACCGAGCTGAAGGTTCTTGATACCTGAGGCCGCGTTGCCGCCTTCAGCGTCATCGAGAACCAAGGCATCGTCGATCCAGAAATCAAGTTTCCCGTCTTTGTGGTGCACGACATAGTGGTGGAAACTACCGTCTTCAACGGTGATGTTACCAGCAGATGCACAACCCTCAGATCCGCAAGTTTCGATGAAGAAGCTTGAGGTGTCACTGCGACCGTCAACGGGCTTGATGGCGAAGATGTCGCCTGCAGGTCCGCCAGCTTCGAAGAGCTTGGTGTTACCGGCATTGGGGCTGACGGTGGATGTACCGGCAACAGCGTCGAGGCCCAAGTGTAAAGAGAGAATCCACTCGCCACCATTGGGCTGAAGGACGGATTCTACTCTGTTCTGGTAGTCAGCGCCTGGCTTACTTGCGCGATAACGCATGGTCATCGGAGCAATTGCACTGCCATTGACAGGCCAGATGTGGCTCTGCTGACCGAATGCCGCCATACCAGTACCGGTTGGTGACGCGATGTTGCCGACGTTTCCGTCGAAACTTGGGTCATTCAAAACACCTTCGGTCATTGTATAGTCTTGGCCACCGAGGAATGCTGTTGGGTGCTGTACCCAGCTGACGGTACCGTAATCTACTGTGTTGTAGTACACATCGTCGCGAGCGTCATTGGGGGCGCCTACGCAACCGGTGCAATCTTCCATTGGCGCATTAACACCACCGGCAGGTCCCAAGATAGGGACTGGTGCTGCAGCTTGCGCGACTGTGGCCAATGCAACGGCCATCACACAACTTAAAACGAAACCATACTTCATGACTGTTCTCCTTTTCCGCTACGGGGCGCGACCCATGTGAAAGTTCAATTGGAAGCTTTACTTCGCCTCCTGACGGACGTAGACACTTACGCCTTCTCTGAACTCAACTGAAATCATATTTGAATCTTGTTAATTTCTAAACTCACAGAAAAAATGATGCTTACGCTCCTCAGTATTGAATCATGACTATTTGTTGTATAAACGCTTTCTACCGTGATAATGATGCTTTTTCCCTAACTCAACTAATTCTAAGAATTTTACTGGCGGCCTGGCTGCCCGTCAATAGGATTAATATGGAAAGCAGGAAAAAAACAAGTTATTTATTTTAAGGCTAGTAAGGTATAACATTAACTAAACAAGAAAGTTAAGTATATTAACCGCCATGTATATTTCCCATTTTGACATTCGCTGAGCCTCATATAGTGGTCCCGGCAAACCACTGTTGGCGTATGGTCGCAGTATATGGGGGCCAAAATCTGTCGATGAAGAGGGAAGGAGGTTTCCGTTGATGTGTGATCTTGGGTCGAAATGCCGTTTACGCGGGCGGTTTTCATTTCCGGGCAACGACCATAATTAGTTATGAAACTCCTTTTGTGATCTGACTGTGCAATGATAAAATTTATCGTATTGCAATTCAAAGCCTGCAGTAAGGGAGAATTCATTTGAGTCAAGTGGCCACACAGCAGCTTGTCGGAGCTGGCGGGTCGGGTGGCACTGGAAGCGGATCAGCTGGTGGTCAATCTTCCGGTTCCAGTCTATGGATTCTAGGGGGTTGGAAGGATCTGCTGCTATTCATCGGTCCGCCGTTGATCATTATCCCGTTGTTTCATTATGCCTACCAAATTCGCTTTGGCGAATGGTTGGCGTTGTGGGTTCTTGCGCTTGGCGGCGTTGGGCACCACTTGCCCGGCATGATGCGGGCTTATGGTGACAAGGATCTATTCGCCCGTTTCAAGTGGCGTTTCATTTTTGCGCCTATCTTTCTGGCCACCATCTGTGGTGTGTCAGCATGGAAGGGGTATAGCGGTGTTGACCTGATGCTGCTTTTCTGGGGTATCTGGCACAGCCTGGCCCAAACCTATGGCTTTATGCGGATCTACGATGCCAAGGTCAAGTCATTCTCGTCACGGACCAGCCGCCTGGACCGTGCCATGTGTACGGTCTGGTTCGTCGGTGGAGCGCTTTTTACGGACACCATGACGGCCAACCTGCTCATCGGTTTCTACAACAGTGGTGGTCCGCTGCTGCCACCAACGGTGATCTGGGTTGCCCGCATGATCTGGGTTGGTGCTGCTGCGGTGATTACCGGTATGTTTCTGGCTAACTTTGTGATTACCTGGCGAAGTGGTCAGCGGCAAAACATCGTCAAGATCCTTCTTTTGGCGGTCACCATTGTCTATTGGTGGTTCTGCATGACTCGGTTTGACCGCTTGATCATCGGGCTGGCCATGTTCGAATTCTTCCATGACATGCAGTATTTGGCCATTGTCTGGCTCTTTAACCGTAATCGAGTGGACAAGTCTGCCAATGTGGGCGGCTTCACACGATTTCTATTCCAGCGGCGGGGGGTTCTGGTGGTCTTGTATGTGGCAATGGTTTTGGCTTATGGATCGCTGTACAAGTTTTTCGAACTAGTTCCGCGGGAAACGATCAAAGAAGTGCTCTTAGGGGTCCTGATGGCCTCGACATTTCTGCACTACTACTACGATGGCTTTATTTGGCGTGTCAGGGAGAAATCCACACGAGATTCGTTGGGAGTAGCGAGCCAGCAAGGCAACAAGAGGGAAAAGCCCAAGACTATCTCAGAACCGGTGTCCAGGCAGAACATGCTGCGTCACGGAGCCTATTGGTGCCTGTTTGTGGTCCCACTTGTGGCTCTTACCGTGGCACAAGCCGTCACGACGAATCGGGAAGAAATCGAATGGCGAAGGGCGATTGTGGATGCAGTGCCCGATGTGGCGCGGTCTCAGATGGCACTGGCGGAACTTCTCACCAACAAGGCAAAGTCGCACGATCAGGCCGCCAAGCGATTGGTCCAGCAGGGGCAGCCTGAGGAGCAGGGGAGACAGGTCCGTCAAGCCCGGCAATTGCGTGAGGAGGCGGTCGAACATTTCCGTCGCAGCCTTGAAATATGGCCGGATAGTGAAATCGCTCACAATAAATTAGGCCTGGCGCTCGAGGAGTTGGGGCGTGATAAAGATGCAATAGCGCATTTCAGGAAAGCTCTTGCGATCAACCCTGGTTTATCCACAGCGGGTATTAATCTCGCAAACATGCTCATGGGTGAAGGAAAACTGGACGAGGCGGAAGGTTATTACCTTCAGATCCTCAGGCAGAGACCGCTGGATGCCAAGGCGCACTTCAACCTGGGCAATGTATATATAAAAAAGAGACAGTTGGACAAGGCGCAACATCAATACCAGCAAGCGGTGAAGGCAAAACCAGATTATGTCAGGGCGCACTTTAATTTAGCCAGCGTTTATGCTGCTACAAGTCAGTTTGATTTGGCAATCATACACTTCACTGAAACATTGAAGCTGGATCCGCATCATCCTTTGGCGAGGAAGCAACTGGACAGAGTGCAACAAGCCAAGCAAGGATTGGATTTGGGGCGTGGAGGGCATGTCGTAGATTCACCGTAGTGTGATCTACGAAGGTTGGGTGGATCTAGAGTTTGAGTGTCGTGTTATGTTGACCCGAAACAATTGTTCTCAAATGTGTGGTCCGTCCATATCAAGAGTGTGGCGTGCATTGGTTTTGGTCCTTTTTCTGCTCCTGCTTGCTGCAACCGGTCAAGTCCTTGCAGATAACACGGGAATTTCAGGTCACCAGAAAATGCTTGCGCTTCTTGCGGAGATTAATGTCCGCGCAGTCCACGAAAACACCTACCTGGGTGACGCGCGGGTGCGGGGTTTGCGTAATCAATTGGAAGCCCTGGGGGCAACATCGTCTGATACCCAAAGGCTGGAATTGCACTTTCAACTTGGTGAGGCGGAGTTGAGACTCGGTAATGAAGGTGCTGCAATTCAACAGCTTTCAGCCGCCTATCGCTTGTTACCGAAGTTGAAAAACCTGCTCATGCCCGAATCTGTCAATGAGCTTGTCTTCAGATTGGGCGTTGCCTATATGAGGTTGGGTGAGACGCAGAACTGTTGTCTTCGATACTCGCCTGATAGCTGCATCCTTCCGATCCGCGGTGGTGGCGTCCACAGCCAACAGGAAGGGTCGCGCAAGGCGATTGGGTATTTCATGGAGGTTTTAGGCAACAGTGGCAAACGCTCGCATCTTCATCTTGAGGCGCAGTGGCTTTTGAATATCGCGTACATGACCATTGGGGGTTATCCCGAAGAGGTTCCCCCGGCACACCTTATCCCGCCAAGTGCATTTGAATCGGAAGAGGATTTTCCCCGGTTCACAAATATCGCCTCCAAGCTTGGGCTGGCAACTTTCAGCCTCTCCGGCGGTGCTGTGGCGGACGATTTCAACTCGGACGGGCACCTGGACCTGCTTGTTTCCACCTGGGATACCGCCGGTCAGATTCGCCTCTTTGTTAACAATCAGGACGGCAGCTTTTCCGATGCTACTGTCGATGCGGGTTTGACTGGAATCTATGGCGGTCTCAATCTTGTCCATGCAGATTATGACAATGATGGTGACGTTGATGTACTGGTTCTTCGTGGCGCCTGGCTTACACCGGCGCGACATCCAAATTCACTGTTACGCAATAACGGTGATGGCACCTTTCAGGATGTGACATTTGAATCTGGACTCGGTGAATTTCACTATCCCAGCCAGACAGCGGCCTGGGCGGACTACGATAACGATGGCAACTTGGATTTGTTTATAGGCAACGAGGCATTGGGTGAAGCCCGGTTCCCGGGACAACTTTTTCATAATGAAGGTGACGGGACTTTTGCCGATATGGCACATCAGGCCGGCGTGGCCTCGAGAGGATATGTGAAGGCCGTGGTGTGGGGCGATTACGATGGCGATCGATTCCCGGATCTTTACGTGTCGAATCTACTGGGTCCAAATCGCCTGTACAGGAACAACCGGGATGGCACGTTCAGTGACCGAGCTGTGGCACTGGGTGTAGATGGGCCACAAACCAGCTTCTCCGCCTGGTTCTGGGACTTTGATAATGATGGGGTTCTTGATTTGTTTGTATCGGCCTACTCTGCGGGGATCGACACCCTGGCCCGTGGGTGTCTGGGCTACCCGGTTCCTGATAAGCACCTGCCCAGGCTCTATCGCGGTGACGGCAAGGGGGGATTTGAGCAGGTGGGTCGCCAATACAACTTGAATCAGCCTACGGCTCCGATGGGATCAAACTTCGGTGACCTTGATAACGATGGGTATCTTGATTGCTACCTGGGAACCGGTGGCCCGGACTACAAGTTCCTGATGCCCAACGTCATGTACCGGAATCAGGCCGGCAAAACGTTTGTTGATATTACAGCAGCAACTGGCTTGGGTCATTTGCAAAAGGGCCACGCCGTGATCTTTGCCGACTTTGATAATGACGGTGATCAGGATGTGTTTGAACAGATGGGCGGTGCCTTTCCGGGCGACAAGTTCAACGATGCTTTCTATGAGAATCCAGGCTTTGGGCACCATTGGATCAATGTGGAGTTGGTGGGTGTTTCGTCAAACCGTTCGGCAATTGGCGCACGTATCCGCATCGATGTGCTGGAAGATGGGAAGATGCGATCCATCTATAAGCATGTCAACAGCGGCGGTACGTTCGGTGGTAATCCATTTCGGCAGACACTTGGTTTGGGGCAATGCACAATGATTGAACGGCTGGAAGTGTTCTGGCCAACCACGGGGATCACGCAAGGTTTTACCGATGTGCCAATGAATGGTTTTATTAGAATCGTCGAAGGAGAAGACAGGTACACATTGCGGTCGCTTAAGACATATGTACTTGGCCGCCCGGCGTTTTGATCTTGCCAGTATCCAGTATCATGACATCATCGTGTTTTTTTTGCGAACCACGTGTGGTGGAGGTTATACTCATGACCAGTACAGACGGGGTGGGCAGCCCTGAAAACCATCCTATTATAATATTCTGGAAGACGATGTGCTGACGAACGGTACAGTTGGTAAAAGAGGTTCGTCGCTGGCATCTGGTTTCGGATACCTGCTGCTCCTATTACTGGTTGGTGGCGGAGAAATACCCAAATCAACGGTGTTGTCCAGCGGTGTGGGGTCGGTCTCCGCCGCGTCGGATCAGGCCCAAGTTGAGCCGGACCCACTGGCTCAAGATAGCGTGATGGGCGTATTTCAAAGCGTCGAAGCCCTTGACTCGACTGTTTGGAAAAAGGAGCGGTTGGCCCAGGAGTACGAGCGAGCATTTATTCGGCTGTGGGATCAACTACGTCCGGCCGAGGATAAGTACATTCCACTGGCCCAGTTCGCCTTCGAGTCGTTAACAATTCCCCAGGTGGGGCAAACCGACGAACGCGATTGGGGCATTCAGGTCACCCGTTTCAATGATGGGTTTGAGACATTGACAGGCGACCAGTGGAAAGGTCTGCTCGGGCAGTTCAAAGATAGCGGCTTTGAAATTGTCGAAACCGAGTGGCATCAAACGGCGTTTGACTGGACGCCGGCAAGTTCTGCTCGATCGATTTTTGCCTTTAAGATCCACGCCCACCATCCAGGGTCGGCCACGAGGTATGCCTTGACCGGGGACCTGATCGTGATCTGGTCGGATCAGAAAGACAGCGATGGGATTTACCTTGCGGCCCAGTTGGAAACGCAGAATGTCAAAGTTCGTCAGCGTACCGGTCCGAGGGCCTTCGAGCTGGCTGGAATCATCGATCCCCTGAAAATCAATCGATTGGGAGGGCGTATCAGTGGGATCCTTGTTTATGATCTGGATCACGATGGGCTGCCCGAAATCCTGTTGCCGGGATGTAATCGTTTACTTTGGAATAAAGGTGATTTCAGTTTCAAGGCCGAAAAGCTATTCCATCAAGGTGGCTTCAAGTCGCCACAGCAAAAGTATCTGCCGGAGGCTGCTCAGACCGCGCTTTTGGCCGATTTTACTAGTGACGGACGTGTCGATCTTTTAGCCACCGAGAAAAACAAGGGCGTGCTCCTTTTCCCTGGCGGGCCCGATGGCCGTTTCACACAGGTTCCACGACCGGTTGAGGCGATTGTTCCAACGGAATTGGCTGAGCCCATGGCGATGACTGCTGGTGACATCGACAATGATGGCGATATAGATGTCTGGATCGGCCAATGGAAGGATCCATATGTGGGTGGCAAGCCGCCGACCCGTTACTACGACGCCAACGATTCCTATCCCTCCTATCTGCTTATCAATGATGGCCATGGTCGGTTCAGTGATCGGACCGAGGCTGCTGGACTGTCTGCCAAGCGGCATCGTCGGACTTTTAGTGCATCGTTCGTAGACTTGGATGAGGATAACGACCTTGATTTGCTGGTGGTCAGTGATTTTGCCGGGGTTGACCTTTACCTCAATGATGGCAAGGGGAACTTTACCGATATGTCTGAACAGATGATTGACGTGCGGTACAACTTTGGAATGTCCCACACGCTGGGTGATTACAATCGGGACGGTGCACTCGATTTCTATGTCATCGGTATGAGTTCAACCACCGCCCGGCGGCTGGACTACATGAAACTTGGGCCTGCCCGACGCTCAGTGCTGACTTCAATGCGTGGGAAAATGGGCTATGGCAATCGCATGTATCTGGCCAAGGATGAAGGTGGATTTGTTCAGCCCGCCTTCAATGACAGTGTGGCGCGTTCCGGTTGGTCCTGGGGCTCGACCACGTTAGATTTCGATTGTGATGGGGATCGGGACATCTATGTCGCCAACGGGTTCTGGTCGGGCAATACGGCCAAGGACTATTGCACCCGATTTTGGTGTCATGATATCTACATGGGCAGTGATGCACCCCGGCCCGCGGTCAAATCATATTTCGAACAGACCCGTATCTTTCCAGAATATTCCTGGAATCCGTTCGAGAAAAACCACCTTTTCATGAACGAGGCGGGTCAGGATTTTCTTGAGGTGGGTTTTCTCATGAATGTGGCTCTGGGGTTCGATGCCAGGCAGGTTATCGGGGCAGATTTGGACGCCGATGGTCGAGTGGACCTTCTTGTGGGCCAGGTTGTTTTGAATCAGATGCCACAGATTCCAAGCTACCTTCACCTGTTGCGTAACCGTTGGCCGCAGGATTCGACGCATTGGATTGGCTTTCACCTTGACGACCGTACACCAAGGAGTTCACCCCTTGGGGCAAGAATTGAGGTGCATACCAAAGAAGGTATCCAAGTCGATCATGTTGTCACGGGGGACTCGCTACAGTCGCAACATCCCATGACCAAGCATTTTGGCCTCGGGTCACTTGCCCAGGTCGATGCAGTGGTGGTGGTATGGCCCAATGGTAAACGTACCGAGGTCACTCAACCTGCGGTCGATCAATACCATTGGCTTCAGGCACCTTAGGATATGTTGGTGGTAGCCGGTCTGGCTTGTTGGCCACTTCACGCGTATTTACGCACGCCCTATTTCTTTGAACAGCCACCCCATGCGTTTCTTGAAGGCGGTGGCGAGATCTCTGTGAGTGTCAATTTCAATATCCGCGGTCAGAAGCTGTTCTTTACGCGTGGCTCGGGCAAGGAAATGTGGGGGACCTTGCGAGTTGGGTGCAATGATGAAACTGTTGTTTACATATCCTGATTGCCCGGCATTGGCAGCAATTAGTGGCAGCCCATTCTCCATCGCACGCGAACGTTGAGCCGAAAATTTCCCTTGATACCTTTTCCTGATTTCATAGGACGAGGGGTTTTTCAACCTGTAGGAGTAGTTTGTCGGCTGGAAGAACATCTGTGCACCGCGAAGGGTAAGCAGGCGGGCGATCTCGGGACTGCGTTTGTCAGCACAGATGAAGATGCCGAGCCGGCCATGCGCCGTTTCAAATACGGGCGCCTCGCGGCCGGGTGCGAAGACACGCTCGGCAAGAATCTTGCGGTATTTCCCCATATATCCTTCGGTGGGTCCGACGAGAAAGGCCGTGTTGTACCGCTTACTTGAATGGCGTGGTTGTTCGATCATACCCATGATGATGTACATGTTGGTGGCAGCGGCCTTCTTTTCGAAATGCTTGACCATGGGCCCTGGTACCGGCTCGCAGTGCAACTTGGCAAAACGCCGCTTGTCCTTGATCCAGTCGAAACCCGTGCTGGCTGCTTCGGGAAAGCAGAGAATCTGGACGTTGCGTGCAGCAGCCCGATCGCACCATTGAAGCGCCTTGGTGATATTGGCCGGTGTGTTGCCATTACGGGAGATCATCTGGGCGGCGGCCACGCGTACGGTTGTCAGTTGGGGTGCTTGCTGTTTTGGCATAGGACGAACCTTGCGAGATGGTAAACGGTTAAAGTCAACCGTGGCGGAAGTTCTGTTTCGTTTGAATCATGGGTTTGCCGGTTTGTTCATCACCATGGGCCTGCCATAAAAGTCATGGCGAAACTAGATTACGTGTACCCACCCACGGGATTTCCACGGTTGGCCCAGGCCTCCAGGAAAACGGGTACAGCGACATTTTAATCTGGATCTGCATGGTTGTAACCCGGTCGACATAAGTGGATTTGGGTGTTTTGATGTCAAGCCGAGTGTGTGGTGAAAGTTATACGTGTTTTTGAACTAGTGAGGTGTTAATTTAACTTTTCACCGACGTTTATTGCTGGATTGTTTTCGGCCGGTGGATCCATGTCCAAAAAGCTAGTTGATTCGCTAGGTATTTGATCGGGGTGTTTTGTGGCAACCTGCAGGCGTGCGTACGATGGTATCCATGGGTCTAGCCATTCTTTTTGCGTGGGGTGCGGTTTTGGTGATGAGCGTGGGCTCGGCCGTATTGGTATACACCATGTTGCACCCCAAGCGTAAAACCTATGCTTACGCGTTGGCATGTGGTGTGCCGGGTGATCCCGGAGAAATGGGATGGGCGGCCCGGGAGATAAGTTATGATTTTCCAGACGGTACTTCTTCCCCGGCATGGCTGATCGAGGGCGAGAACCCAGCTGGCCCGGTTGTGGTATTCATCCATGGATGGGGCAGCAGTCGGGTCATGGCTTTGTCACGGGTTGCACCTGTGGTCAAGGATGCCAGCCAGGTTGTGGTTTATGACCTACGGGGTCATGGGGAGTCAACGGCACCTCGGTGCCATATGGCCAAGACGGAAGTCGATGATCTATTGAGGATCGTCAATCAGATTAAACGCAGGCATGAGGTGGGTGCAGGCAAACGACCCCTCGTCCTGTTTGGGAT
>CAUZIY010000002.1:0-60096 GCA_963579995.1 Phycisphaerae bacterium
ATCGTGATGAGTCAGACAGCTTACCGTACCGAGAAGGATTCAATGGGTGAGATGAAGGTTCCCAACTGGGCACTCTGGGGTGCCAGCACACAACGGGCCGTTGAGAACTTTCCAATCAGTGGCCGTGGGATCCCGGCCGAAGTTGTGCATGCCTTTGGGCTGCTCAAGGCGGCATGCGCACAAGTCAATAAGGACCTGAGCAAGCTTGATCCAAAACTTGCCGACGCGATCATCGATGCATCCAATGAAGTTGCCCAAGGAAAACATGACAAACATTTTGTGGTCGATGTCTATCAAACTGGTTCGGGCACCAGTTCAAATATGAATGCCAATGAGGTTATTGCCAATATTGTTAGCCAAAAAGCGGGAAAAGCAATCGGTTCTAAGGAACCTGCCCATCCCAATGATCATGTGAACATGGGCCAATCATCCAACGATACGTTTCCTGCTGCCATGCACATTGCAGCAGCAATTGCAATCAAACAAAACTTGAAGCCAGCCGCATTAGGGCTACACAAGGTGCTTGATGGCCAGGCAAAAGACTGGGACCAGATTGTCAAAATCGGACGTACCCACCTTATGGATGCCACACCAATCCGCGTGGGCCAAGTTTTCTCCGGCTATGCCGCGGCTGTTGATATGTGGCTATGCAACAGCGCAAAACGTAGTTTCAATGAAATGCGTGTCAACATGCCGATCGGGGGAACTGCCGTTGGAACCGGCATTAATACGCATGTGGAGTTCGGCCAACGTGTATGTGCGGCATTGTCAAAAGCAACGGGTGTTAATTTTGAAGAAGCAGTTAATCATCCTGAATCACAGTCAGCCAAAGGCAGCTTTGTCCAAGTCTCAGGTAACCTCAAATCGGCAGCAGTAGCACTTTCGAAAATTGCCAACGATATCCGGTGGCTAGGATCTGGACCTCGCTGCGGCATCTTTGAGTTGAGTCTACCGGAGATCCAACCCGGCTCGTCGATCATGCCGGGCAAAGTCAATCCGGTGATCTGCGAAAGTGTCATTCAGGTCGCAGCCCGTGTGATCGCCAATGACACCGCGGTAACATATGGTGGATTCGGCGGTGTTGGGTCCATTATGGAATTGAACGTGGCAATGCCACTGATTGCTGATGCAATCATGGATTCAATTAATCTGCTGACAAATGTCAGTAATGTCTTCGTTGACAAGCTTTTGTCTGATTTGGTGGTCAATCAACAACGATGCACGGATTTAATCGATCAATCCTTAATGATGGTCACAAGCCTGGCCCCGAAATTAGGCTACGACAATGCAGCCAAGCTTGCCAAGCAGGCGTTTACTGAGGGCAAGACCATCAGGCAACTCGTTCAAGATCAAAATCTCATGGAAGAAAAAGAGTTGGACACATTACTTGATCCAGGAGCCATGACGCGACCGGGTGTAGATTGAAACGGTAACAGTTCACTCCACTGCTTCGATGTCAAGAAACCACGTAAGCATACCGTTCGGATCAGATGGGTCCACGCCGGTGATGGGTAGATTCTTCACATCAGGTCCAGTTTCTCGCAGTTGCTGATCAACACGCTGGAGTGTTTCCTTCTTCCTGGACCCTGTTACAAGCACCGCCACCTGCCGCGCGGCGTTAAGTAGGGGATAGGTCATGGTCACCCGCGGTGATGATACAACTGCTGGACCGTCATTGAGCATGATCCATTTGTGGGTTTCCGTAAGTGCAGGCGAATGAGGAAACAAACTGGCGGTATGCCCATCCTCGCCCATTCCCAATAAGACAAAATCTAGAACAGGCAGGCCATTGGGAACTGCCCGACCCGCTAAAGCCTGACGCAATTCATCTTCATAAGCAGTTGCAGGATCCTCTGCTGAAACCGGTATAGCATGAACACAGCACCTGGGTGTGGGTACGTGGTCCGTCAGTGTTTCTCGGATCATGCGGATATTGCTCCGTTCATCACTTTCTGGAACACAACGCTCGTCAGCAAGCCAGACATGCGTCTGTTTCCAAGGCAACGCACGAAATCGCGGATCCGTCACTAAACGCATGTAAAAAGGCTCCGGGGTCGAACCACCTGAAAGGGCCAAGTGAAAAACATCGCGTTCCTCGGCGGCCTGTTCAGCAGCACCCACCATGGCACATGCCAGATCGTCGTAAAGTTTTTCCGCAGTCAAGGCAATATGAATGTTTCCGCTTAATGTAAGCATCTTTTTAGATCTTGGGTTGGATTTCCGAGGTCATCCCTTCAGGAGAAATCTACTTTTATTCATCCACGGTACTGGGGCAACACCTGCCACATCGGCTATGGATTGTGCCATTTACGCCCATCACGAGCCATCATGATATCACTGGCCGATGGTCCCCATGTACCAGCAGCGTAGTTCGGAAAATCATCCTGAGGATGGTCCTGCCAATAGTCGAGGACCGGTTGGACAACACGCCAACAATGCTTTATCTCCTCACGGTGCTTATACAATGTCTGATCGCCACGGATTGCATCGAGAAGCAATGTGGCATATGCCTTCGGTGGACTGGCGCCAAACTGCTCGTTGTAGTCGAAGTCCATAATGACAGGTTTAATGGCCATGCCCATACCGGGCACCTTCCCCTCAAAACGCAAACGGATCCCTTCATCCGGCTGAATATTGATGACCAATTGATTCGGCGGGACACTATGACTACCGGTCATACGCGACAAAAACAGGCAATGCGGTGTTGGCTTGAATGTCACAACAACTTCGGTAAGTTTCTTAGTCATCGACTTGCCAGAGCGTAAATAGAATGGCACACCACCCCAGCGCCAAGTATCGATAAAGACTTGCAGGGCGGTGTACGTGTCCGTCTGGCTATCACTGCGAGTACCTTCTTCCTCCCGATAACCGGTCACGACCTTGCCCCCAAACTGCCCCGGTCCATATTGTCCACGGACGGCAATCTTTGGCACGTCATCCATGTCTGGTGTCCGACATGCCGCAAGAATCTTTGTTTTCTCCACGCGAATATCATCGGCGCCCATGGTGATTGGAGGCTCCATCGCCACCACCGCCATCACCTGCAACAAATGGCTTTGAATCATATCACGCATTGCACCACCACTGGGTGAATCATAGTAACCACCACGACCTTCAATGCCGACAGACTCAGCAGCAGTCACCTGAACATGATCGATGTATTCACGATTCCAAATTGGCTCAAAGATCGTGTTGGCAAACCGGAAGACCAACAGATTCTGGACGGTCTCTTTACCAAGATAATGGTCAATCCGGTATATGCTCTGCTCATCGAACACACTGGCGACGACATCATTGAGACGTGAGGCAGAAAGCGGATCGTACCCAAACGGCTTTTCAATAATTACACGCTGCCACGGTGGATTATTGCGATCAAGGCTGCACCAATGCTTGCCTTCAGAAACCATATCTGCGGCGCCAATCTGTGTTAGTGTCGGCTCATATAGGTGTGGCGCTATGGATAAATACAGCAGTACATTAGCGCCCGTGCCATGAGACTGTGACAATTCGGCCATCCGAGTTTTCAACCCACCGTATGCCTCCGCCTTGGTGGAATCAGCCACATGGTAATACAAGCATTTCGCAAACTCGCGCCACTGCTTATCGTCGTACTGACCAAAAAACCCGTGGAGCCTGTCACGAAAGTCATCGTCAGACATCGGCGAACGACTCACACCCAGTACAGCGAACTGCTCGGGCAATTGCCCCGCGACAAACAGTTGATAGAGCGACGGAATCAGCTTCCGTCTCGTCAGGTCACCCGAGGCGCCAAAGATGACAATTAAACACGGTGATGGTCTTTCACAATCGGTCATTAAGATCCCCTTAACCATGCCATACTGAACATTAGCGAGGACCAGCCTATTACATTGATTGTGGCATATTTATCGACGCAAAGCGACGGCCAGGTTCATAACATCAGCGGGTGTCACACCAGCCAAACGTGTGGCCTGGCCCAGTGTTACGGGACGAAACGTCTCCAGAGCTGATCTGGCTTCATTGCGTAGACCAGGAAGGGTCTTGTAATTCCAATGCGGCGGTAGAGTCATCTGCTCTTGCTCGGCTAGACGTTTAACTTCGTGCTTCTGCCGATTGATGTAACCTGCGTATTTGACATCCGCAAGCAGACGGGCAATAAGCCGCAGTTCTAGCCTCTTGGGCACCACTGATGCATTATTCTTAGTGAGCACTTGAAGAACCTGTTCAGTACCGACCTGCGGTCGGCGAACCCAACGTATCATGGGTTCACCACCAATTCGTATGGTCTGGAAGACCTGATGAAGCATGGCCAATGCTGATCGACGGTCCTGATACTGATCCCAACGCTCATCATCGATCAATCCCCATTCCCGAGCAACCGGAGTGAGCCGTTCGTCGGCGTTGTCGGCACGTAACATCAATCGATACTCCGCTCGACTGGTAAACATGCGATATGGCTCCTGCGGCTTCTTGGTCACCAAATCATCCATCATCACCCCAATATAAGCCTGATCACGTTGCAAACGGACTGGTTCGGTACCACTCGCAAACCGAGCAGCATTGAGTCCTGCCATTAGACCCTGGCCGGCTGCTTCTTCATATCCGCTGGTTCCATTGATCTGGCCAGCAAGAAACAGTCCTGCAACACGCTTGGTCATGCATGATGCATCAATCTGATATGGCCAAACCATGTCGTACTCGACGGCATACCCATAACGCAGGACCTTAGCGCATTCACAACCTTGCATATGCGTGATAATTATTTCCTGGACATCAGCCGGCAATGAGGTGCTAATTCCGTTGCAATAGATCTCATTGGTGCCAAGTGATTCCGGTTCAAGATAAACATGGTGTGACGTGCGGTCTTTAAAACGCACCACCTTATCCTCGATACTCGGACAGTAGCGAGGCCCGGAAGTTTTAATCTGACCGTTGTACATGGGCGCCCGGTCAAGATTGGATCGAATTACTTCGTGGATCACCTCATTAGTATGGGTGATGTGACAGGGACGTTGTTCAAGGATCGGAAATTGGTCAAGCGACGTAAGATCACTAAATGGCTGTGGCTCACGATCACCTGGCTGCAACTGAAGCCCGTCAAAATTGATCGATTCGGCCGCCAGTCGTGGTGGCGTACCAGTCTTGAGCCGCCCCAATTCAAATCCTAGCCCCTGTAGTGCCCCGCTAATGCCGACTGCCGAACCTTCACCCACCCGTCCTCCTTGTGCCTGACTTTTACCTGTATGCATTAAACCACGCATGAACGTCCCGGTGGTCAATACAACCGAACGTGCATGCAGACAAATGGGACCATCAGCCCCTTCCGAAAGAAACAGCACACCGCTGACCGTTCCCTGCTCAACAACAATCTGCTCAACCGTACCGGCAAGAATACTTAATGAATTACGTGTCTTTAAAAACTGTTGCACTTGCCGGGCGTAGCGATACTTGTCTGACTGACAGCGTGGCCCCTGAACGGCCGGCCCCTTCGATGCATTCAAAACACGAAACTGAATTCCTGTAGCATCGGCAACCAACCCCATCAACCCACCCATCGCGTCGATTTCGCGCACAATCTGCCCCTTGGCCAATCCTCCGATTGCAGGATTACAGCTCATGGCACCAATCTTGTCAGGGTTCATCGTGATAAGCGCCACATCGGCCCCCAGATTGGCCACCGCCCAAGCAGCTTCTGCGCCGGCGTGTCCGCCACCAATCACAATCACATCGTAGTCATGCCTAACTGCCATAAGGGGGGATTATACCCTACTTGATAACGGCCCTCCTGCTCCGTCATGATCGATCACTTCACCCTCCTGGTCGCCATCAGGTACGCAAACAATCCGAAGCAGCCGGCTTATCGGAATGTCCGCACATGACCACCGCTCGAAGAATCCGGGATCACTCCCGCTGGAGCTTTCCACCGCGTTGTAGCCCGTTCCCTCTGCGAGACTCGTCGGTTTGATGGCCGCGCTGAGACACTTGGGCATGTTGTATGAAAACGTGTTGTAGGCAGAGAGAACACCTCGCATGTTCTAGTAACCATGCAGTTCGGTCTTCCCAAAGGGGCATACAACTCAAAGTTGTACATAAAAGCACCTTGAAACGACCTTTCGGGCCACTATCGCAGGTAGGGGAAATAATAAAGGCGGCTTTTCTATCAAGCCGTAACTGCCCAACAACACATTACATACATTCAATATTTAATCTCTTGAATCTATCATGAGCTCGTCCGTTGACGAAATAGAAAAGGCTAACTAGATTGGCGGCATGGAAGATGTGGTTGCAAGGAGTACCAATCAATGGCAATTGAAACACTTTATGACAAAGATGGTTCAGTCAATGCGTTACAGGGCAAGACAGTTGCGGTGCTTGGCTACGGGAGCCAGGGCCACGCTCATGCGCAAAATCTCCGCGACTCGGGAATCAACGTTGTCGTAGCCAACCGGCATGAGTCGGCTAATGGCAAGCTGGCAATCGAACATGGTTACGATCCCCTTCCGGTCGACGAAGCAGTTAAGCAAGCTGACCTGGTCATCATGGCACTTCCTGATGAAGTTCAGCCGGAAGTTTATACAACATCAATTGGACCAAACCTGCAACCTGGCTCAGCATTGGGGGCAACCCACGGCTTCAATATTCATTTCAAAACAATCACACCACCAGACAATACCGATGTGATTATGGTAGCGCCCAAGGGTCCTGGTCACACGGTGCGCAGTGAATTTGAACGCGGTGGTGGTGTGCCATGCCTCCTGGCCGTTGAACAGGACGCATCAGGCAATGCGTTCGATGTGGCAATGGCTTGGGCGATCGGTGTGGGTGGTGGCCGGGCCGGCATTTTGAAAACAACTTTTAAGGATGAATGCGAAACTGACCTATTTGGCGAACAGAGCGTGTTATGCGGCGGCTTGTCTGCCATGATCAAGGCCGGCTTTGAGGTGCTTACCGAGGCAGGCTATCCCCCTGAATTGGCCTACTTTGAAGTGTGCCACGAACTAAAACTAATCATTCAGATGATTGAACAGGGCGGACTGAACTACATGCGGCATTCAATTAGCAATACCGCCGAGTTTGGTGACTACTACACCGGGCCTAAAATCATTGACAGTAACACGAAAGACCGCATGCGCAAGGTATTGTCTGATATTCAATCGGGGCAGTTCGCCAAGGCATTCCAAGAAGACTACAGGGAAGGATTCAAGTGGTTTGCCAAACAACGTGAACAGGACCATAACCACCCGGTTGAGAAGATCGGAAAAGAACTGCGGGGCATGATGCCTTGGATCCATCCCGTCGAGATCTAATCGCATGCTTACCGATGAACAACTCAACCAATACTACCAGGATGGTTTTGTCATTGTTGAAGAGTTGTTTGATCAAGAGGAAACTGGGCTGATTTTGCAAATTGCCCTTGCCGATCAGGCATTCACTGAAAACGCCTCGACACTTGATCAACTAAAATTGAATCAAAAACAGGAAGCCCGAGTCATTGCACAAGGCGACGGCGCTGCGGGAACCACCAAGTTCTGGGTCGATGACGACCTGCGTAACGACATGTACAGCGCAATCGCACGGTGCCGACGAGTTGTTGATCCACTAGAACAAATGCTTGGCGGTGAAGTTTATCACTGGCACCACAAGATGATGCTCAAGGCAGCACACGTAGGCGGAGCGCATCTTTGGCACCAAGACTTCGGCTACTGGCATCGGTCTGGCTATTGCCTATTCCCCCACATGGGAAGTTGCATGATTGCCATAAACCGCACAACAAAAACCAATGGCTGTCTCCAGGTTCTCTCCGGCTCACACCATATTGGCCTGATCAACCACATACGGGTAGACGACCAGGCAACTGCTGATCCCGAGCGTGTTGATGCAGCAATACAACGCCTTCCCTTGATCCATCTCGAACTCGAACCTGGCTCGGGCGTATTTTTCCACAGCAATCTCTTACACCGATCTGACAAGAATCAAAGTGATAATCCGCGGTGGACGTTGATCTGCTGCTACAACGCTATTCGTAACGATCCCTACCGCGACTCACACCATCCGCGTGCCCAGCCACTAGCGAAATTCAATGATGATCAAGTCAGGACGATTGGGGAAAAGCAAATCGCATTGATGCAACAAAGACAGAAATAGCGCAACAACATCTACAGATCGACCTACGAATGGTGCAGAGCATCAAGCACAACCCTTACTGATTTATATGCCTCTTCAATTCCATATTGAATCAGGCCATCGCATGCAACTGCTTCGAGGAATTGGCGATCCTCATCACAAAACATATCATCCCGGTCCGTTGCAATGATCTCATGGCACCACTGACGCGTAGCGTTGTTCCATAACGACAACACACATTGCTCCCACTGGGAAAACTCCACCAGGATGACCCCTTTTGTACCAATCATCTCAAATTGTCTGCGTCGCAAACGCTGAAGAAAGTCAAGATGAACGCTTGCTGTACAGCGATCGTCAAACTCAATTAAGAGTTGCGCCAAATCCGGCGTATCAACCTTGATATCACCATATGTGCCAATTACGGAATGAACTTGCTTGACATTCTGACCGGCAACCCAGATGGCCAAGTCAATATCATGTGTCAGATCCAAGGCGCCCCATGGAAAGTTTTCAGCGGTATAGACTTGTTGATAATCGGGTCGAATCTCGTCGAAAGGTTCACCGACCATGGCACGAACCGCAATAAGGCGACCAATTTCCCCCTCATCAAGCCACTGCTTGGCCCGCAAAAGCCCTTCATGGAACCGAAAGCACAACCCAACCATAAACTTCTTGCCAGTTTTCTCCACGAGCTTCGTCAAATCGTCCAAGCCATCTAATCGATCGCTAATTGGTTTCTCACAGAACACGTGACAGCCAGCATTTATTGCCTTAATTGCCAACGGGACATGCAGACGTGGTGGCGTCAGGATCCATACGCAGTCAGGTTTGGTAGACAAGCCTGATTCGAACGAAACAAATGGCTTGGCATGTGGCGTCTGATCCATTAACTGTTCAACCTGAGAAGTTTGTGGATCGAACACACGCAGATCCTTCACCCCTAGCTGGCTCAGAACCCGCGCATGACGCTTGCCAATACTGCCACAACCAGCGATCAATACACTCAAATCATGCCAGGACCTATCTCGGTCGCCCATCTATACCACCCGTTGCTCTTTAAATATCTACTGACCTAATCTCTCAACGTGGCCTTAAGACGTACTGGCTTGGCCACTAAGTCTAATGCTTCATCAATGTTATTGGTTACTACGTCAGCAGAACGCAGTAATTCACCGCTGGCACCTTCAGGACCAATCACGGCAATTCCAATCGCTGCAGCCTTGACCATCTCAACATCGTTACGCCCATTGCCAATTGCAACAAGGGATTCAGCGCCAAGTTCCTCGATGCGTTTACGCTTGTCGTCACCTGTCTTAATAATCTCGACATGAACCGGCAAATTAGCCCATGAAGATTCGGCCAATCCAAAGGTGTCCGCCGTCAACACCGTGATACGGATTCGCGTGGCAAGGTCCCGGATGCGATCGGCCACGCCAGGAAGCAAGTTGCCATCTCGCGATGTGGTGCCGTTCATGTCAAGCACCAGTCGTGCCAAAGTCATGGGTGCCCGCCCGGGCAGATCCACAGTGCGGCGAAAGGCAACCACTGTCTTGGGGTTAGTGTCCAGCGAAATGAGTTTAGATGTAACGCCATTCACATTGAACTCGTATTTAACAAACCCTACAACCGCACCGCCATCCGGAAAGATCGCGTCATCAACCACAAAACTAGTTGATGGACACCAAACATGAATCACGCTATTTCTCTCAATGATTCTATGCCAGTGCAAGTGACCGTTGCCCACCAGTTTCACAACTGGCCGACCTAATCGCTCAAGTAACTCGCCACGGGGGATTGGATCAAAACCCCAATACTGACTAGGGCCACAGAGTGTTTCGTTGGGTTTATTCAGATATGGCGCTGCGTGAAGAAATATTGCAACTTGCTCATGCCTGGATTCAGCCGCGGCGAGAATCTCGTCGAGCCACGCAAACTGCTCAACCTCTTCATGAAATGAAGATCCCAACACCTGTGTGTTGATGCCTATTAGGCTCCACCCGTCACGCCGTACATGAAACCGATCACTTTTGAAAGTTGCTTTCCACTTTTCAAGGTATTCAGGCTTTACCTCATGTTTCTCACCCCGCTTGTCACCCACATCATGATTACCGGGAATCACATGTACCGGCGCCGAAAAAAGATCCAGTTGAGATTTGACGCGATCAAAAACGCCAGCATGAATGTGTCCGTCTGCAGACACATCGCCAGTCACTATCACTAAGTCTGGACCTTCCGCATCGACACGTGCGCGAATCTCATCAAAGTCTACCTTGCACTGACCATGATGCAGATCCAGATGCATATCTGAGATCTGTACAACTGTGAAAAGGCCCATCTGGTGTTCACCCTTGCGCAAATAATCCACTCTTTCCCCACCGCCCACAAGATAATACGCGAAACATGACGTTATTGTAAGATACGAAATGTCAGGTGCTGTAAACCTGTGTTGAACGATCAAATTCAATCGAGACCGGACAGGTCATGAGAAGTTGGACGACATTCCTAACGACCGCTGGTCTCGTAGCTGCTGCAATAGTTTTAGTGATTGCGGTAATGCAGGGAACCAATTCAATGGGGCAGATCCAGGCCAATCACGTCCACAGTACCGCCAAGTCTAAAACCCCAAAGTTCACCAATGAGCTTATCCATGAAACTAGTCCATACCTGCTCCAGCATGCGCACAATCCAGTGAACTGGTTTCCATGGGGAGACAAAGCATTTGAAGCATCACGGCAGACGGGCAAACCAATATTTCTAAGTGTTGGCTACTCAACGTGCTATTGGTGCCATGTCATGGAAAGGCAATGCTTCGAGAATGAGGAAATTGCCAAGCAGATGAATGCCCAATTTATCTGCGTCAAAGTCGATCGCGAAGAACGGCCGGACATTGACAATATCTATATGGCTGCCACCCAAATGATATCCGGCGGCGGCGGATGGCCGATGAGTGTGTTCCTCACGCCACCTGGTGCGAATGGTCCCAATGATCCGGGGCTCAAGCCCTTTTACGCCGGGACTTATTTTCCACCTGTCGGTCAGTATGGAAGACCTGGCTTTCCCCAGATCATGGAGGGAATCACAAATGCCTGGGCAACCCGACGGAAAGAAATCCTTAAGAGCGCCGAAGATATTGCAACATCAATTCAGACCCACTTGGGCCAACTGGAACGTGAAGGTGATCTGAGTATTGGCTTGGTCCAAACCACAACAACTCAACTGCTACGTAGCTATGATCCAACTTATGGCGGTTTTGGAAGTGCGCCTAAATTCCCCACACCAAACAATCTCATGCTACTTTTTGCCGTCTATCAAAACGATGGCGACCAGAACATTTTGGATGCGGTAGACCATACGCTTGAACGCATGGCACGTGGCGGCATCTACGACCAGGTTGGTGGAGGATTTCATCGCTATTCAACTGATGACAAATGGCTGGTGCCGCATTTTGAAAAAATGCTTTACGACAATGGCCAACTCGTCGAGGCCTACCTAACTGCACACGCTATCCGTCCCAACTCCAAAGATCCACAGTTTTTTGCGCGTGTTGTCCGTGAAACTTGTGATTACGTACTACGAGAAATGACCGACTCAACTGGCACATTCTGGTCAGCTCAAGACGCGGAGGTCGATGCCCGGGAAGGACTGAACTATCTATGGACACCCAAACAGATCAAAAAGGCTGTTGGCGATGAAAAGCTGGCGGCTCTAGCAACACAGCTGTATGGACTCGATGAAGGCACAAACTTCCAAGACCCCCACCATCGTGATGAGCCGCCAGCAAACGTACTCTATTTGCCACTTCGTCTCGACGAACTCGCACTGCTCCGCAATACACCGCTAGAAGAATTGCTTGCTGCACGGCAAGCAATTAACCAGAAGATGTATCCCGTGCGAACGCAACGCAAACAACCAGCCACAGACGATAAAATAATCGTCAGTTGGAATGGGATTATGATCGGTGCGCTGGCAATGGCTGGCCGCCAATTGGAAGAATCGGGCTACACCGACGCCGCTATTAGAGCCGCACGCTATATTCTCGAAAATATGCGGCAAGACGATGGCGCACTCAACCGCACCATGCGTAAAGGCAGGGTCAAGATCAACGCATTCCTAGATGACTATGCATTTTTGGTCCACGGCTTACTTGAGATCTATCGCACCAATCACGACCAGTACTGGCTTGACAGCGCCAAAGACCTGATCACGGTTGCCCGGAAACGTTTTGCTGCTCCAGGTGGTGGCTACTACGACACCCTTGCCGACCAACCCGACTTATTTGTCCGTACACGCAGCACTCATGACGGAGCGATTCCAACAGGCAACTCGCAGATGATTCACAACTTGATCGACCTGTACGAGCTGACCAACAATGAGGAACACCTTGATCTGGCAGTCAAGGATTTACAGTCATTTGTCGGCGTGCTCACAGATCGTGGATATGTACTAGCACATATGCAGCATGCACTTCTGCGTGCCATTAAAGCTGATCCTAAACGAATCCGTGACACGGAAACAACAGCAACACCAACGGGGAACGGTCCCGTCTCTATCAAGGCGGATCTGGGGGCGCATAATCTCAATGATGACACACCCTTCCGTATCACACTAAACATCCAGGATGGATTCCATATCAATGCCAATGACCCCGGCATGGATAATTTGATTGCTACCAGCGTTTCCCTTATGGGTACTGACGGTGTGAAACTAGAGGTTGCGTACCCCAGCGGTGAATCAAAAACATACCCTTACAGCGATGATCCCATCAATGTTTATGAAGGCCATGTTGTCATCGATGTCAAAATAATCAAAACAGGTGAAACATCCTCAACCGGTAGCCCTAAACTAACGCTAACTTATCAAGCCTGTACCGACCAAGCGTGCCTGTTGCCCACAACGGTCGATATACCGATTCAGATTAGATTGGCAGATGATTGATACACACTGCCACCTAACCTATTCCGGTCTACGCGAACAAGTTTGCGAAGTCATTAATCGCGCCAGAATCGCAGGTGTCGACCGCATGATCAGCGTCGGCACCACGCCTGACGATGCCCAACAAGCCATTAAAACGGCCGAGCAGTTTGAAGGTGTCTATGCAACCGTTGGCGTGCATCCGCATTACGCGTCCGACTGGACCGATCAATCTCGCATCACCGATGCAATTCTAGAAATCTCACAACATCCAAAGGTGGTGGCGATAGGAGAAATGGGCTTGGATAAACACTATCCAGATCCACCACTCGACCAGCAACGAAGTTTGCTTGCATGGCAGTTAGAAGCGGTTCAACAACTTCACGATCTACCTGTCATCATCCACAACCGGGAAGCAACAGATGAGGTCCTTTATCTTCTGAGACAGTCCGGCATACCTGGTCATCGTTTTGTCTTCCACTGTTTTACCGGTAATGCTAGTGAACTTGATGCAATCCTTGCATTTGGCGCCATGGTGAGTTTCACAGGAATCATTACGTTTAATAGTGCCATAGAACTTGCCAAAGCCAGTGATCGCGTACCAATCGATCGTCTCATGATTGAAACGGACTCACCTTATTTAACACCCGTACCTTATCGCAAGATTCGCCCAAATGAACCACAGTATGTCATTCATGTCGCTCAGTTTATTGCCCAGCGACGCGACCTAAGTGTTGACAATTTCACCCAACAAACTGACCTCAATGCTGATCACTTCTTCGCATTCTCGTTCAACTCACCGTAATCAATAGGTCATATATCGCAATACAACTTAAGGGCTCGACGACGGAATGCCGATTTGGCTCAATAGATGAATGGGCCCGACTATATCATCGACCTCGATAGGACAAAACCGCCTGCACCAGCTTCGCAGAACAAGACGGCCTGCCAAGGCCGGACCTGGCTCGCGATCCGGTGGCGATGCTGCCAGGTTTACAGCCGCGTCTACTGCAATAGAAAAGGCTTGGCTTATGTTGGACACTGCCCACGCTGCAGTCGGCCCCTAAGAATCCGAATCGCACCCAATGGCACCAACCATCGATTTTTTGAGGCGGTGTAACCATCAAATCTTTCTTGGTTCTTGTTGTGCCACCCGTGATGATAAATCATTTTCGTCAAGATAGATACAATCCGTTATCAGCAGGTAAAAATAGCTGTAAATCATAATATTTATTAGGCTCGGCCAAATCTTCAGGTTACAATAACCCCTAGATGGAAGATGGTGCCAATCAAGGTCAACCACACGTTGTCGGCGCGGAGGAAAACCTACGTTGTGTGGTATTTGTCGGTCGCCATAGACCTGAACACAAAGCGCTCCAAGAAGGTTTAGCCAAACGCTGGAGAAAACTGTGTGTGGCCACTAATACACCAAGCGTTATGGCTGAATTGGGCACTGAGCCAACGAGCACGCTCATTGTGCTTGAACCAAGTTATGTGCCCCGCCTAGGGCAGTTACTTGCAGCCGTTCAATATTATTTCCCGAAGGTAATCTGCCGCCAAATCTCCTATACAGATAATGATGGACGGTTACACCTTACGATGCTAGCATCTGAGATAGATAACGAGCTTTCGCCCTCATTAGATGTTGATGATGCACAAGATCAAACCATTGAACAGGCTCCGCATCCTTCACACGACGCAACTCAATCAACCGAACATATGCCAGAATCCCAACCCCACCCGTCGCCACTGGTCTCTGCCGACGAATTAGCCATGTTGATTGGACAGATTGATCCGGACGAATCTGATGGCGAGCATCGTCCCCATGACATGGAGGATCCATCGTGAAGCAGCCAGGCCACATGCTTTCGTCTGTTAGTGACTCAACGGGCACAACCGATGATCCAACTGTCAACTGTCTGCCAACTCACTTGCTAATTGCCAGCACTGATTCACTGCTCCAGTGGAGAATCCAGAATGAGATTGAACACAGAAAACTGATCTCCGGGATAACCTGCGTAGATGGGTTCTTGATGGCAATGGGGCATATTGCATCAGGTAGAAACAATGGTAATCGCCTAGTTGTACTCGGCCATATCAAGGACCTTGCCGATGGTCTAGAACCAACGGCGACAGCTCTTCGCCGTTTAGCACCGGAAGCACTGTTGGTCTTAGTCGTAGATCATCAATCAAAAGATGAGGCCGCCCGTGTGGTTCAAGCCGGATTCGATCACATTCTAGATGAACCAGTCGACCCCCAACAACTACTTTGCTTGATTTCGCCCGATCAGGGGCATCGTCCCACCAATACGCCGCACGATTCTGTAACCCAACCAACCAATTCGGAACTCAAAGCAGATGCCATAATAGCCAAGGCTCTTCATGAAGGCGCCAGATCCAGCCCATCACAAGACCTCAAGCAAGCTGTTTTAAACGATCTGCAGGGCGATCAACTTGGTGACATCGACCTGATCGATTCTCTGCTCCTAAGCAAACAAAAACTCCGTCAGCTTGCAATGAAAATGCTTGCAGACCACAGCAAGATTAAACACGTTGCACTCGCTGAATCTTCAGATCAACTTCCAGCTCACCATTCTTGCGTCCCCGTACGACACCATGACCAGGAATATGGAGTGCTACATGCTCCACTACCGGTAACGGTTGTCAACCTGGAACCCTGGGCAGACTGGCTCGCACGATGGCTCGCGCTGGAGGGCCGTATGCATCAACTACGGGACTGGGCACTCCATGATGAACTGACTGGCGTGTGGAACCGCCGATACCTCAACAGCTATCTTGATACGCTGGTGAATCGGGCAAAGTCCCAGCGATTCTGTATTACGGTGCTACTTTTCGATATCGATGACTTCAAACTGTATAACGACCGCTACGGCCACGCTGCCGGCGATGAAATCCTCCGTGAAGCAGCGAGACTTATCACATCGGTCGTACGTGACCATGATGTAGTGGCGAGAATTGGTGGTGATGAATTTATTGTCGTGTTCTGGGATGCTGAAGGCCCGCGTCGTCCCAACAGCCAGCATCCAGCAACGGTCCGTACTGCCGCCACGCGATTCCAAAGAGCAATCTGCCAGCATGAATTCCCCAAACTCGCTGAAGAGGCACCTGGTACATTGACCATTTCTGGCGGCCTGGCCAGTTTTCCATGGGACGGGCAAACACCACAATCACTAATTGAAAAAGCAGATGAGATGGCACTGCAATCTAAGCAACAGGGTAAAAACGTGATCACTGTAGGTCCTGGCGTCCAGAACACCTGTGAAGTTCTCTTTCCTCAGTAAACCATCTAATCATACGATTGCGCCAATCATTAGCGGTTAGGCTTGACCCATTATCACTGGGCCGCGCCTTTCATGTCGTCGAACAACCTGTAAATTCAACCATTATTAGATACCTATATATTATTTATGTGCATTTCCACCGTATTGCGATTGCGGGCAATTCAACAGATAATGGAGGACGCGAGCCACGGCTTTCCGGTTACCGCGGCCCCGAACGATTGGTGGATTTTCTCATCGTGACCCCTTGAGGCAAAGGAACGTTCAATGTCATTTGACTCGACGATACACGCCAAAGCTGTGGAATTAACCAAGCTGAGTTACCAGATGACCGCCGCCGCGGGTTCCGGCCACCCCACATCGGCTGCTAGTTTGGCGCATCTGGTGACAGTCTTGATGTACCAACACATGCGATGGGAACCGACTAATCCTGGACATATCTCTTCAGACCGACTCGTTCTCAGCGAAGGGCATGCTGTACCAATTATTTATGCCGCCTGCGCCGACTTGGGTGTCACGATAGGAAAAGCCGGCGATGGCATGCGCTCGATGCAACTTCAAGATATCGAAACATTACGTGACATTGATTCGTTAATCGATGGTCACCCAAATCCTGCTGTTGGATTTGACTTTTTTGATGCGGCGACTGGCTCGCTGGGACAAGGGCTTAGTATCGCAGCTGGCATTGCTGCTGGCGCTAAACTCGACGGTCTTGACAAGAGAATATTCTGTGTGATCGGCGATGGCGAGAGCCGTGAAGGTCAGATATGGGAAGCAGTAGATTTTATCATCGATTTCGGACTCAAAGGCGTCTGTCCCATCTTTAACTGCAACGAATATGGTCAATCAGATACCGTCAGCGCACAGCAGTCGGGCGATGTACTTACATCAAAGCTTGAAGCTGCAGGCATGGCCGTCCTTCAAATTGATGGGCATAACCCCACCCAGATTCAAAATGCGCTGAGTAGCCATGCCCAAACAATGTACGATCCCCAAGCAAACCCCGTGGCAATTGTCGCCGTTTGTGTCAAAGGCTGGGGCAGCCCATCCCAGCAAGGTGATGGGCACCATGGCAAGCCTGCTGACGGCGCTGACCTTGACCAAGCACTGACCGAACTCGAACAGACGGGACGTCAGGTTGGCGCAACGGCGGACATGTCACTGACAATCAGTACTATTTCCGCAAAAAAACCGGCTGCAGCCAACCGCAAGCCTATTATGAGTTTCTCTGAGGCAACAACCGCATTTGGCATGACTGATCAGGTTGCAAAGGGGAACTTCGCAACACGCCGGGCCTATGGTCTAGCTCTACATGCACTAGGACAAGCATTTGATGATGTGGTTGCTCTGGACGCCGATGTTAAAAATTCGACCTTTGCCGAAGACTTCTATAAAGATGATCAACTACGGGATCGGTTTTTCGAATCACGTATTGCTGAACAAAACATGATTTCTGTCGCTGCCGGGCTGAGTGCTGCGGGCAAGACGCCTTTTGTATCCACTTTTGCAAAGTTTTTGACTCGTGCTTATGACCAGATTGAAATGGCCATTAATAGTGGAGCAAACATAAACATCTGCGGATCACATGCCGGCATTACCCTTGCCGCAGATGGTCCAAGCCAAATGGGACTGCCAGACGTTGCATGGTTCCGGTCGTGGACAACAGTTGCAAATCACAGTGGCTACCCAGCCTTCTATGTATTGCAACCGTCTGATGCCCACCAGGCATATGCCCTAACAGTTGCCATGGCGCAACATGAAGGCGCGTGTTATATCCGTACACTCCGACCAGATGTCGAGTTTCTCTACGGAAACGAACATAAGTTTCACCTCGGTGGCCACGAGGTCCTGACTTCCGGGAGAGACCTGCTTATATGTGCCAGTGGATACATGGTCCATGAAACCAACCGAGCCTTGGAAATGCTTGACGGGCAAGGCATCGACGCCACACTTGTCGATCTTTACAGCTTACCGTTCGATCAAGAAGCAATTCTTGACTTGGCCAACCAGAACAACGGTATGATTCTCACGATAGAAGATAATTACGGTGGTGGTATCGGCAGTGCGATTGCAGATGCAGTTTCGGCCGATGGCGGTGGGTTTAATGTACGCCAAATGTGTGTCCGTCGGATACCCAAAAGTGGCAAAACACCAGACGATGTCCTGGCCTATTGTGGGTTAAGTGCCGAACACATTGTTGCCCAGGCAATGTCCTTGCTGCAGTTGACGACTGCTTGAATCAGGCAGAGACCCACCGTTCAAGCTGGAGATTCTGTCCGCCGGGCTTGGCCTGATTTATGCGTAGCAGGCATTAAGATAAGTGCCAATCATCGCAACCCTCTTATGACCAGATGGGGCGCTGGGTGGCTCCGATTGCCGACTGCCCTTGGTCTGATAATCCTTGGTACCGTATCATTTTCCAAAACATCTGTTGCGAAGAAGACAAAACCATGTCGAGGCTGACCCCCAACACACAGGCCATTGCCATTGAACGGGGATTTGGAAGTGCCTTATTAAGGCTACAAAGCATGAATAAGCCAACCCAATCGTCAAAGGGCTAATAACATCAAGCAGGGAACCGAATTGTCCGATTTTATGGCTAATGATTCGCCGATGGCATAGCTGATGGCATAGCTAATGTCCGGCGGAGACTTTTGCGGCCAATCCAAAGTGGGAATTGAATATGCTAAGTCCGAATTTGGCGCGGATTCGTTCATTTGATGTGGTCCCCTCATTACCTGAGCCACTCGATCCTTTACTTGAACTGGCACATAACTTGTGGTGGTCTTGGCAACCGACAGCTGTTCAATTATTCAAACGTATTGATCCCGAACTGTGGCGGCGCTCAGGACACAACCCCGTACAGATGTTGGGTAGCTGTCCACAAAACCGACTGGAACAAATTGCCACTGATGACGGCTTTCTAACATCCATGCACCGTATTGCGGAAAATCTCAAGATTCATGTAGAACGAACAACATGGTTGGCAAGCCTCCATGACAACCCTGGCCCCTGCACGATCGCTTACTTCTGCGCGGAGTTTGGCTTAACCGAGTGTTTGCAAATATATTCGGGCGGGTTGGGATGCCTTGCTGGCGATCATCTCAAATCAGCCAGTGAGCTGGGGCTGCCGTTAGTAGGCATCGGTTTGCTTTACCGCCATGGGTACTTCCAACAATACCTTAATGCAGACGGATGGCAGCAGGAATACTATCCTGACTTGGACTGCGCCAACTTACCAATCAAGCCGGTCCGGGATGATGACGGGCGGCAAATTAAGGTCACAATTGAGTTGCCGGATCGAGAGGTCCATGTTGCCATCTGGAAGGTGCGTGTTGGGCGTATTGATCTTTATCTACTGGATACCAATGTCCCTGAGAATGGGGAAGAAGACCGCAACATTACAGCTCATCTTTACGGTGGCGATATGGAGATGCGGATCAAGCAGGAGATTGTCTTGGGCGTGGGTGGCGTCCGCGCTCTTGCAGCGTGCGGTATCCACCCTGATATCTGCCATATGAATGAAGGCTATAGCGCATTCCTTGCTCTTGAACGAACACGGATGCTCATTGAAAAACATGATCTCAGCTTCGATGAGGCACGTCAGCAAGCTGCAGCATCCCATATTTTCACAACGCACACGCCTGTTCCTGCTGGAATTGACCGTTTTCCACCAGAACTCGTTGAGCAATACCTTGGACACTACCAAGAAAGTCTACGGCTGGATATTGAGGGGCTGCTCGCACTGGGTCGTGAAAACGTTTCTGCCAAGAACGAATTTTTCTCCATGGCCGTCCTGGCAATCCGCATGTCAGACTGGTCCAACGGAGTCAGTGTCCTTCACGGCCAAGTCAGTCGAAACATGTGGCAAAACATATGGCCAGGTATTCCAGAGCCGGAGATCCCTATTAGCCATGTCACTAATGGTGTACACGCCCGAAGCTGGATGAGTGGCGAGTTGATCAACCTAATTGACGGCTACTTGGGTGCACGATGGCAGCACCAGCCGGCAGATGAATCGGCCTGGGCAACCGTCCACGAGGTCCCGGACGAAGAAATGTGGCGGATTCATGAGCAAAACCGACGCCGACTGATTATCTGGACTCGCCGTCAACTCCGTCAACACATGGAAGCGCGTGGTAATAATCCGGATCAACTCGCTACAGCCGAAGATGCACTCGATCCCAACGCCTTAACCATCGGCTTCGCCCGGCGATTTGCAACTTACAAACGCGGTGACCTGTTACTGGCTGATGCTGATCGTCTGTGTGCTCTACTCAATAATAAACGGCGACCAGTACAACTGCTCATCGCCGGAAAAGCGCACCCCGCTGATTCTTCCGGCAAAGACATTATTCGCCATATTGTGCAGTTTGCCCAAGAGCATGACATGATGCGGCACATCGTATTTATCGAAAACTACAACATTAATGTAGCCCGCTACCTTGTCCAGGGTTGCGATGTATGGCTCAACACGCCACGCCGTGGCATGGAGGCGTCAGGAACAAGCGGCATGAAAGCCGCACTCAATGGTGTTCTCAATTGTTCCGTACTTGATGGTTGGTGGGACGAGGCATACGCTAGCGAGCTAGGCTGGGCAGTTGGTCGAGGTGAAAGCTATGCCGACGTTAAATCACAGGATGCAATCGAATCGAATGCTCTTTACGACTTGATTGAAAAGCAGATCATTCCACTTTTTTATCAACGTGATGAACAGGGAATACCACGCCAATGGGTGGGCCGCATGAAGAAATGTATCGCCACTCTGGCGCCAGAGTTCAATACCAATCGGATGGTACGTCAGTACACTGAGAAATTTTACTTGCCCGCCTTACGCAGGTCACGCATGTTGGGTGAGGATAATCTTTCCAAATCCATTGAACTAGCGCATCAAAAGGATCGGCTGCGTAGTGCATGGAACAGAATTTCCGTCGAGCATGTCGATGCATATACATCACGCCCCCTGCGGGTTGGTGATGAACTGAACCTGACCGTAACCGTTAGCCTTGCGGATATTGGTCCCGAAGAACTACGCGTCCAAATCTATGCGGGTGATCTTGACAACGATGGACATATCCGAAATGGCCAGGCAACTGATCTTGCCCACCATCAAGATCTTGGTGCAGGGCGCCATCAATTCCGTGGAATAATTAATACCGATCGCAGTGGCCGACACGGCTATGCCGTCCGCATCATACCCGGTGGGCCAATATTTCAAGATATTACCGAACCCGGCTTGATCCACTGGGATAGTCTGAGCCCATCTGTGGCAGCAGCCGGCCATTCTGCTCACATGGTGGCTGCCCGTTCGGTGTAGTCGTAAACCATATTGAAGTCCAATTGCCCCTGATTTGGGATTTGGTGATTTAACTTTTAGTCATGCCATACAATATGTAACATGCACGAATCAACATTGCTTGAGCACATCTATGCAACCAACGCGTCACTTGGGAAGCAGGTTGCCATACCACCGGGCGATGATATGGGGGCCATTCAGATCGGCGGTGAAGAGGTTCTAATTACGGTCGACCAACTTCTCGATGGTGTCCATTTTCGACTATCTAAAGACCCAATTGAAAAAATTGCGAGAAAAGCAATCACTCGAAACCTTTCCGATGTTGCGGCGATGGGTGGGCTGCCTGTTGCTGCGGTCGTTGCTGGATGTATACCCCACAAGTTTAGCCAAAGGCAAGCAGAAACGCTGTTCGACACCATGTGCAACACGGCAGAAAAGTACCAATGCCCGATTATTGGTGGTGACATTGCCATAGGGGAACAGCCACTTAACATAATTGTAACTGTCATGGCGACGATGAAGGGTGTTCCACCAATGTTGCGATGTGGGGCACAGATCGGTGATGTGATATGCGTGACCGGCCAACTTGGAGGAAGTCAACATTCGCTTGATGGTTACACCCATCACCTTGACTTCGAACCTCGGTTGCAGGTGGCGCGGATGTTGGCCACTCATCACCAGCTTCGTCCAAATTGCATGATTGACCTGAGTGATGGACTGGCATCAGATCTTGCACACTTGTGTCGAGCTGCGTCGCTCTCAGCCACGGTAGATGCCAAAATGCTACCATTCAGTAAAACAATTGGTCTACTAGCAGATCAAGGTGATCAGCCTAAATGGAAACACGCGGTAAGTGATGGGGAAGATTATGAGTTGTGTTTCACAATGACTCCATCACATGCCGAGGGACTCATTGCAAATGGTATTGATGGTGTACTCGTAACATGCATTGGCGTTATGGAGCCACCTCGAGAGGAATCTCTTGTCCGCATCCGCCTACCCGACAAAACTTACAAGGACATCACAGATCTTGGATGGCAACATATTGGATAACCAGAACCTTCCGGATATTGGCGTCATTGAATGGTATGGCGTGACTAATTCCGTCAAGCAAACCGAGATGATTGCTGCAACAATTGCACGCATGGCCCATAAAGGGGACATCATTGGCCTAGTTGGTGAATTGGGGGCAGGCAAGACACAGTTTGTCCGAGGCCTGGCCTTGGGGTTGGGAATCAATCCCTCTTGCATATCCAGTCCCACATTCGTCATTCACCACGAGTACGAAAATTCGGCTGATCGACCCGTTCTTGTCCATATTGATGCTTATCGACTCCAGAGCCCGGATGAATTGGAATCAATCGGCTGGCAACCAGAAGGCGGAGAACTTGCCACCGGCGCTGTTGTGGCTATCGAATGGGCTGATCGTGTCGCCAGCCTACTTGGTAATAGTACACTTCAAGTTGATCTTGAGCACGTCACCGAACAGACACGCCGAATTAAAATTACAGCACAAGGTCATTGGCAATCACGCATGGAATCATTATCTGAGGCATTGACTGTCTATAGGGAGGTTGCACAACGTGACCGACAAAGTGACTAAGAGATCAACTCCCAGATGCCCAATCTGCCAACAGTGCGTCATAGAGAACGTACCGTCATTCCCTTTCTGTAGTACCCGCTGCAAAATGATTGATCTAGGTAAATGGCTTAAAGGTGATTATGCGATCAGCCGCCCCATTGAGCAAAGCGATCTGGAACAGTCTGATTAATTTTCGTATGGGATCGCCAAAGACTACCGGGAAACTTCGTCACCCCTACTTTTATCGTCTTCGGCTGCCTGGGCTTTCGGACTAATCCCATACATGATCAAGCGATGACTAACCGGCTCAAAGCCGTGATCGCTGCAAATCTTTCTGGTAAATTTATCAATTTCGGGTGCTGAAACCGCAAATATTTCATTCGTATCGATACAAACGAGGTAGCTCTGGGGGTCTTGGCCAATACTCAATTGATAGTGCGATTGCTTGGCATCAATCAAAACCTGCCGAATGATGTTTGCATGACGTAGATGCTTTAACGTCCGATAGATCGTAGGCCGACTAACACGGTGACCTGCCTCACGCATTTCAGTCAGTAGTTGATCTGCCTCGAACACACTGGACTTTGATAAAACTGTATTAAGTATCTTGGCCCTCTCACTGGTAAATTTCAGCCCTTGTTGCTTAAGAAATCTGCGGAAGACTGCGCAAGCCGGATCAATGAGCGGTTCACCTGTTGATTTCCGTGCGGGATCTGCCATTTATCCTATTCTACAGTGATCTGTAGCCGATGTGACTACTAGTGCCAGCCAGCCCAAATAGGTGGGCTGGCCACAGCATAGGCCAGCTTGGTAACGGAGTACTAATATCGTGACATCAAAACGCATTGGAATTGGGATGATCGGATGCGGAACCGTAGGCCAAGGTGTGGCACAGATGCTCAGCCAACAGAAAAATCTCTATACACGTCGCTTGGGAACCGAACTGGCATTACAACGTATCCTTGTACGCGACGCCAAACGAACACAGCAGTGTGGTAAAATTGACCCATCTATCGTGACCACAGATCCTGATGAGTTCTTCACGATGCCAAATATAGGCATTATCATCGAGGTCGCTGGCGGCCGCGGTCCCGTGAGTCAATATGTTCGAAGAGCATTATCTGATGGCAAACATGTCGTAACTGCAAATAAAAGTCTACTGGCCGCCGAAGGAGGCGAACTGTTTTCCCTGGCACACGAGAACCGCGTATCCATTGCCTTTGAAGCCTCTTGCGGTGGTGGCATCCCTATCGTCACGGCATTGCAATTCGGACTTATGGCCAACAAGATTAATGCCATGTACGGCATCCTTAATGGGACATGCAACTACATTCTTACCGAGATGACCCGGTCAGGTAAATGCTACAGTGAAGCCCTAAGTGAAGCACAAGAACACGGGTTTGCAGAAGCCGACCCCACACTTGACGTCTCAGGACAGGATGCAGCGGAAAAACTCGCGATCCTTTCTTCCCTAGCATTCGGTATACAGGCAACCAGTGAGAATGTTTGGTCTGAAGGAATTGACACACTTGATCTCACCGATATTAAGTTTGGATCTGAACTAGGTTATGATATCAAGCTACTGGCTATCGCCGAACGGAATAACAAGTCAGATGATCATGTAAGCCTGCGCGTCCATCCATGCTTTGTTCATACTGAAATCCCACTGGCCCAAGTCCACGGCCCGTTTAATGCGCTCAGTGTTTATGGCCACGCCACCGGTCAAACACTTTACTATGGTCGGGGGGCCGGGCAAATGCCTACGGCAAGCGCCGTGGTTAGTGATGTGATTAATATTGCGAGCGGCTGGTATCCGCATGCATTTGGCGAACTTAAGCTTTGGTCAAACGACCATAAGAAAGTGAATTGGGTTAATCCGGATGACCTCCTAAGCCGTTTTTATCTACGAATTAGCGCCCGAGATACACCAGGTGTTGTAGCTAAGGTAGGCACCATCCTTGGGGATGCGGGTGTCAGTGTTTCCGCACTGCTCCAGCACGAGGTTGATGCAGACAAGTTCGTTCCTGTGGTCATCACGACACACAACGCCCGACAAGGCGCCATGAACAAAGCTCTCTCCGAGATCGGGAAACTTGAGGTGATTGACGGACAACCTGTGTGTATTCGTATCGTTGACCTACCACAGGATTAACTACACAAAACTTATTGCAATACAAGTTGCATTAGGATATCCGGCAGATTCTCAGTAAATGCACTACGGGCCATTACAAAATCGGCGCCGTTTTTATGAGCATTCTCAAGTAACTCCGTAGCAACATGCGAACCAAAAGCCACCACTTTGGGAGAGGCCTTGCTGGACTTGGCTTGTGCAATGAGTTCGATGGCCCTATCACCCAAATCCAGGTCCACCAACAAGCCTGTGACTGGCTCGTTAAGTTTCCCGTCATCTATCTGATCAAGCCGGGCAGCCAGAGCTTTGTGATCACGAGTTGGACGACTGGATACTCCTAAGGATTCTGCAGTCGATCGGATTTTTGTTGAGAAAATTAAATCAGTACAGCTATAGACAATCATTACACGATCCTAACAAGTTTGATACAGACCATGATCGCCAATGTACTTTTCCACTGCAGATGAAACCAACCCTGTAATAGATTTCTTCTGGGCACAACGCTGGCGAATCTGCGTTGAACTAGTTGACACAGTCGGCACATCGATCAAATATCGTTGCCATTGCACTTTATCCAGTTGTGCTGGTAGCGACGCAAGCAATGAAGCCTGTGTTTCCGGTGGCCTAAGCATGATGACTGGCTCTGCCATTTCGATCAACCGCTGCCATGCATGCCACTTGTCAAATTGATGCACTTGATCAGCACCAATAAGCAAACGAATTTCTGGCTGCTCACCCACCTGCTGACGCATCCGCTCAATGGTATCGACCGTATAGCTTGGACCATATGAAGAGTTGTCACGAGCACGATCCAATTCATCCATCCAGATTACCGCATGGGGCACATCGGCAAGCGCTAGTCTGAGCATTTCCAAACGGTGTTCAACAGAAGCTATCGGGCCTTCTGGTTTGAGTGGCTGGTGAGCAACAGGTACATAAGCAACCACCTGAGCCTGGATTGCACGTAGGACAATTGCAGGCAACTGCACATGCGCTATTTGGGGTGGGTCGAAGCTCCCACCAAAGACAATTATTTTCTTGCACGCTTTAAGATCCATCAATACTCAGGTGGCAGTTAACCTATTTACTTCACCCCAGTGATTTGATAAACGCCCAACCACACAGCACTGGCCAACATGCATGAACCATCGGAGATGTACTTCGCGAATACCTGCTAAATTTTGACTTTGGCTCAAACACGCCAACGAAACCAGCCCAATATGACGCGACTAATCCCTACAAGACAGTTTTTACAAGAATAACCACCCGCCGGCATTCATCCACCGTCGAGAAGTTACTACTGCACAGTATTCACCGGATCACCAGCTATAAACGCCTTAAGATTCTCAGCAGCAATACCCATCAACCGCTGGCGAGCTTCCTTGGCGTACCAAGATAGGTGTGGTGTCACAATACAGTTGGGTGCACCAATAAGTGGATTGTCATCCGGCGGCGGCTCTTCGTCGAGCACATCCACTGCTGCACCCGCGATTTGACCAGCCCGCAACGCGTCGGCTAACTCCTGATTGTCCATCAAGGGACCACGACTTGTATTGATCAGGATTGCATTAGATTTCATCATCTCCAGGCGTTGCTTATTAATGAGCCGGTCCGTCTTTGGTGTTAAAGGACAATGCAGGCTGATAACATCGGCCTGCTGAAACACTGCATCCATCTCCACCATTTCCACTTGCAACTCATCGAGAACCGATTGATCCGGTGGATACTCATCATGGGCAATCAAACGCATCCCCATTGCACCAGCAATTTTGGCAAATGCCCGACCAATACGTCCAATGCCAATGACACCGAGAACCTTTCCCGTCAGTTCGCTAATTGGAGCTAAGGAAAAACACCAGTCAATGCTCTTGGTCCACTTGCCCGCCTTGACCGCTTCATTATGGATGCCAATTTGACGAACCGATTCAAGCATCAAGGCTGTTGCATGTTGTGCAACTGAGTCCGTGCCGTAAGTCGGCACATTTGTCACGACAATCCCGTGCTTGGCTGCAGCTTCTGTATCGATAATATTGTATCCGGTTGCCAGCACGCCAATGTATTTGAGCTCTGGCAGTTGAGAAATCTCTGGCGCACCCAACTCCACTTTGTTGGTCATCACGTATGGACAATTCTGTGCACGCACCACGGCCTGCGCAGGTGGCGTCCGTTCATATACCGTCAAATCACCAAGCTGCTCAAATCCCTGCCAAGTAATATCGCCTGGATTAAGCGTATAACCATCGAGTACGACAATCTTGTCTGCCACAGGTGATATCTCCTTACTCGTCAATCACAAGATCCAAGGATTAAAATAGTACCAAAAAAGATCAGAATCAGATAGCAGCATTATTGTTTTAATCATTTGCCGATTTCACCCCCATCCTGATCGACGTATGATGTACCGATGGCTATTTATGTAGACGATCAACCCACCAATTCAAACGCTACGGTTATCGGCGACGTTCTAAACGAAGTACGTGCAATGCTAGTACCGCAAAAGAGAATTGTCGTTGAAGTGAAACTCAATGGTACACCACTAAGAGGTGAAAACCTGGACCAACACCAATCAACCTTATTAACACCAACCAGTGAACTGCGTTGCTTTTCAGCCAATCCGCATGAGGTGGCCTGCTCGGCTCTCAAGGAACTGCCTGGTGCACTTGATCAGGCTCAACATCTATTTTCCCATGCATCTGATTTAATCAGCCAAGATAGTAATACCGAAGCCATGTTGCATGTCAGCAAAGGCATTGAAATATGGCAGCAGGTTCAACAGGCGGTTATTCAATCGTGCGATCTCATGGATATCAATTTAAACTATTTAACCGTTGACGATCAGAAGCCAACCGTTGTCATTGACAATCTAATTGACCAACTTAAAAACGTCCGAGATGCGATCCAGACAGGCGATGTAGTTGGACTGGCCGATGCACTTGGTTACGAATGGCCTGAGCTTACCGATCGCTGGCAACAAATGATCGAGGCCTTGATTGCCCTGATCGATAAGAAAACGCGACAATAGTGGAACCAAATCCTGGTCCAGAACATGAATCCTTCGTTTTTCTATACCATAAACCATGACCGATACCACCCTTAGCAACCCTACACTTCCAATCCTCAAACAACAGTTTGTGCATGTTAAGCTTGTGGCAAGTGAATTTAGAGGGCAAACAACCGTGGTCATTCCCACTGAAAACCTCTACGAAATCATGTCATTTCTAAGAAATGATCCTCGCTGCGCATACAACTTCCTGTGTGATGTGACGGGCGTGGACTACCTCAACTATCCATCAGTCAGTGGTGCGCCCGATGGGCGTTTCGGCGTTATTTACATGCTTACCAGCCATGCCCACAACACTCGATTGACCGTAAAGGTCATGCTCACCCCAAGTTTCGATACTTCAGGCATTGACGAGGACCCGGCACTGCATCTAGCCAGTGTGGTCAACCTCTGGCCAGGTGCTGAGTGGCCTGAGCGAGAAGTGTTCGACATGTTTGGGATCCGCTTCAATAACCACCCAGATCTTCGGCGTATTCTCACTTGGGAGACCTATCCTGGGCATCCATTGCGTAAGGACTATCCAGTCACAGGTCGTGGCGAACGCGAAGCATACCAGTATGTCGACAAAGACAGCGTCTAGAGCCCAAGCATTTGCGACCCGAAGGCCTGCTGGCGATTGGTATCCATAGCCATGTGTCCTACCCACCAACTTTTCGCGTATTGCCTAGGGATTTATCTGTAATCCAGTAGCTGTGTGCTCACACTGGCATTTAAGTGTGGTGTGGCATGCCAAACCAACCCGAGCGGCTCATTACCACCGACAGATCTATGCCGACCTTATTCCCTACTGCTTTAAAACCACATTGCCACCCTGACTCCAATAAGAATCCATACACGTTCTGCAACTATCTTAAATTAAGTCGAACCAAAATCATTAATCCGATCGATCATAAGCCGCAGGCGTCCATAATCGCGTCGCGTATATGAAAATCTCAATCGTGGCATTTCAAGATGTTCGCGCTCACCCTCAGCAACCAGCGCATCACACTGTTCGATACGACCCTCGACAATCAGGTCCTTGAATTCACTGTTCAGTTCACCGATCTGGCGAGCCGTTAGATTCCTCTGAATCCGAATGACCAGTGAATCTCGCACAAAGCGCTGTGAATGATAATTGCGATAGAACTTCAAGATGTGCTGAACAGCCTCCTCTGGATCATGTGTTCGAATATATAGATTGAGATCATCCGGCCCGATTAGTTCATTGCTAAGAAGCTCCTGCTTAACGAACTGATCCCATTGTTCCCAGTAGGAACTGCCAGGTGGATCCACCATGACCACCGGCACAACCGTTGTCTTCCCAGTTTGGATCAGTGTCAACATTTCATAACATTCATCCTGCGTACCAAAACCGCCTGGTAACAGCACAACTGCATGAGCCTGCGAAGCGAACATCAGCTTCCGCGTAAAGAAATAGCGAAAAACAACAAGTTTAGGATCGCCCTCGATATACTCATTGGCTGTTGTTTCAAACGGCAAGCGAATAGCCACTCCGAATGAAGCCTTTCGTCCTGCACCTCCATGTCCAGCCCGCATAATGCCACCACCGGCACCGGTGATCACCATCCAACCATGCTGGGCCATACTCCGGCCAAAATCAACCGCAGCCTGATAGTCAGGGTGATTCTCCGGTGTCCGGGCTGATCCAAAAATTGTCACCTTCCGTACCTCGCGGTATTCCCGAAAGACCTTTAGGGCATAGCGCAGTTCTTTCATACTGCGACTAATCAATTTAAGCTCACCCGTATCAGCGCCGTCGCGAACCAGTTTGAATGCCGTGTGCATCATCTCGCGAACAAGCTTGCCCGCCATTTTGTCGGGCTCGGCCCCAGCTTCACGGACGAGCTTTTCAAACCGCTCGATCAGATCGCGTTCAGCTTGGCGTGACATAAACTACCTGCTAAAGATCATAATACTCTTATCCTGTCGGCAGGATATTCGATTGCCAAATACATACAAATAAATACCACCATAGCCTTTAATCTACTGAAAAGGAATCCGTACAGATCCGCAGCGACGCAAGGGGAATTCTTTATCCAGTTCGATACCAGCTTGAATAAGCTTGGACGCAATCCACTGAGCACCATGATGCCACTTCTTTGCTAGAGAATATTACCTCTGGCATTATCCCCTAACTTAATTTCCACGAATTCTCCCCGGGAAATCATCGGAGCACGGATTGTGATAATGCTTACAACAATCTACAACCCATTTGCCAACAGATTGATTAAAGAGCACCGGCAACCTCGATTAATCCATATGGTTGACCACGGCTTGACCAAACTCACTACATTTCAATAGTTTGGCCCCCTCCATGAGTCGTTCAAAGTCATACGTTACAGTCTTGGCCGTAATCGCACCTTCCATACCCTTAATGATCAGGTCAGCTGCTTCATCCCAACCAAGGTAACGCATCATCATCTCGCCCGATAGGATAACCGAGCCAGGGTTGACTTTATCCTGGCCGGTATACTTAGGCGCGGTGCCATGGGTAGCTTCAAAAATGGCGTGACCAGACTGGTAGTTGATATTACCACCGGGGGCAATGCCAATACCACCGACACATGCGGCCAACGCATCACTGATGTAATCGCCATTTAAGTTCAATGTCGCAATCACGTCATATTCCGCTGGGCGCGTAAGAATCTGTTGAAGCATCGCGTCAGCAATGACATCCTTAACCGTGATCGAAGAACCACCGGTCTCAATAACCTGCCATGGACCACCATCCAAGTCCTTAGCCCCAAAGTGCTCCCTGGCGGTCTTATAACCCCAATCGCGAAAAGCACCTTCAGTAAACTTCATAATGTTGCCCTTGTGGACGAAGGTCACTGACTCGCGACCGTTATCAATCGCATACTGAATGGCCGCTTTGACCAATCGTTCAGTCCCCTCGCGGCTTACGGGTTTGATTCCGAAACCTGCGGTATTGGGGAACCGCACCTTCTTAAAACGATCGCCAAAGGTACTGGAAAACACCTTTTTGAAGGTCTTGCAATCTTCTGTTCCAGCCTCAAACTCGATACCGGCATAAATATCCTCGGAATTCTCGCGGAACATCACCATGTCAGTTAGTTCTGGGCGCTTGACAGGACTGGGGACGCCATCGAAATAACGCACAGGACGCAAACAAACATACAAATCAAGCAGCTGCCGTAAGGCGACATTGAGTGAACGAATGCCACCACCAACCGGTGTTGTCAATGGCCCCTTGATCCCAACCAAATAGGTTTTAAATGATTCAATTGTCTCGTCAGGCAGCCACTCACCTGTCTGTTTAAACGCTTTCTCGCCGGCCATGACCTCTTTCCAGACGATTGCCCTCTGACCATCGTAGGCCTTGGCCACGGCTTGATCGAACACATGCTGAGACGCAACCCAAATATCCGGCCCGATACCATCACCTTCAATAAAAGGGATGATTGGCTGGTTCGGCACGTTAAGTTGACCTCCACCCTGCGTGATCGGCTCGCCGGTGACTGATTGTGAAGCCGTGCTCATATCGCGTTTGCCTTCCTTTGCAGCTAAGGGTTGGTTAGGCGCCGCCGGTTGACGGAGTCACAAAAGATATCTTGATATAAGAGCCTGGTCAATCCATATCACATGATCTCCCTAATGAACTGTGATAAGATAATCTAGACATATTTGACCTTTTAGCTAGCACAGATCCAAGTAATGACTGAAGATCATAAAAGCAGATTCGATCGTGACGGGTATCTGGTCCTAAGTGAATTCTTTTCACCAGACCAAGCCCAGGAACTGGTCGATCAAATGAACCAATTCGAGCGCGATATCGTCCCGCAACTCGAGTCTAAGTATGTGTTTTATCAGGACAAGAAACAGGCAAATTCAATATTTCGAATTGAGTTTTTACAACAGCATCACGAATGGTTTGATCAAATTCGCCATAATAAAACAATCGTGAGCCTCGCCACTGCGGTCATGGGGGAACCAATGGATCCTCGCCAGGTCGAAATGTTTGGCAAGGCACCGCGCATTGGCCAGATCACACCACCTCATCAAGATAATTTCTATTGGATGCTTGATAATGGTCAAGGTTGCACCTTTTGGTTACCGATCGATCCAGCTGACGAGGTGAACGGATGTATCCGCTACGTGCCAGGGTCGCACCGCCGAGGATTACGTCCACATGAATCAAGCGACACGTTTGGATTTTCACAGGGAATCAGCGACTACAATCCCAGTGACGAGCGGATCGAGGTGCCCATTAAAGCCAAACCTGGTGATCTGATCGTGCATCATGCAATGACGATTCACCGCGCCGATGCCAATCAAAGCGATCGCCTTCGACGGGCGTTGGGCTTGATCTACCATGCCCATAGTGCCAAGGAAGATACGGCCGCCAAAGCAGCCTACCAAAAGAAGTTGTTCCAGAGTTGGGAAAAGAAGGGGAAACTATAATGGTGGCCCATTTAAATGTAACACATCGTAAACAGATACCATCCAGCTTAACCATCATCTAATCATTGGGCCTGTTCACGTATTAATTTCTCGTGAATAATAAGCTGATATTCTTATCCAAAACGCAGGGGAATTCCTATCGCTTCCAGGAAGCTATCGAGATCAATTCCTTGATTGGTATTAAGCCAGAATCCTTGACCACAAATCGACCGTCATCGAGTTTATGGAAATGATATTTCCATTCGACCAATCTGGCCTTGAAAATGCGAGAGGATCTCGTTTCGGTATGTTTTTGTTGACTTAGAACGACAAGTTCATTATCATTTTTTTTAAATGATAATGATTCGTCCAACACGAACACACCGCCACCCAGCACGTCTGCTAGGCTTGCTTTTTCTTGAGGTGCGCACCGGATAGGCTGCAATCGAACTCAAGTCAATTGCAGCCCTGTCCCACTGAAACGGACAGGGTTTTTTTTTGACTATCAAACACTGGCCACGGGGTTACAAGCTGCGATAGGACAGGAGCACGACCATGGACCGGCCAACTCACATCCGAATCTTTGACACCACATTACGCGATGGTGAGCAATCACCCGGTGCGACTTTGAACCTCGCAGAAAAGCTAGAGATCGCACGACACCTTGAACAGATGGGTGTTGATATTATTGAAGCGGGTTTCCCAATCACCAGCCGTGGTGATTTTGAGGCGGTACAGACCATTGGCAAAGAGGTCACAAAATCGACCGTGGCCGGACTGGCACGGTGCGTACCACGTGATATTGATCGTGCCGGTGAAGCGGTAAAAACTGCACATCGACCTCGCATACATGTATTCTGTGCCACAAGCAAGATACACCGTGAACACAAGCTCAAAAAAGCAATTGATGAAATCATCAAGCTTGCAGTCCAATCGGTCCGACAAGCACGTAGTTTCGTCGAGGATGTTGAGTTCAGCCCGGAAGACGGTTCACGCACCGAGTTGAGTGTACTTGTTGATATCACTGCGGCAGCGGTCGAGGCAGGGGCAACAACCATTAATATCCCTGATACAGTCGGATATGCAGTGCCATCCGAATATGGACACATCTTTAAGCATGTGCGTGAGAAACTGCCGGAACTGGACAAGAAGAACATCATCCTGTCGGCACACTGTCACAATGACCTCGGAATGGCCGTTGCCAATAGCCTGTCGGCAGTTGAAAACGGATGTCGGCAAGTCGAATGCACCATCAATGGCATTGGTGAACGGGCAGGTAATGCTTCGCTGGAAGAGATTGTGATGAGCATTAGCACACGGGAAGACTACTACAACCGTTTCACAACTAGCATTAACACAAAGAAAATATTTCCACTGTCACGAATGGTCTCGACCATGACAGGACTGTATGTCCAAAGGAATAAAGCAATCGTTGGTGAAAATGCATTTGCACATGAAGCGGGCATTCATCAAGATGGCATGCTCAAGGAACGTACGACCTATGAAATCATGGATCCCCGTGACGTGGGAATTCCGGAAAGCAAACTTGTACTTGGCAAGCACTCGGGGCGTCACGCGCTCGGAGAGCGCGTCAAGGAATTGGGATATCACGTTGATGACAAAATGCTTGACAAAGCGTTTTCTGCGTTCAAGGAACTAGCCGACAAAAAGAAGGAGGTCTACGATGAAGACATTGAAGCAATCCTGGACCAGCAGTTCCAAACAGGGCGACAGCTATGGCAGCTTGTTCGTTTCCAAGTCACCAGTGGCACGAACTTAATCTCCACTGCAACGGTAGTACTGTGCGACTCCGCTGGTAACGAACAGATGGATGCAGCAACTGGGGATGGTCCCATCGATGCCGTTTACTCGACGATTCAACGTATCACAGGTGTAAAGGTAACCCTGGAAGATTACCAGACTCGTTCAATTACCAGTGGGAAAGATGCTCAAGGAGAGGTCATGGTACAGGTACGACACAATGACCACACAGTGCGAGGCCGGGGCCTAAGCACAGATGTCATTGAAGCAGCCGCACGAGCTTACCTCTCGGCAATCAATCGGCTCAAGGTCTCCTGAACCAGGAGGCATCCCTTAACTGAACAATTAATTCTTTATGATGATAAACAAAATTCCTCAATACCTTGTTTCGGACAGGAGTTATTGACGAAACCAGCCATTGGCTAACTAACTTTTAGGATTTCTAGACACATGTTGTGATGGACATTATGAAAGTATGCCGCGGGTAGGTCGGCGTAACTAAGTAGCTACTACATAAGGTATACATGAAAGTGACAAATACCATGGACACCAATTCGTCCTCTTCCCATCCACCCGATCGTAAGTACCTGTTCCTTACCATGGAACAAGTACAACAAAACCATAATGTGGTCCAGCGTGTATGCGAAGCAACCAAACACCGCATGAACCCCTTGCTGCCGCTTGGTCGTGCCGATGAATGGGACGGGCGCCAAGCCAGTCCATGGGCAGCAAGAACAGTCCTTTACGATGAGGAGGAGAAGCTATTTAAATGCTGGTACAACGGAACTGACCTTACCGACCAGCAATCTTGGGCGAGCGGCTATGCGGTGAGCAGCGATGGAATCCACTGGACCAAGCCACATCTTGGCCTGATCGAATACAACGGTTCAAAAGATAACAATATTGTCTTTGCTGGGTGGGGTTCTGTCCTCAAGGATGATCATGAACCTAATGAGTCGCGTCGTTACAAAGCCATGTTGATGGGGCCGGTTCCAAAAAATGACTATGGAATCCGGCTCGCCTATTCGCCCGATGGAATTCATTGGCATGAACAAGAACCATTTAAGATCCCTGACTGGCGCGGCCGAAATCCTGATATTGTCGCATTCATTAAAGATGAACAAGAATCAAACCCGGACCGACGCTTTAAATTAATCTGGCAGGACACTCATCAATCCAAGAAACCAGGGCCAGACGCCGTACGGATCAAGTCCATTGCCTTCTCGCCCGATGGTCAACATTTTACCGGAAGTACCGACAACCCAATCCTGGACCCCAATGACGGTCCTGAGGTGGAAAATCATTTTGTGATGGTCGCACCATATGAAGGCTATTGGATTATGCCATATGAAGCTGCATGGTATACACCCAACGGCTTAGGTCTTTATGGACAGTACATGGGTGATGTCCGGCTGGCGGTCAGCACCGATGGTGAGCACTTTAATCGTGTTAATCCATTTGAAATATTGATTCGACGTGGATCCCATGGACAATGGGATGACTGCTTCCTTGTCACAAGTGACAAACCGATCGTCAAAGGAAATACCATTTACCTGTTCTATTGCGGCCAGGGACAGGATTGGAGCTATTGGCCCGCACAAAATATCTCACCCAATGCGGAGACTGCAGGGGTCGGCTCCAGATGCATGTCACGCATGGGACTTGCCACACTTCCGTTGGATCGCTGGACATGCCTAGAAACGCAAGATCGAGAAATTCCCGGAACATTGACGACCAACCCGATTGAGATCATGGATCCGAATATTGAGCTTTTCCTGAATGTCTCATCCCTACATCAGAACTCCAGTTTCGTCCGCGTTGAGGTCCTAGATGGCACCTCTGGACAAGTGATTGAAGGATTTGATCGACATAGCTGTGAACGAATCGAACAGGATGCAATTCGTCGCCATGTACGATGGCAAGGGAAGACCTTGTCAGACCTGAGATGTGGCAGGTATCAATTTTGCATCGAATTATGTGGTGCAGCTCGGATACATAGTTATAGTCTTTCATAGACTGTAGCTGCAATTGGCGGCACCATCCACAACAACAGCTTTTGAGTTTCCGCCCCGCCATCAACTGACAATAGCCTAGAAGATCGTGCCAAGTTTATTCATCCAACAATATCAACACCCACTTACCAGTAACAACCTACTGCATAGACACTTCAGGATTGAATTGATGATCAACCCTTAACGCCAGAACAATTTTCGCATACAACCCACTGAGTTTGGACTACGATGCCCAATACCTGCTCACACCAATTCTCGGATCGATGAGCCCCATGGCCAAACCAGCCCCAACAACTGTCAATCTCGACACCAATGATTCTCCGCGTCACAGGTACCGATGGTTATTCATTGTTGCCATCCTGTTAATTGGTGTACTTGGTCTTCTTGTTGCATCCGCTTCAACCTTGGTTAGTACGGATCTTGGCACAAAGATCGCACTTGACCTGATGAACCAGCATATTGCTGGCACCTGGAAAATCGAAGATCTCGATTTAACGTGGTCCTCGGGACAACGCGCTGAAGGGATCAGACTGCTAGCTCCTACAGGAGCTGAAGCCATGCGAATCGGCAGACTTGAAGCGCCGGAGTTATCCCTTTGGTCCCTGTTTCGGGGCAGTAGAAACTTCGGAACGGTTCAAATATCCCAGGCCTTTACACGGATAGACGAAACCCTTATTGCACTTGCACCCACCGAACGCACACCATCAACCGGCAACAGAGCAATCGGGGACGGGACGAGCGGAACACTTCGGGGAAAACTTGAAATCGCCAGTTCGAATTTATCCATAGCATCCACCGATGGTTCAGATGTAAACATCAAGATCAACTCTGGCCATCTCGAGGTAATGGATCCATGCCAAGTCACACTATCGATGAATGCTGAAATCACCCAACATGATCGAAAATCATCCAGCGCCATTGATCTTACAATTAAAAATATATTCGACACTGATGGTAACTTGCAGTTGCACGCAATTGAGGTCGACGGTGAAGTTGAACTTCTAGACGTTCCAGTTTTACTGCTCGATCGGTTACTTAACCAAGATGGTTTGCTGGTAGAACTCTTGGGTGAACAACTGGATTTAAAGATAAACGCCAAAGGCAATCGCAACCAGCTCAATACGAAGGTATCAATTCACAGCAATAACTTTGATGCGACAGGGCATCTCACAGGCCACAATGGGCAATTGGCTGTCACGACGCCAATGACTATGCAATTACGGATCGACCCCGCCACCTGGTCAACTTTAACTAAACGATCCGAGGCCTTTGCCCACACAAGATTGGTTTCGCCCGTTGAATTAGATGGCAGCATAAAGGATTTACAGATCCGGTTTACCAATGAAGCAATTGAACTGGCACAAATGGCCTTTAACGCCCATGTCTCTCTTGGTGATATCAGTATTGATACCGGAAGCACTCACGGCATTCTCCGCCTTATCGATTCCCAGACCTCAATAGATGCTCAAGTGCTTGGTAATGAGGTTCGTGCCATGTTTACTGGAATTGCTGAGCATGACACTCATCGTTCACCGATCGAACTGACCTTAACTGCTCAGCACGCAATCCATCCAGACCATCGCCTAAACTTAAACGGTGCAGCCATCAGCGCCCACGCCACCATAACCGGTCTACCCGTTGACCGTCTCGGAGGGTTGACTTCGGATCTTTCCGAATCGCTCTGTACCAATGCCCTTGGCGCCAACATGGACATACAATTCACTGCACAACGTCATGGCCATAACATCCGTTTTAAGATCGCCAACTCCTCTGTCCATCACCAATCAGAATTTGTCGGCACTGTTGATGCAACCACATCACAACTAACGATCCATTCCGGTCAAGCCAACTTGGCTATCACCCCTGATCGGTTGGAAAAGATGATTAAACATGCCAACAGGTCTAAATCATTACCTGGCATCATCCAGCAATTTTCATTGTCTGCCCCCCTGCATGCCAAGTTGGGCATTAAGGGACTAACTGCTCCCATCCGACCATTCAAATGGGATCGTATTGCAGGCACGGTATCTATCACACTTGATAAAATCCAACCAGTAGGACTTTCGAAACTTAAAGATTTGTCGTTATCTCAATTCGTCGTCACCGCCAACACCCGTCACTTGCGTGACCGATTGAACCTAACCGCTAGCACTAAGTTCGTACACGAAGACAAGGCAGGTGACCTGCAACTGCATACCACAGCTATCGATTGGACCCAAGCGCATCGGGTTATCAAGACAGATATCACGGGTAATTACGTCCCGGTACGCTTGATTGAACAATGGATTGCGCAACCAAACCGACTGGAATGGTTGACTGGCCAGCATATTGAATCAAGTTCATTGTCATTTCGATACACTCCAGCAAGCCATAACCCAATCTTGTTCAATACCAGAATCCGAACTGCCTCTAGGCAGATGATTCAACTTGATGGCCATTACCAATACAACCACGGGATAACTCTAGATGAGTCATCACACGGTGAACTAGAGATTAGTCCCCAGATCTATAATGAATTTGCCAAGCGACAAGATCTGGATTCCACCATTTTAACACAGGTTCAACTAAAGGAACCTGTCAAATTCCACGTGGATGTCAAGAAGGTGGATATCGGTTTAATACAAAATAACATCTCCTCTCCCGAGACGCACTGGAAGTTTGATCCCGATCAAATTTCTTTTGATGTAACTGTAGGCATGCACAATACAGTCGACCTTACGTCCAAAGCTTTCAGGAGTCACGACCTGAAAGTGCACAAGCTAACGGTTCATGCTTCGACAACAAATCTTCGTGGAAACATGAACATTGATCTTTCTGGACTTGTTGATCATTTAGATCAGAACACCAACAAGATTGAAACAAGTCTGCTTCGTTCACAAACCGTCCTTGGGGGCCTTTTCGATTCTTCTGGCCATTGGAATTCAAATGGTTTTCGAGTCAAGACCGACACCCAACTGTCTAATATACCTACGGCGGTGATTGATGGCCTTCTCGGAAAGGATGGTAAAGTGATGGCCTTGCTTGGACCAATCGTAGATATTGAAGCTAAAGGAAATTTCCCTGGCAACCTCAATCTACGGGTTAAAAGCGACACGATTGATCTGCCATTGCCCCTAGCAATTGACCAGAACCAACGGATTACACTCCACAATGATATCCGCGCATCGCTCTCGCTTACCGAAAAAAGCACGAAGACACTCTTGGGGCATCTGCACCCAATCTTTGGAGATGCTATAGCCTCACAAGAACCCATTCGCCTTTTGGTCAAAAAGCAGCCGTTCACGGTACCACTGAAACATTTCCGTAATCATCTTGATCAGTTGATGTTAGATATGACACTTGAACTAGGCACGTTACGCATGACGCGTAAGGGTTGGCTGGCAGAATTTATTGATGGGGTGGCTGGGGTTGCCCTCCAACTTCCAGGATCGTTACAACAACGCGCTGCAGCCAAGAATCAGACCTACTTGGCACATTTTACACCCGTACATATGCACGCTGAAAAGGGCAGGTTGAAGATATCTGAATTCTGGCTGGTCAGTGAGGATCTGGCGATCGGATTTCAAGGCCAGGCTGATCTCGTATCACAACAATACCAATTAGGCATGGGGATTCTTGGCGCCTCGCTGCTTACAGAACAACCAGCACTTATAGAGATTGTCGATCCTGAAAATGTATATGACATCCCTATGACCGGGGAATTGGGTGAAAGACCAAATATCACAACCAGTGACTTAGAGCTTGCATTGTTTGGTTCCACAGCCAAACAGCAATTACGTCGACTTGGAAAGGAATTTCAGGTTGGATTTGAGTTGCTGGGCAAAGTGTTCCAAGAGGATATGCGTCGCAAATCAAATCTTAACTGGCACGTTCCCAAAGAAGCCAAGAAACTCATCGGGAAGGTCCTCAAATAACAACCCACTGCTATTTGCAATAAACATTTACCTAATGATCACGGCAAAACCAAACAAAGAAATCAAGGGACAACAGGACAGAGAGAGCCAGGGAAACATCTAAGGTGTCGGGGCTATACGAGAAACTCTCGAACACAATCGATGCCGAATATAGGTACCAGAACAAGTAATAGCAGCAACACCAGAGCAGGCATTGGTTCGATCTCAAATTTCTTGGAACCAATCAACCAAAAGATCGTACTAATCACAAACGCACGTATACCCCAATTAATATAATTTGCGTCAAAACCTGCATTTGTCATCGTCAGGGCACTTTGGATACAAACGCTGAGGCCAATGATGATCAGCGCCAAGCCAGCCATTTTAAGAATTGCCTTACCCATCACCCCCAAACCCGCATGCAGCAACCTAACCGCAAGGAAATAGCACGGCATCATAAACACGAACTGGGAAAAAACTTGTAACCCCATCCATTTCAATCTCTCTCCAGTAGCCACATCCGCTTGAACCCGAGGCGCAAGTACCAGAAGGTTAACCAATATGAGTATGACCCCAAATACAATAAGCGTGATGGGGAGTTGAAGATCAATCTTCTTCTGTTCGCGCCGAGATTCATCCTCTTTCTGACGGGCATTGAGAGGGATCCCTGCAATCGGACGGCCCGCACCCGACGGATTTTGGTCCGTATCAACTTTAATCTGCTTGCCTTCATTGAAGTTAAAACCACACTGAATACATATCAACGCTTCAGGTGAAAGCTTGGCGCTACACGAGGGGCACTTGCCGGTATTTTTAACCGCCGCTTGACTGGCAACTGCACCCACTTGCGATGAAGCATCAACGTCCAGTTCATAACTGGATCCACTGCGTTCAGAAGGATCAAGTTGTAAGGTGTCCTTGGCAGGACTCGACCTGATCAACTTGGCTGATTTTGCAGGTTCCGATGGAACACGAATGACTGCTTTGCATTGAGGACATTTGACCTTGCGACCGGCATATTTCTTCTCCCAACGAAACTGCTTGTCACAGGATGGGCACAAAAAGGATGATGCTTTGGCCATACAGAGCGTCTCACTAAGCACAGACAAAATAAACTATTAACCGCCACAACCTAGTCGTAAAGCTATATATTAGCAATCAGTACGGATTACACACTTCAGATAAAATCCAACATCTCTCGCACAAACAAGAGCGTTGCCATTCAACGGAATAACAGTTAGATTCCATGATAGGATCGCGACCACATGGTTAATGATTTCAAGAAAAATCAAGGAACCCAATAAGTAGACAGGTGGAACAATCATGAATCTCTACAACTCACTTCCGCTGTATAGAAAATATCAAGAAATACGAATAGCTAACTAAACAACAAGTACAGTCCTCCCTAGAATTCCTTGATAGCCCAATTACATACTAAAATAAACTCCACGCCTCCTGTTTAACATACATGCTGGCACACAGAAAGGATCTCGCTTAAAGGTGACTCACCGGTGACAGAATCCAACCCCATAAAACAATCTGCTCAGGAAGATGTCGGCCGTCATAATCCAATCATCCAGTTGGAAAATGTCTCCAAAGCATTTGGATCAAACCAAGTCCTAAATAATGTGTCACTTGAAATTAAACGCGGACATACGACGGTAATCATCGGGCCCAGCGGTACCGGTAAAAGTGTACTGCTTAAACATATTGTGGGCTTGATCAGACCCGATCAGGGGGAGGTATGGTTCAATGGGGGGCGTATTGATCATCTAAGCGAGGCGGATCTGGTCACGGTGCGCACCAAGATTGGATTCTTATTTCAGATGGGTGCGTTATTCGACTCCCTAACCATTGGACAGAATATAAGGTTCCCAATCGCCGAACACACCAGCATGTCTTCTTCGCAGCAAAACCAACGCTGCAACGCCGTCCTGGAAATGGTGGGCTTGGCCGGTATTGAGAATAAAATGCCCGCTGATCTATCAGGCGGACAACGTAAACGTGTGGCATTGGCGCGAGCAATTGTCCTTGAACCACAAGTAGTACTATATGATGAACCAACGACCGGATTGGATCCGATTCGAGCCGATGTAATCAATGAGTTGATTATCAGCCTGTCCGAACGCCTGGGTATCACCAGCATCGTCGTCACACATGACATGGCCAGCACGAACAAAATTGCCGACAGAATTGTGATGCTCTACGATGGACAAATAGTGGCTGATGGTGACGTAAAAACCTTTACCCACTGTGATAATGATCTGGTGCAGCGGTTCATCAAGGGGCAAGCTGAACAATCTGACTTGGAACGGATCCGTGTCGTCTCACAGTAACTAGCATCATGCCAAAACAATGGCAAAACTTCCTCGTGGGACTCATGGGTATAGGCGGTATCGTCTGCCTCTGCATGATTCTTCTTCTATTTGGCTATATCCCGCCATGGTTTGAAGGTGGTTATGAGATTCATATCGAATTGAATCAATCTGGCGGTTTGACCGAAGACAGTCGGGTACGGCTCAGTGGTGTTGATATTGGCCGAGTTCAATCAGTAACACTACAAACACCACCTAAACGAGGTGTGATCATCCTCACCAGAATTAAGGACGATGTGCAAATCCCGACAAACGCCCATGTCACCGTCGTCGCACACATCCTGGGAGGCAGCCCCGCACTTGAGTTTGACGTCGATCAGTTAGAAGAAAATGAAATGATGGCCATGTTGCTAACCGATGGCAGCGCGCGTGTGAAAGGACGTGTACCAAATTTAGCCAGCCGTGTCTCATCTGAAATGCGGGCGGTGCTTGACGGACCGTTTGAGCAGTTTACACATCTGAGTCGTGCATGGACGCGGTTGGGTAAAAACTTCAATAAACTCGTTGAGCCACGATCAACCGACGAGGTGAACACAGGTCGGTTTCCCGGCAATCTAGCGACAATCTTAGAACGTAGTGATGGTCGCATAACCGAACTGAAATCCGTTTTGGCTGGCCTGGATGCCTTGTTTAATGACCCCAAGCTAACCGCCGACATACGAAATGCGGCGGCCAATGCGGCGACCATGACGGAAAAAGTGACTATTGCGGCGGATCGATTCTCCAGCTTAGCAACTGAAACCGGACAGAGCGTTGACCAACTTGCTGATAGCTATATGGCGTTGGCAGACAACTTATCTGGGGCTCTGACCACGATGCGCCGAATCGTCAAAAAGATAAATGAAGGCGAAGGCTCAGCGAGCAAACTGCTCAATGATCCAGCCGTTTTTAATAACCTCAACGATGCATTGGAACGGATCAACCTGGCGGTTGATGATCTACGACTTCTACTTGAGAAGTGGAAGCAAGAAGGTGTGCCGATACGCCTGTAATGAAATACGTGATTATTATTGCCGATGGAGGAGCTGATTTTCCGCTCCCACAGCTCAATGGCCGTACACCTTTTGCTGCGGCACGAAAGCCAAATACCGATCGTATCACCATTGAGGGACGCCAGGGAATCGTCGCAACGACACCTGATGGCATGCCATGCGGATCCGATATCTGCTGCATGAGCTTATTAGGCTATGATCCAGCGAAATACCATACAGGCCGTGCACCGATAGAAGCCGCATCACTGGGTATTGAACTGGGCAATACCGATTGGGCCTTTCGAGCCAACCTGGTCACCGTAACTGACCACGAAATGCTTGACCACTCAGCTGGCCATATCAGTAACGCCGAGGCCCATCGTTTACTAACTGATTTTTCTGCCAGCCAAGATTGGTCCGGTATGACCTTCATGCCGGGGGTAAGTTATCGCAACATATTGGTTGACACCTCCGGACAACACGACTGGTCCACCCTATCAACCACGCCACCACACGATATTCCTGGCGAGCCGATTCATCAGTACCTGCCCAATCAGGCTTATCACAGTAACGTATTACTTCAACTTATGAACGATAGCGAATCATTCTTCACGAACCATGAGGTCAATATTACAAGGCGTCAATTGGGCGAACCACCAGCAACCCAATTATGGATTTGGGGGCAGGGGCGCAAACCACAGATGAATAGCTTTGAGCAACGATTTGGATTACGTGGAGCCATGATCACTGCGGTTGATCTACTGGCGGGCCTGGCAAGACTTATTGGATGGGATCGACTTGATGTACCTGACCAAACCAGCTATCACGACACCGACTATGCCGCCGCTGGCTCCGCAGCCATCAAGGCACTGGCATCATATGACATTGTCTGCATCCATGTTGAGTCACCGGATGAAGCATCGCACGCTGCCGATGCAAAAACAAAGGTTGAGGCCATTGAGGCAATAGACCAACACATTGTCGGGCCCCTACTCGAAACTTTAAGCCATGCCGAATCGGGCTTTCGCATGCTCTACATGCCCGACCACTACACTGCTGTATCAACACGCAAGCATGACCCCACACCTGTACCTTTTGCTATGTGCGGTCGACATGTAAATTCGGTCCTGCAACAGCCTTTTACTGAGGCCAATGCCGAACAGTCTGACCTTCATATCAACTACGGACATGAACTCATCGAGTACTTTCTAAGAAGTGGACGGCCTGAAAAATGATTACATCCCTGCCCTGCCTAAGCCAAAAGTCATTCGGCAAGTAATCGTCCAATAAGACGGCTTGAACTATTTAACGACAAGATATAACAAGCACATAGATTCATGTGGATATCCTGTTGATAGACATTGGCACTTAACGTCTATAAATGATTATTCACGCCAAAATCATACTCACCTCATCATTCGGAAGATCGCGAGAGAACCTGATTTTCATACGGTAAACCTTTAAATTAAATAACTTTACGAAACACCTAGCGTCCACCCAACTTGTAAATCCTCATTCGGACAACCTCACGATGGCCTTTGACCGTGATGCCACCACAAATGCTGTGGATAAACCGAATGACCTCACCCTAACGGATGAAACGCATCTCCCCAAAATTTGGCAAAACACCAAGCCAATTGGGACGAGGCGCATAGGGTGCCGGGAAATATACTAAAAATGCCTTGCCCATCATGAGTTGATCGGGAACCACGCCATAACGATGGTGCTCGTCGACAAGCATTGTCCGTCCGATCCAAGGGTCAACCTTGTTCCAAAACCTTCCATCATGACTCAGCGGACTATTATCCCCTAGGCAGAAAAACTGCCCCTCAAGAATCTCAACTGGATACCCCCTGAATTGGGGACTCATTTTGGACAGTGTGCCCCGCCCCACACGACCGTGTGGATCATCACTGATATAGGCGATATCACGATCCACTTGGATACGATGCAACGTAACAGGCGAACCGCTTACAGCAATCATAATCCGCGGGAAGCTATTACCAGCCAGCCGATTGCGCCGACTGACCATTGCAATATCATCAAAATCAAAAGACCACCTCAAAACACATTTGCTATTGACCCAAAGACTTGCTTCCTGATCGACATACCATAACTCCACATCTGTAGCGCGTCCGCTTGGAAGCGGGCTGATCTGCTTACGCTCGAGGATCCTTATTTCTTCTCCGGGCACCTGTACTTCAAGGCTGGCTAACCCGCTAGCATCGATTCGCCCGACCAAAGGTAGAGCCCGAGCAGTTTCGGCAACCTGGTCAAGACGAGCCGTTGTGGATAGAGCCAACGACAATCCCGACTGATCAGGTTCAAATGCTGCAGCCACACGAACTTCTTCAATTGGATGAGGAATAATCTTTCTACGCGTAAGATTACCATGCTGCTCTTTAAGTTGATTGTATGGATACCAATCAAATTCCTTGTGGTATTGTTGTTCAAAGGAAAAAGCAATGGCTCCATGCGTAAAACTACCATGACGATAACTGCGATGCTCATTGATCCGCCATTGACCGTCTATTGCTTTCCATGGACATCGCCAAGGCAATCGCCTTGCACCACGACCGGGTTCACCCAAGTCTATTGGAACATACTGACTGTGGTAAATTGGCTGCCATAGGGATCGCTGAATTTCTGTTGCATGAGGATTTTCTGATGTATCTGTTTTTCGCGCGATACCCCATGCTGACATATCCTCACCCTGTGATTTGGTGTAAACATTACCTTCAATGATAAGCAGTGTCTCTCCTGGCAAGCCAACCAATCTCTTGATGTAATTTTGGTGTGGATTACTGGGATTCTTAAAAACAACAACATCCCATCGCTTTGGATTGGAAAAAGAATATATGTACTTGTGAATTAAAATACGATCGCCAGCTTGCGGTCGAACTCCCATCCCTAGTGAAATAGGCAGGTGACACATCGGACAAGTCACCTCCTGTTGCATGCGAAGCGGCATGGCCTTGGCACTACCTGATGTCGGGACATCAACTTTAAAGTGATATCCACATTGAGAACAGCGAATCGGCACATGCTGGCCCAACAGACTGGGTGCCATTGACCCGGTAGGAATCACAAATGCTTCAACGACATAAGCTCGCAGGACAAAGGCGAGCATAAAAGCAACCAAGAATGACTCGAACAACTCCTTCACTGGAGCACTGGACGCGGAATATGCAATCGGGCGATGATCAGACCGACTGGTTTTGGATTCGTTCTTATGCTTACGGACCACTGCACTACCTTTCGGTCTTCCATTCTATCAACTGGCCCGCCTTGGTTGCATTGAATCGGAAGGAACAGTAAAAACTGGTGCAATGAGTACCCAATTTTGCGTCAGTGTATTGACCGTGGCCGTTACGCTAAAGGTGATGCTCTTGGCGTGTGCCTACCTGATCCTGCTGGAACGCAAGATGTGCGCGTGGATTCAGAATCGAATCGGTCCTAACCGAACAGGACTGAGCCTGGGGATCCTGCCATTTCGATTTCACTGCTGGGGCTTGGGCCAACCACTCGCTGATGGCATAAAACTGCTCTTCAAAGAGGACTACACGCCTCTGAATGTAGATCGCCCATTATTTGTTGCTGCGCCAGTCATCGCCATAATCCCTGCAATGCTTGGCTGGGCTGTTGTGCCATGGGGTGGCCTGTGGCAAAGCGAGGGTTGGATGTGGCCAACTTGGATCCCGTTTATTGGTGGCGGCTCTGTGGAACCTTTTAATGTCTCGGTCACTGGCGCCGCGATTAATATCGGCATTCTCTACATTCTGGCCATTGGATCGCTGGCTGTATACGGAGTAGTACTCGGCGGCTATGCCTCCAATAACAAATACTCTTTCTTTGGCAGCCTACGGGCAACCGCACAAATGATCAGCTACGAGATCCCCCAAGGCCTCTGCGTACTGATCATGATCCTGATGTGGAGCACAAGTCGGGCTGATTTCCTTGTAATACTACAAGCCAATAGCACATGGAACCTTTTCTACCATCCCCTGTTGGCCATTATTTTCTTTACTTGCGTATTGGCCGAGTGTAATCGTGCTCCGTTCGACCTGGCGGAAGCTGAACAAGAACTGGTTGGTGGTTACCACACAGAATATGCCTCTATGAAATGGGCCTTATTCTTCTTTGGCGAATACATGCACATGATCACCGGTGCGGCCTTTTTCGCCCTACTCTTCCTCGGTGGATGGGATCTACCACTTGTTCAGGAACCGGTAGTTGGTGGGTTGGCATGGGTTGCTTTAAAAGTCATCGTCTTTGCAATCAAAACATTTCTGCTGGTCGCCGTAATGATCTGGATCCGCTGGACATTACCACGCCTACGTTTCGATCAATTAATGCGGTTGGCGTGGCGTGGTTTAATCCCGGTCACCCTCACCATGCTATTAATCACGTCAGCGTTTGTTTATTTCGGCATTGAGAACTGGATTTATTATTGTGCCGCAAATGTGATCATCTTTTTCACCGCGTCATTGATCTCCCAGGTCGTTCCCGCGGTGGCGCCAGTAAACCGCCGGGTACCACTCACAGGATCCCGATTCAGCCCGCCTGAAACATAAAATACTCGATTTATTCCTGCCCGGAGGCACCGCAACCATTCCTGGTTTTTCTCTCGATCTATTGAGTTGCCTAAATGCGGCCCCACCATTGTCTCGATCCACACAAGATACAACACGTCAATGATTGATTTCTTGAAGGGCAAGGGGCCATGAAGGAAACGGGTGGGCAATCTTAGCCTCTATCATGGCGAACCCGATATAGAATGACGGTTTTTCACTTGAAATTGCCCTGAATCATGCACCATCACGAAATACTGCAGCCGCCGCATCGATCGCAGTTGCACCATCCACCTTTGCACCTTGCATTTGGAAACATTGCGACAACGCCATAAGAACCAGTAATAAACAGTTACGATCTGCGGTTGAACCCATATGCCCCACACGCAACATCTGGCCAACCAGTCGAGGATGATGACTGCCGGCAATCATGATATCGAATTCCTTTTCCATCAACCGCATCGTCTCAGCATCCGTTGTTCCCTGGGGAATACGAAACGCCGTCACCGTGTTACTGGCATATGCATCCTCGACTAAAAGCTCGATCCCCATGGCCCTCATGCCAGCACGGAAAGCCCGAGCACACAGGGCGTGACGACGATGGCGATTCTCCAACCCTTCGGACAGAATTCTGTCCAAAGACACCTCCAATGCAGCAACGACATGCGTGGGCTGGGAGACAGGGCCACTAGGGTGCCAATTCGCCCAACGATCAGCGTAATCCTTGATGTTCAGAAGATTAAGAAACCACCCATGAATCGGCTTTTCCCGTGACTGCATGCGTTCCCAAGCGTGCTCACTGACCGCAATGATTCCCGTCCCTGAAGGTGCCTCGAGGCCCTTGTGGTTTGCGCAAATGCAATAATCAATGCCCCACTTATCTGTTGGAACATCGATACCTCCTAGGGAGGTCACAACATCAAGAATTAGACTCACTTGCCGCTGGCGACATACCTCGGATATTTCTTCAATAGGATGTGTAACTCCTGTGCTGGTTTCGTTATGCACAGCTGCCATCACGCGAATATCGGGATGCTCGTCAAGTACAGCAGCCACCTTTTTCGGTATTAAGGGTGTACACCACTCAAATTCGAACGTCACCACATTGGCACCACAATTTGTGGCCATCTCCTTAAACCGTTCTGCAAACATACCACCGCCAGGAATAAGAATTTTCTGGCCCGGTTCGACAGCTGCATTGACCGCAGCTTCCATGGCAATACTTGAAGACCCAGGAATCATCAACACCGTGTTCTTGGTTTGAAAGATCTGCTGCAGGCTTTTTATCACATGTCCATGACGTTTGACATAATCATCGCCATAATGCACCACTGAAGGTTGGGCCATAGCGAGCAGTGCCTCATACCCAATCTCCGTTGGACCTGGAATCATTAATAGACGGTGTTTGTCAATTCTCATTCATGATTTCCTTATCCTGCATCGGAAATATCCTTAATAACCGCCTCGACATCTCTTGGTTCTGTGTCAAAACTCATCAAGAACCGCGCCATCTTCCACGCCGGCGCACCCAAAATGTAATATTCATGTCGACCTACCAATGCATCATGAACATGATCAGGCAGTGAGACAAATACTCCGTTGGCCTGCGTGGGGAAACGCGGCGGGTAACCGGCATCAACGAGTCCAGCAGAGAGCTTTGCAGCCATCGTGTTGGCGTAAGCAGCATGTTTAAGCCATGCATCGTTCTTGAGTGATGCAACGAATGGCGCCGTTACAAAACGATGCTTGCTAACCAAGTGCCCAGCAGCCTTACGTAGAAAAGGGAATCGGTGAACAGCACGTGCCTGGTCCTCGCCATCACCTTGATGAAAAAAAAGCACCGCCTCACCAATCGCAAGGCCGTTCTTGGCACCACCAAATGTCAGCGCGTTAACGCCAGCGTCAATCGTAAGCTGACGTGGATCACATCCCAGATGAGCTACAGCGCAGGCAAATCGTGCACCATCGACATGGACACGATAACCCATTTCGTTCGCGGTTTTGCAAATATCCTCCGTCTGCTGCGGCGTATAGACCTCGCCAAACTCTGTGGGATTTGTGATGGTTACCACGCCAGGCTGAACACCTTGGACATTGCCCACTCGATCTTCAATAGACTTCAAATCAAGATGAGATAACTTACTGGATTCTGTAGAAATTGTTGACAATCGACAACCAGTAATACGTTCGGGTGCTGATGATTCGGCAATGGCAAGATGCGATCGCTCGTGGCAAATCACACGCTGCCAAGGATCAGTCAGACTAGCGATGGCCAACACATTGGCAGCCGTACCGGTCGCCACGAAAAACGCCCGTGTCTCGTCGCCAAAAATATCTTGAAACATTCCCTGGGCCTGTTCGGTGACACCATCTTGTGCATATGCAATGTGATACTCACCTGCCGATTGTGTAATAGCTTCTAGGGCTTCGGGGCACAATCCGGAATTATTATCTGATCGAAAACTAGCCATAATAATTAATGTACTTGGGAATGCCTGGCAACTGGAATCCCATTCGTTGCCGCATCTGGTGTTTTTTCAGGGGTGTGAGAAAGTAGCTAATCCACAATCACCCTCGTTCCATTACATGATGAACATGGGAGGGAGTAAATTCTTCTCCACCACCGATATTACCATAAGTCATTTCAATCCACTCCCATGGATATCCATGCTTGAATGGACATACATTGGATAACCGTTCGTACTGCTCATCGGTCAGCCCCCAGTCAGCAACGACAAGGCAATTAGTTGCATGTTCAACCAATCGGGGGCCGATAATAACAGCTGTAACTCGATGATCATGCAGCAACCACGCCAGTGCAACCTGGGCCGAACTCTTTTCTGTTTCGTTCGCAATAGCCGCCAACTCATCAACAATATCGAACGCACCTTCGCGGTAATATCGCGGGATGTCGATATCCTTACGATACGAAATACGCGACCCATCCGGCGGCTGCTCCTCTCGCTTGTAACGGCCACTTAGAAATCCACTGGCCAATGGACTCCAACAGAGCATGCCCATCCCCTGGTCGGCACATGCTGGCAGGATTTCGCACTCAATGTCACGCCGCACCAGGTTATACATATGCTGGGCGGAGATAAAACGCTGGGTATGAAACTGATCGGCAATGGCGTTGGCTTTAACGATCTGCCATGCATAGTAATTACTGCAACCAATGTATCGCACCTTACCTGTACGCACGAGATCATCCAGTGCCTGCATGGTCTCCTCCATTGGCGTGAACCAGTCGGGACCATGAACTTGATAAAGGTCAATGTAATCGGCCCCTAATCGACGCAAGCTCCCCTCAGCAGCTTCCACGATGTGTTTGCGGGATAACCCCTTGGCGTTAGGGCCTTGCCGCATGCGAAACCATACCTTGGTCGCGAGAACCAGATCGTCACGATCGTGATCCTTAATCGCTTTCCCGAGCATCTCTTCCGAAACGCCGGTGCTATACATATCCGCCGTGTCAATAAAATTCCCGCCAACTTCCACAAATGCGCTGACAATTCCATTGGCTTCTTTCTGATCACAACCCCAGTCCTTCATACCAAAGGTCATCGTTCCCAAGCACACGCGTGATACAAGCAGACCCGACCGGCCCAGATAGCGATATTGCACAGTCAACTCCTCAGAATATCAGTCAAAGTAAATGCGCCGAATAACAAATCAGTATATCGAGCGGAGGATCTGGCACCACGGCCCCAGATAACACCGTCAAAATTATTCGCTTATAGGATTGCAGCGCCACCAATTATTTCAGGATATGTCCCGGCTTTGCCTCGAACCCGGTGCGATACCGCCTAGATCACCGGATACAGATTCAGTGCCCGCTTGCGAAAATCTCGCACACGGTGCATCGTCACCCTATCATTGTCATGTTGATTTCGTGAATTCTTTGCGGTCCGAGAGGAAATAAGCAGATCATTTCCATCGATCAGCATCGCGTTGTAGTTGAAACCTTGGCGAGGACTGGGCCATCTGGCAACACAACCTGCCGGGAACCAACTAAGGGCATCAAGGCTGTACCACAGCATGAGAAAGCGTCTTTCATTCCCTGCACCGCCACCGAGACCATGGGCAGCCATCTCGCGGCCCCACTCAACATCCTGGGCTCGCGTAGGCATGTTGGTCGGGGTCCAGAAGTAGCCATCTGGCTCATCACGAATAATATGGAAATAACAGTTGCCCGGTAGTGGATGAAATTGAGTAAAACGCAACTCCAGTTTCTTTCCATCATCGTCAACATCACAGATTGCGCACATGTGTGGCGTGGCCTGACCATCAATACGCAACCGTACGTAGACACGAACCTTCCCATTGATATTCACAACATTCGGCTCAAGCCAATGATCTCCAATATCTGGTGCTTGATCGCGAAATGTCAACCCACCGGGAGGTGTTGGTGCCCCGGGGTATGTCTTTCCAGGATCAACTTGAGCCACTAAACCCACACTCAAGCCATCTGGTGTTCCCGGGTAGGTTAAGTGTGGAGAAATTCGCCATGCCGATTGATCCATTAAGCTCTGGGCGGAAAGGTCGCCCGCCACCAGTACGATGCGGGATCCAGTCCGATTGAAATTACCCTCATGATTACCCATTCCAAATGACCAATACAACGTAGAACCATGGATCGCGTGTGGCGTAAAAGTATTCCAAAACCGTCCTTTGAAGAGTAATTGAGGCTTACTCCATGTAACACCTTCATCTCTACTTTCCACAAGCACAATATCATTACGCCCGCTTCGATTGCACAGTAGATACAGCTTGTCATGATGGACAAATGCCAAACCGTCACCCAGTTTAACTTTCCCCTGTTCTTGCCAGGTCTCACCATTATCATCACTAATCCAAAAGAGCGTCTTGATCTCATGGTCTGGACGACCTGGCAGACGATTCACTCGCGTGAGAAGTGCAAAACTACAAAGTATTCGCCCACTGGGGAGCCGAACTAATGATGGTGTTGGGCAATACACCTCCGGATCAGGAATCTCACAGACTTCGCTATAGTCTTGAGCTGATGGAGTTGCCCAGCATTCTGAATCTAAATGCCTGGCCAAAGTTCGTACTCCTTAACATTCAACATGAACACTAAACTTATCTTCCTCTAGTGGAGGGTAGTGAATAGCCACTTTCGATCAAGTAAGACATGGTCAACTCTCTCGCTTATCTGCATTAATGTTTTTAGAACAACCACACATGCCGCCTCATTTTATGAATACCTTAATATTCACATCAGATTATCCAATGCGGCCTTGGCGGCGGGCGTGTATTTAGTGTCTGGATAACTATCAAGGATTGCTTCATAGTATTTCTTTGCCTCATTTAATCGCCCATTTCTCTCATAATTTTTCGCCATGCTCAACATCCGTCGAACCTCGTCCGCAGTTCGCTGCCGTCCAACCTGCTCCATAATACTGGGGTTGGATTCATATTTTCCGATCCATATCCTGGCCCATTTGGCCTCATCACCACCCGAAACACGATCATTAATCCAGTTACAGATGCGGTATGCCTGGTAAAAATCATGACTGTCGTGCGCTCGCTGTGCACGCCGGACTTTTCCTTTGAGAATATTCGCATGAATCCGGAGCCCGGGGGTTTGCATACTGACAATCGGACGAGGTGCAGTAATCAGATCCATAGCGTCTTCGGCACGACCACCAATACGAGGTGGATGAAGTTTAAGTGCATCAGACAAGGGCTGGTCCATGCCCGCTGGATGGCCTCGCCAGAGCACCTTCCCCTCAGATGACAAGATGAATGCATGTGGAATAGCGCGAACACCCCAAGCGATGGCATACTGCGACTTCTGAGATGCATCGTGGACATGAATCCAGTCCATTTTATTCTTTGCAATGAAACGCGTCGCGGCACCTTCTGATTCATCCCTATTTACACTTACCAGGACAACACCCTGGTCTTTATAGGTTTCATGAATCTTTTTGAGATGTGGTAATTCCCTTATACACGGACCACACCATGTTGCCCAGAACTCAAATATAGTGATACGCCCCGCCAACTTCTGAGAGTCCAATCTTTCACCACCCAGCGTATGCATGTCAATTCTTGGCTTATCACCCACGCTGAGTGCCCCCCCCGATGCTGCTGTTCCCAGCAGCATCGCAACAGCCAAATTAACTCCAATATGGTGCAAACGTATCATGTCTCTACCGATGCCAGAGAATACACACTGTGATCATAAATGCTTCTGCAAGCACATTACACAATGTCCAGTGATCAGTTAATAGGCGACCAAGTTGGTCAACATCATCGTTTCACAAGACAAATTTGCTTAGCTCCTTGTCATCAATAATGGATTCCACCTGTTTGCACACAAAACCCTGATCCACTCTAATCTTTTTTTCACCCCGGCTAGCCATTTCTGGCGCGTCAAAATTTATTTGCTCAAAAACCTTTTCAACAATTGTCATAAGCCGCCTGGCACCGATATTTTCCATATTGGAATTTGCAGTGGCGGCAAGATCTGCCATGGCCTCAATTGCAGAAGGATCAAACTCAATATCTATCCCTTCGACAGCTAACAACGCCTGCTGTTGGCGTGTCAGAGCATTTCCCGGTTCAGTCAGAATGCGTATAAAGTCTTCTTTTCCCAGTGGGGATAATTCAACTCGAATTGGGAACCGACCCTGTAATTCAGGCATCAAATCACTTACTGCGGTCGAATGAAACGCACCCGCGGCAACGAAGAGGATATGATCGGTATGTACCGTACCATAGCGTGTATTGACCGCTGACCCTTCAACAATAGGCAGCAGGTCGCGCTGTACGCCTTGCCGAGAAATGTCGGGGCCTCCACCGCCACCAGACTGCCGATCATCACTACCAGGCGTTGCAATCTTATCGATTTCATCAAGAAAAATAATCCCACTCTCCTCGGTTCTGGATATCGCCTCAACGGTAATTTTATCCCGGTCCAAAAGCTTCTCTGTCTCCTCATCGATTAAAATCCGCCTTGCTTCAGCAACTGACACCTTGCGCCGCGTGGTTTGCTCTGGAATCAGGCGCTCAAACATGTTGGCCATGTCGGGGTCCATCTGGTCAATACCCATATTGGCAAACATAACGTGGGCTTGGGGTTTTTGTGTAATAGTCAGTTCGACCTCTCGCTCGTCTAGCTTGCCAGAGGCAATCTGTTCTCGCAACTTCAATCTCGTCCGAAGCTGGCGCTCTGCTGCATCGTCCACATCTTCATGATCTTCACTGTCACTACCAACCGAGGATGCTGACAATGCTGAGTGCACTGGAGATACCGTTGGCGCTGGTGTTGGGGTTGGTGGCAGCAGCAGATCAACTATTTGATCATTGGCGCCATCGGTAGCCCGCTTGCGTACCTTGTCGGCTTGTTCACTATGAACCATGGACATGGCATGATCAAGAAGATCACGCACCATTGATTCCACATCACGACCGTGGTAGCCGACTTCTGTGAACTTGCTCGCTTCAATCTTGATAAAAGGGGCGCCTGTCAGATGAGCCAGGCGTCTGGCAATTTCCGTCTTACCCACACCCGTCGGGCCGATCATGATAATATTCTTTGGCGAAACCTCCCGGGCCATCTCTGGCTCAAGTTGCTGACGCCGCCAGCGGTTACGGATTGCAATCGCCACGGCCCGCTTGGCCTCGGACTGCCCAATGATGTATCGATCAAGTTCGGTAACAATCTGCCGTGGCGTGAGATTATCCAATCGTCGGATTCCTTAATTTTGAAGGATGATCCAAGGAATGCTTGCTCCATTGAAGCCTGCAAGACCACTTCGCTGTGGACTATTGGCAGAATACCTCCTGATGAGGATGAGGTACAGCGCTGGCCCGGTCATAAATTATTCCCCGATGGTCCATTTGTGAGTTCCATGGCGTATGCGGATGATGTGATGATGAAATCACCTGATCATCGATCACCAAATCCATCAAAACCAGGTCCACATGGTGGACCTGGGAATCAGGCACATGGCACCAGTTCCCGATGGTGGCTCGCCGCTCCGAGCATGGTAGCCTTCTTGTGCCTGTGCGGCACCGTTCTTGTCAATCAGGCCGACTGGGCCCAATGGTTTCATCATCCGGCACGACAGCCCTTCCCCGTGGAAACTGAACTTGGTGCGAAATACTGGCGGGCCATGCTTCCTGTCTGCGCAGTGGTGACACTTTTGTGTGCATTTGTACTTACTCGCCTCTGCAATCCCAAGACTTCTACGTACAGCATAAACTCTTGTCCCTCAATATTGCCCAACATAATTGAAAATTCCATAAGGCGTTATGGTCTTGGGGTAGTAATGGCACTTGCACTGGTAGCACGTATCCCAAGACTCACGGAAAGCCTCTGGTATGACGAGATAGCCGCTTATATTCGATTCGTAACTCTTGAGCACCCTGGCCCAATCGTCAGCAACTTCTTCGATATCTCCAATCATATTGCCCACACGCTGTGCAGTTGGATAACAGTTTACTTATTCGGAAATGCACTAGGCCGTGAACTGGCGGTACGTATACCAGCCGTCTTGTTTTCGTTGCTCAGCGTCTGGGCCATATATCGCCTGATTCTGGTTCCATTCGGACAGCGTGCAGCTCTAGTCAGCGCACTACTTATGGCAATCCTTCCTGTTTCAGTTCTTGAGGGTGTTGAAGCACGTGGCTACAGCATGATGATTTTCTTTACCACCACTTCGACCTTGGCACTGCTGTCAGCACATCGTCATGACCGTCCGTGGCTGTGGTGGGTTTATGGACTACTGTGTGCGTTGGGGATATGGTCCCACCTCCTAACCATCTTTGTTCCGATCGGGCACATGCTAACGTTCACCTGGTTAAGTTGGCACAAACGGCACTGGTCAAGTTCCGGCAAGTGCCTGACGGCACTAGTGGGGGCTGCAGTGATGACATTGACACTTTACGCACCAGCGCTTCCCGATCTTCTTTCCCAATCCACTGGATTTGAAAAAACAACCGACAATCAACCTGGAATTATCAGTGGCCAAGGACTTCTTGCCATTTTACAACTGGGTGGCTCCTGGTATCCATGGGCATCACTTCCAGGACTCATACTTGTCCTCATCGGAATTGGCTATGCAAAGAAAGCCACCCCTCGTGTTGATTCAATGCTCGTCCTAGGGCTGCTCTGGTTAGGTTGGGTGGTATTTCTTGTCACCATTTTCGCCTTTGGCCTATGGGTTTATGCAAGATACATGCTGTTCATCCTATGCGGCGCGGTGGTACTCATGACTTGGGGCATTGAACAGCTGTTCACTTGGCATCGCGCTGCCGGTATTTCCGCCATTGCCATAGTATGTTGTTTCAGTATTGCCGATCTAACTATTAGACCCCCAAAGCAACCGCTGCGTGAAGCAATGGCCTATGTTCACAACCAGCGTAAGCCCGGTGAGACAGGTCTAGCCATCGGTCTTCGGCACAAGGTCCTATACCTATACGCCAGAGACTTAGATCTCGCATTTAGTCTCAAACACGGTATTCGCCTTAAAGAAAAACTGGATGCTACGCAACCGACTTGGGTTATCATGCTCTACCCCAACCATGTTTCCAAAAGTAGGAAGAAGCTATTAAGTGATCGTGGGTTTGAACTGATTAAGAATTTTGAAGGTTGGTCTGACTGGGGAAAGGGAGGTGACGTGTTGATCTTCAGAAAGAAATCTATTTGACCGCTGACCTTCCGAACCGCACTTTCTGGTGTGCCGGATGTAGTGATTCCCCCATCACATTACTCGAAACCATCTTTTATAAAAGATTGGCTTCGTAAGTCTCAATTTCAGGAAATTTCGTTACCCCTCGAAGCAAACGCCCCAAACGTGGCTTATGCTCATTATAAACCTCAACGGCATCCGCATCCGCGTAGCGCAGGAAAAGGATACGGCGATCGCGGTCCGAACGGTTTCCTTCGGATTTATGTAGCATCCAATTGTGAAATACAAGGCATTCCCCGGCCTTCATTTCCATGGGCCTGGCCTGTGATTCATCAACATCTAACTTAATTTCAACCTGGGACTTTCTGTCTTTATTTGTATAGTTCATATTAATTCGCCCCTGCTTGTGGCTACCCGGAACAATCCATAGACAACCATTTTCAACATCACAGTCATCTAATGCCGTTAGGGTTGTCAAGGTGTTGTCAGGATCCAGTTCAGCATACCCGGTATCTTGATGCCAATGGAATGGCTGCGTGTTATGGCGCATTTTGAACGTCAGCTGAGATGAAGCACCCTTTAAATTCGGGGCGACCAGTGATACCGATATATCCACCAAAGGACCCAAAAAAAAATAACGGCAAGCCACATCACTGTAATGGTGAATGTCACTTAACAGTGCGTTCTGGGTCCAGGTCTTCCCCTCCTTAAAAGATTCTTTATGTGCATTCCATGCGTCCATACACTGCTTATGCATTAGATTTAAACCCCGATCGGTAAGTGTTCTGCCTAACAGTAGATAACCCTGATCATCATAAAAACCCTGATCATCATCACTCAGCGCACGGAAAATAAAATCTTGCGTGTACTTTCTACCGATTATTCTGGACATGAGTTCTCCTATATGCCACCTGCCTCAATACGTTGCAGGCGAAGCAGTTTAAAACTAAGCCGAATAGGTTTCTGGCCAGCTACAACATGGATTGCCACGTATCACGTGCAAATGACCTCGGGTTGGCTCTGCAACCACTGCGGCAGTTGTGTATCGTTCATGTGAACCGCCAAAGTGTCGACAAATTCCCATTGGATAACGGCGATGATCAGCAAGCAACATCATGGCGCGCTGAGGGGTAAGTTGGCCACGGTTACTGGCCAGCAGTTCACGCAGATCATCCGCACGATGTCGTGAGTCAACTTGGAGTTGTCCATCACGTTCGCGCTCGAATGGAGCCGTATCCGGACCAACGGGATGATTGGCGTGCGCCAATATGCCATCATCTGAATGGATTATATTCACACCACCACCGTTAAACTCGACACTGGCACTATGGCCACCACGATCAGAAATTATGTAGTTTCCAACACCCCGTAACCCCTCGCGCCGCGCCAACTCGGCTGCATCCTCAACCGATTCGCCGGCGAGTGCCATTAATGCCCAAAGTGAATGGTCAATGCCTCTTGAGGACCGCTCCTTGGAGTGCAAGGAGTTTCGAAAAACACTCATGCCCGTGGTCCATAATCCATATCCAAGTACTTCTCCTGGATATGCAAGAACAAGGATTGTCGGTCCATTCTTAATCCGCATACACAAAACAATGTAAATCATTGCGCTTTCGATCACGGTGTCCTTGGTTTGGCCACTGATCGGTTGGCCGTCTAAGGTGACAGTTCCCGACACGCCAAACGATGTACAGCCGCCTTCATCCCCAGAAGCGGTGGGATGTTTCGGCGAACCGGCCACATCAATCATGCCGCCAAAAACATCCATGAGATAAGGCGCACGCTGCTCAATGAGCTGTGCCGTTCGAGTATTCAGATCGCCAAGGCTGGGAAGAGCGTCAAGGTATCGCCTGTATCCCGGATACCGCTCTAGTACTGCCTCGGCATACCTGCATCCACACTCCCGCGCAGTCCCTTCCACCAAGACAAGGGGCACCGACCCCTCCGGTACCGAACGCGGAAGAACACCATATTCCACTTGGTCAACTGCATCACTCAAGAAAACTTTCCCCTAAACCCGTCCGCCTTTAACCTTTCCCAGTCCATTATCATTAGCTAAACACAGTATAA
>CAUZIY010000003.1:0-53217 GCA_963579995.1 Phycisphaerae bacterium
TCGTTTCTTGGACATCGTGGCTAGTGCGATGACGTGCCTGGTCATCGCATCACGATCAACATCTGCCAACTTGGCCAGTTCCCGTTCGATGGCGGTCGATTGCGCGTCGGTTTGGCCTGTCTGCTGCACCTGACTGCTGGGGATAGTGCTGGGGTTTGCGGGTGCCTGCTTGGAAGTTGTGGTTTCATCGTGGTTTGTGGAATCGTCGGGCAGACTGTAAATCTGCTGGCTTATGCCTCCGCTGGTTCGAATCTAGCCGCCCCCATTGACACGACAAAAAGTCGGCGGGTTCACTTTCGACGACGACGGCCGAAACAACCCAGGCCGATGGCCATGACTGCGACGGTCGCCGGTTCAGGCACGAGTGTCTTTAGCCCCGCTTCATGCAGCGCCATTGCCAGCGAGCCGGACTGGGCGGCACTCCAGTTGGCACCCACAACACCCAGGTCCGCAACGTCAACACCGCCATCCAAGTTGGCGTCGCCGTCAACGTATGTCACGCTACTACCATTGAAGTTGGCGCCTATGATGCCCAGGTCAGCCACGTCCACGGTGCCATCGCAATTAAAATCGCCAGGCACCGAACTGCCAGGGCCTTCCGCCCCGCATGCTGCAGCGTCAGACACAACACCCCAAACAAGGTTGTCGTAAAGCGCGTTCTCAAAGGAGAGACCACCGCCGGCGATTTGTATAAAGGAGGCATCGTAACGATCGTTAAAGGAATCAAATCCGCCAACCAGAAGATCGTCGTCATGCCACAGGTTATAGTTTCCTGCCAACGCATCGTAGTGCAAAGTCAACGTACCTGAGTCCAACTGCTTGTCGATTGGTGTTGTCACATCAGAATCCCCACAGTCGTCAACCGCTGCACAGGCACCGTGTACCAGGACATACGTGTGCATTCCATCACCGCTGGCCGATCCCCCTTCTGCTCCCCCACCTTTCAATAGCATCGTGTCGTTGCCACGTCGCGGATTTCCAGCTTGGCTTAGCGAGGCGCCATTCACCTCGAAAAGTTTGTCGTTGCCAAAAGTGTCGCCCGTTGGGAATGAGATATCAAAGTCGAACCGCAGTACCTAGTCTTTACTTTCACTCATGCTGACGATTGGATCTGGCACGCCTTTGTACGTCGTTTGATATCGCAGGGTTGCATTGGCGCAGGGATTTGCTTCTCCAGTAAACCCCTCGTTACCCCCGCAAAAGTAGCCGACATCGGAAAATGGCGACTCCACCATTTTGAAATCGCCTTGGCGGAATGTCCGAATTCCCCAATCCTGTGCGTTATAATCCCAGGTATCCGGATCATTTGGATCTCCAGTGAACGGTACGTTGATGCCCGGTTCAGTATCGACCAGTGCCGGGACTGGCGCCGCGCCAAATACCGCCGCCGCGGTCATTAGTAATATGCCACCTATCGCGGGGATCTTTTTATATTGTTTCATCTCATCACTCCTTGTGGCTTGCGTTTTGAGGATGCCATTGCTGATGACTTCACCTGGGGTCAAATGCAACGGAATTAGCCTCTTTTGGAAAACCTGCTGGTTCTACTTCCTGATCTGAACGTCATGTATGGTATTCGAGAATGCGATATTGTTTCCTCGATAGGGCAAAGCAAATCCTGTACCAGAGTAGGCCAACTGGCGTGCAGGTATCTTATTTACTTCGGAACGCACGATTTACACCAGCGAATTGATTTGACCCTGCGGCAGGTTAAGAAACGGGCTAGGTGCGCTTTGCACCTACTGCGGCTGGGACGTGCGCAACTTTTAAAGTGAACCACACTGGGTCATCAGGCAGGCAAAGGAACACCTTTTTACTGTACCAACTTGTTGGCAGTTGCCAGTGATCGTTTGGCAAAGCGTTCCAAGTCATTGGGCTTGTCGTGTTCCATCACCCACCATTTTGCGGGCGTCGATTGTAAAACGCATAGCAACTGTGGCCAATTCATGGTTCCAAACCCCACATCGGACCAACCATCTTCGTTAGCATTTTCGCCCGCAGGTGCAAGGTCCTTAAGATGAACGGCCTGCAATCGAGGCCCGTATTTCTGGATCCATACCAACGGGTCCGACTTGGCCCGAACGATCCACGCTGGATCCATTTCCCAGCCAATATCAGTGTGATCCAGAAGTAGCTTCATGGGCCATTGCCCGTCTGGTAACTGCTTGAATTCGAAGTCATGATTATGCCACGCAAAATCAAAGCCTGCTGCGCGACATTGACTGGCAACGGCCATTAAAGCATCGCCGAGTTGAATCCACCCCGGCGTATCAACCGGTCGTGTTTCGGTGGTCAGGTAGGGGCAGATAATGGTGCCAACACCCAAGCACCGTGATACTTGAAATGCCTGGTTGGGTGATTGGCGAAGAGTTGTCAGATCAATGTGTATGGTTGGCATGGTTAATCCCAAGTGATCTAGCACGGATCGTAGCTGCCGGGGATTATCATAATCCCCATACCCTTCCACCTGGGAATACCCCAACTTTGCCAGTAGCTTGAGTATTCTTGCCAGTGGCGGAAAAATCCTTGCGCTATAAAGCTGAAATGACCATGGCCGCATGTGTCATCATGTTCCCAGGAGTGTTTATCTACGCCCAAGTTGATCCTGGGCCAAGATCGAGTGCACAATTGTCATGGTTTTGTGGGCATCCCGAAATGGTGAACTGGTCATTTCCTTACTGAATTTGATTGAGTCGATAAATTCCCGATCCTTGGCACGATGTCCTTTGTAATCAATGGGTTCATCGCTGCCAGCAGCCTCTTGGGTTGTGATGTGTTGCCCGTCGGGGGCATTTGCGGTGTATACCATTGCGCCATCTTCTGGGTCGGCATCTACAAGGATTCCAGGTGCATGCATCTGGACCCTGAAAATTCGTTTGCCACTCGTGAAGTTGAAGATAATCAATCCGGTGGAGCCATTGTCAAAATGAAGTGTTGCCTGTACCCAGTTGATATCGGGAGTGTTGATTCGTCTGCAGTGCGATTCGATATGCACCACCTCACCACCGCACACCCACCGCACCGTATCCACAGCGTGCGGTCCGTTATCCAGCCAGTGTCCTGTTGCGGTGGGGTAAATTCCCGGTTGGAATTTAAAAAATTCACATACGGTATGGGTGATGGAACCTTTTTCAAGACATCTTCGGTGAACATCAACCAGCAGGGGGCATGTCCTGCGCTGGAGACCAACCTGCGTAATACACTCATTTTCTTCGGCCAGATGGACCAAGCAGTCGGCATGGTGCTGGGTTAAGCCTAGGGGCTTTTCAACAAAAAGATTCAGTCCGTGCTGCAGACACCATATCCATAGGTCATAGACATAGTGCGGCCAGGCAATGACATAGATTCCGTCCGGATTGGTTGATTCCACCATTTCCTGTACGTTCTCAAACCGGTGTTCAATTTCAAACTGATCGCCGACTTCGTTGAGTTTTGCACGGTCTAAGTCGCATATGCCGGCAAATTCAACATCATCAAATGAAGCCAAGACGGGATAGTGATTTATACGGGCCATTTCCCCCGCACCAACCATGGCGATACGCACAGTATTTTTCGGGCTCATAGATCAACCCCGCAGGCACGCAAGAATGTTTCTTGCGCCAGGTAATCATGTTCGGATGTATATGGCAGCGGTTGTTCACCAGAAATGCATTGGGCAAGTTCCACCAAATCGGCCTCGTAGCGAGGCGGTTGGTGAATATCAATGTCGTGTACACCTGGCTCGTAGCCGCCGGCAGGTTCGGCCAGCAGCAATCGCACGGCTGGTGGTTCCAAAGGTTGGAGGATGATACTGCCATTGGAGCCAACGGCCTCGAAAATGCGACGGGTAAACCCTTGCCCCTCCAGTGCTGAGGTTTCAACGACGACCAATGCCTGCTCATATTCCAAGATGGTGGTGCAGTGATCTGTGAACTGGTCATCATGCTTCCCGTCATGCCGCATGTAGGGTGTAATTTTCTGGGGTTTACCCATGAGCATGACAATTTGGTCAAACAGATGTCCGCCAAACTCAAGAAGAATTCCGGCAGGGTGAAATGCACAGTTATCTCGCTCATCCTGACCAAAAGATGAAACCATCGCTGCGTGCATGTAATGCACATGGCCAAGCCAGCCTTCGTGGAATGCTTGGCGAACGAGCTTGAAGCCCTCGTTGTAGCGAAACATGTAACCCATTTGGATGATTAGATTTTTGGGGTGGGCGATATCCTGGAGTTGTCGTAGTTCATCCAGTTGTATGCCCGGCGGCTTATCAAGGTGGATGTGTTTGCTGGCTTCAACTGCCTTGGTGGCCAGTGGCATGAGTCGCAGGACGTCGCTTTCGATGGCAATCATCTTGATTGTACGATCGGTTAGGAGTTCTTCCTCGCTGATCCAGTTCCATTGTGATGTGCTTGGGTCGTTTTGCAGAGTGGATTTACAATCGGAATCAGGTTCACAAACACCAACCACCTCCCATTGATCGAGGCGTTGCAGGACATCCAGTTTTCCGGGCATATGCGCATGTCCAGTTCCGTACACGGCACATTTGATTGGTTTATTCATTGCAAACATTTGGTGCTTAGAAGATTATTACTTGCGGGCACTTTGCTGTTTTAGAAGTTCGATGAAATGCGGCATTCCATGTCCGTATTCATGCCATGTGGGCCAACTGACAAGATTGCCATCCACGACACATGGCTCGTCCACATAGATGCCACCACAAACCTCCACATCAAACCGGCACTTGGGTACGGTTGTCACGCGTCGGCCCTTGATGACATCGGCATAGGCAGGCAGTTCAATGCCATGACAAACACAGCCCACGGGCTTGTTTTGTGTAAAAAAATGCTGGACGGCTTTAACTACAGACTTGTCGTAACGAATGTATTCCGGCGCGCGGCCGCCAGCGAGCATTAACCCGACATATTCGTCGGCGACAATTTCATCAAAGGTGATGTCGGCATCAATCGTGTAACCCTCGTATTCACGCGTGTTGCTCCAGCCGGCCTTGACTTCGTGTAGAACCATATTGACTTTCTGTTTCTTGGGGGCGGCAACCACCGGTTCAAAGCCGTCTTCTTGTACACGCAGGTAGGGATAGAGCATGTCAACAGTTTCAGTTGCGTCGCCGATCGGGAACAGGACTTTTCTCATTTGGTTAATTTCCTGATTGTGAACAATTTTGATCGTTGGCCAGCAAGAGTCAAATCGTCGATCATGCGTATGCTATTCTACCGTGGCAGGGTCAATTCCGGCTGAGCCCTTTCCTGATGCATGAACAGGTCATTAGGCGGCCACGAGTTCATTTGAACTCCAATGGCTAGACAATTGCCCATGGATGCTTAATGCCCACGCCCAGTTCAATGCCACCTGAAATGAACAACTCTATTCCGGCAAGAAAGGAAGCCGATTCGCTTGCCAGGGAAAGCACAACCTGGCCGACCTCTTGGGGGGTGCTACTGCGTCCGATGGGTTGAAGTGATTCAACGCAGCGTTCTGTGTCGATTCCACTTTTGTCCTGCGATGCAATAAATTGGCGACGGCTTTGCGTGAAAATATTGCCCGGCAATATTGCGTTGATGGCTTGTATTTTGGCAGCAAATCGCCATTACCAATTGCCGTGATATATCCAGGCAACTGCCAGACGCCATGTGTATCTACCCCAACCAGTTTTGCTGATACCAGGTGCTGTGCAACCTGATCAGCATTGACCTCATCAGCGCCGGCCGCAAGAAGAATCCGGTGTGATAGGTCTTTGAGGCTACTGGCTGCGATGACTTTCATATAGACGCACTTTCCACGATAGGTCGATAGAAACCGAGTGCAGTGTCGCAATATATCTTGCGTTTGTCTTCATGGGTTACGTCGGCCAGGCAATCGTCGATTGCCGACCAGGTGTTTTTGTAGCTATCCACCATTAGACATACCGGCCAGTCGCTGCCCCACATTAGGCGGTCTGCGCCAAAATGTTCAAGCATAAAAAGACTATGTGTCCGGATGGCTTGGGTCGGCCAATGTTGACCACGTTCCTGGAGCAATTGATCTACCCGAGAAGCCTGGGGTGACAGCGAAAGTTTGCATGGCACTGCAGTGTGCCTGGCCAGCAGCTGCATCTGCTGATGCCAGATCGCATGGTGGTCGGTGTTTTTCAAGCCGGGTTTAGCCATGTGCTCTACGACGCACCGCAACTGAGGAACTTTTTCCAAGACCACGAGAAGGTCATGAAGATGAGCTGGTAAAACGAGAAATTCAAAGATAAGTTCCCGTCGCGCGATTTCTCTGAGTCCCTCAAGAATGCTTGCCCTCTGGAGTATGCCTGGATCGGCATGACCTTCGAACCCCATCCGCACACCTCTAAACTTGGCATGTTCTTGCCAAGCATCAAGCTGTTGGCCAAGATTCTGGCTTTCGAGGTCAATGTAAGGAATAAATGCACCAATTAAGCTGGAATTGTTCGCCCATTGACCAAGGGCATTGTTTTCTCTCGTTGTGCGGCCGGCTTCAATTGCCACGCAGGTCCCAAGACCAATATTGATCGCAGCATCTTCAAGATCAGGTGGCGCAAACGTCCTGAACCAAAAATCAGGATCAGGTTTGAGCCAGGTTTGGCTGCTAATACCCTTGTTCCACAGATGAAAGTGAGTGTCAACGATTTGGCCCTTGAGTGATTCGGCCATGGAATCCTTTCATGTGTCCACATCCGATCAGCCCACGGCAGATTGATCGGATGACGGATGAGAAGTTTGCCATCTGCTAGGATGGCAGACGCTCGGTTTTTGGAAATTTTGTTTTAGCAGCGAATCGTCAAAATCACCATTATCGAAGCGGAGTGACCGGATCATGTCAAAACGAGTCACATACTTTAACGGCGAGCATGTTCCTGAACACGAAGCGCGGGTGTCCATCTACGACTCGGCTTTGATGTTCGGGGATATGGCTTTTGAAGTGACGCGTACCTTTGCCCATCAACCCTTCCGACTACGCCAACATTTGGAACGACTGTATGCATCACTTCGGATGCTGGAGATCAACTGTGGATTGTCCATTGATAAGATGGAACAGGCGACCTTGGAGACGCTTGAGAAGAATATTCCAACTGAAGCAGATGGGATGGATTGGATTATCCTGCATGACATATCACGTGGCCCGCTCAACTTTTATCGCACTGCATTTGCCCATGGACCATGCCCCACGGTGATAATCAGCTGCTGGCCGATTATCACTCATATGGGCAGTTTTGCACCTAGTTACGACAGCGGAATCAACATGGTCGTGCCTTCACAGCGAGCCCTGCCTGCCCGCATGGTGGACGCCAAGTGCAAGACGCGAAGTCGTCTGCACTATCAAATTGCCAATTTGCAAGCGGCCAGGATGGGGCACGCTGCGTGGCCCGTCTTGATTGATGATGATGGGTATTTGACCGAAGGTACAGGTGCCAATGTGTTCCTGGTCCAAAATGGATCATTACTCACGCCGGAACCTCGCAATATTCTGCGTGGTGTCAGTCGCGGGACCGCCATCGAGTTGGCCCACAAATTGGGTATTCCGGTGATGGAAATGAACCTGGACCGTTACGAGGCGCTTGCGGCGGATGAGATATTTGCAACCTCCACATCGTACTGTTTGGTTCACGCTGCCACCTTTGAAGACCAGGTGGTGGGTGATGGGGGGGTCGGTCCTGTTGCCCGCAAGATAAGGGAAGCCTGGAAAGATCTGGTGAAGTTGGATTTCATGGCGCAGGCAAACACCTATGCTGAGCATCTGGAAAAATGGGAGACGCAGCAGGCGGGTGGTGGATAGTCGCCAAGGTGGACGGGATAGTATCCGTGGGGAGATGGGATTGGCTGGTGCTATTGCCCCTTATCGGGTTTGACGGCTCCGTTTATGATCGCCAATCACCGCGACCCTAGCCCGGAACACAAGGGTTAATCGTGGTGATATTCATCGATGCACGGTGAATTGCTGGCAGGTTGACCATAGTCATTCCTGCAGCACGTGCATTGTATGACATGGGATCATTTCGCCGTGCGTCAGATCCGGCCGTTGTTGTGAAAGGGCGATCAGCCAGATCTAACGTTTAGGTCAGATAGCACCTGATAACCGGGTGTCTATCGTAACCGTTCCGCCCCAATACCTTAGCTTGTTGATTATTGACGGATTGCATCGGTATATTCGCTCGAATCCAGAATAAAGATCATTATAATCATGGGGACTTGCCCCTGATGATTGATTCACACCGTTGGATCCCAGCATGATGCAGATGGCGTAATCAGGTTCAGTTTAGATCCGTCAGGGATCCATCTAGGCGAGCGTGGTCCAGGGGCTTGCTGGCAGCATGAAGGCAGGAAAGACAACGGCCTGTAAATGAAGATATTCATGGTCAAATCCAAGATCGCGGTATTCGCCATTCCCTTTTTGGTGTGTTTGCCGGCAGTTGCAGACGAATACGCCAAACAGGCTCGTCCCATCCAGTTGCGCTGCTGGGGTGTGCCAGATCCAGCGGGGACGGGAGTGGAGAGCATTGTTCAAAACTCAGTGCTTCAGGCTTTTCACGATGCGTACCCGGACATCCAGGCTAACAGTTCAACCGGACTGCGGTTGGCTGGCAGTGAGACCATGGATATGGTTCCACTCCTGCAGGTTGCTGGTGGAATACCCGCGGACTGCATGTACGTGAATTTTCGACAGACCGACACGTATATCCGCAAGCATAAACTGCTCTATCCGCTAGACGGATACGTTGAGGCCTTGGCGTATGCCACGCCGCAGCAGATCGCCGATGGTACATATCTTCGTGAATCGCAGAAGATTTTAATTCCCAACGGCCATCTAAAGAGTTGTGAAGAGTACGTTTCTCATCTCAAATCGTCAGCACCGAATTGGGACCAGATCAGCCGGCGCATTCCGGAGAATATATTTCCAGTCATCTTTCGTCGCTGCCCCTACGGTACGCAATGCGAATTCCTTATGCATCGTGGTGTGGATCAGCCACAGGAGGTTCACCGGCATTTGTGGTCTTTCCCCGTGGGGCCAGTGGTCATGGGCTTAAGTTATAGGCGTGATTTGTTTGCTGAAGCGGGTCTTCCAGATCGAGTACCCCACGATTGGGAGGAGATGCTTGAGTGGGGCAAGCGCCTTACGGAACCAAGTGAACGCCGGTATGGATTAAAGGTTTACAACGCCATCACCGGGTGGCAGTACCTCATGTTTCTTTATTCCATGGGTGGCAAGCTTGTGGAAGAAGACGCCAGTGGCGATTGGCAATGCAGTTTTGACAGTCCTGAAGCGATAGAAGCAGCTTATTTCATGGCCCGCCTGAAATTGGAGCGGTTCAAGACGTCTAATGGGGAAACAGCTGAGGGTATCATTTATTCCGTCAGCTCCCAACTCAGCGATGTCAAGGTTGGTATGGAAAGCATGTATTTGGACCAGCGGTTTTTTATGAGCCGGGATCCCACCCTGTACAACTTCGGCCCTGTGCCGCTTGGCCCGACGAAAAAGCGTGGCAGCGAACTAAACGCGAAGATGATGGGGATCTATGCAGGCCTTGCAGAGGACCCTACGCAGCGGGATGCAGCTTGGAAGTACCTTTATTGGTACGACGGGCCGCAAGCACGGAAGATCCGCACGCAAGTCTATGTTGAAAATGGGTTCGGGCGATTCGTCAATCCATCGTTATTAAAAGAACATGGGTACCCCGAGCTGGTGAGACAGGTGCCGCCAGGATGGGACAAGGCCTATCAAGAGGCACGGGCCCATGGTGTGCCCGAACCCTATGGCAAAAACTGCCAACGCGTCTACGACTATCCTTCAAAGGCAATCAGTCAGATTTGGGACGACCGTGATATTCGCGACGCGATCCATGCTGGTAATGCGCAGCAGGCCAAGAAACGCATTGCGGAGATTCTTTCGCACTGGGTGAAGGTTGGTAACAGTGACATGCTTCATCGCTTTACACCAACCGAGTTGCGATGGAGGCTGATGGCTGCCTGGGTCACGGTGAGTCTTGCGGTTATTGCGTTTTCTTTTGTCTTTTATCGTGTGTTCAAATTCTTCACCCCTGAGCAACTTGTACATAGCGGGGGGTGGCAGTTTCGCCGTTTCGCCTCGTGCTACTTCCTGTTAATTCCTGCAGTAGGCACAATCTTGCTGTGGCAGTATTACCCGCTGGCGCGCGGCACCGTGATGGCGTTTCAAGATTACAACGTACGGGGGTTCTCGAAGTGGATTGGCATGGAGAATTTTGCCTATGCGCTTTTCGATCGAAAGTTCTGGTTTTCACTTTACGTGTCATTGAAATATGCAGTGCTGTACATGTTGTTTGCATTCTTTGCGCCAATATTCCTGGCGATGCTTTTGCAAGAAGTGCCACGGGGAAAAATAATTTACAGGGTTATTTATTACTTGCCCGCAATTCTTACCGGTGCCGTGGTTTTGTTTCTATGGAAAAGCTTTTACTCAACTACTGGGCCAGTTAATCAATTGGTCGGCTATGTTGTTGATGCGATCAATTTTATTTTCCACACGGAGATCGAATACCTTCCCATTGATTGGCTTAATTCCAAGACCTTTGCCTTGCCATTTTGTTTAATACCAACGATCTGGTCCGGCATGGGGCCAGGCTGCCTGATCTACCTTGCAGCACTCAAAACTGTTCCCGAGGAACTGTACGAGGCGGCTGATATTGATGGTGCAGGCATCTGGCACAAAGTGTTTCATATTGCAATCCCATCGATCAAGGTGCTGGTCATGATCAACTTTATATTCGCCCTTGTGGGTGCGATTCGCGGTTCGGCCGGCTTCATGCTGGCGATGACCGGTGGCGGTCCTTATGGCCATACAGAGGTGGTGGGTCTGCAGATCTTTTATACGGCTTTTGCGAAATTAAATTTCGGCTTAGCCACTGCCCAGGCGTGGATCCTGGGGACCATTTTGATCGGTTTTACGGTGTATCAATTGAAACGTCTAAGCCAAGTGGAGTTCAGAACCGCCGAGAAGATCGGATAGAAGACAGAAATTGCTGCTTGTAGGTATACGAGTTTAACCATGCCCATCATCAGTCAGATCGGAAGACGCTCGTGGAAAGTCCGTGCGGTGTACGCGGCGATATTCACTGCGCTGACGGTTGGCGGTCTGACCATGATCTATCCATTTGCCATGATGATTGCAGGGTCATTTAAGAGCGAAACGGACAGGGAAGGCCTTTCGGTTTATCCCGCATATTGGTCGGATGATGGCGTACTTTATCAGAAATATCTTGAGGCCCGATATCAAGCAATAGATGTTTTGGAGCCAGCGCATCAACACACCTACGGTGGGTGGCGGATGATCAAGCCAATCCACAGCCTCGACCCCCAATGGGTTGAGACCTACCGAAAATACCGTGACATAGCACAATGGCCAATAGCGTGGTTCCTCATCGGCCAAAGTGAAGGCCAGCGGTATTACCGGCTGCATGCCCGCCTGTATCGCAAGATGCTGTGGGACCAATTCGACGGCAGCTTGGAAGCACTCAACGATTATTACGGTACGGGCTTTGTTACCTGGGAGAGGCTGACGCTCCCTCTCGAGCAACTGCACAGCCGCCGCTATCGTTCGGGTATCAAGCGTCAGGAAAATGAATTTCGAAATTCGTCTGAAACCTACAAGGAAAATATAACGAAGTGGGATCGGGCGCCGGTCAATTTAGATGGATATTACTGGCATACGTTTCTTCGCCCCAAGTATCCGACGATCGACAGGTACAACAGTGCATGCGGTACGGACTACGATTCCTACCGTCATGTCCTGTTATCACGGAAACCTCCGGTCGCTGGCCCGCAGCGTGAGGATTGGGAGGCATATGTTCGTAATGAACTGAATCTTTCGTTCATACGCCTTGATGAGAAGGCGGCGCCGATGTTCCACCGCTTTTTGAATCAGGTTGATATGTACGGCGATATAGACACCTATAACAATATACATCGCACAGAACATTCGGCATTTGGTCAGATTCCATTTCCCCTAACAGTACCCGATTACGAACGTGCCCAGGAAGATTGGTCCAAGTTTATCGAGAGTCGCGAGTTCTGTGTGCTTGAAATGGTTGAAGTGTACGGTCCACGCCAGCATTTCCTTGACTATCTCCAGGCCCATGGCAGGTACGATCTGGCCAAGGCCAGGGATTTGCCACTGCCACTCATAGAAGCGGATCATCTTGATCTGCTTGACATCAAGTCGTCCTTTCGATGGGAGGAGACCAGGCGAAATTATATCCATGTCGTCGAATATGTGTTTCTCCGCGGCAAGGCAGTTCGCAACACCGTTATTTATTGCGGCCTCTTGATTCTGGCGACGTTACTGGTTAACCCGCTTGCCGCCTATGCCTTGTCCCGCTATAAACCACCCAGCCAGTACAAGGTGCTTTTGATCTGCATGGCAACCATGGCATTCCCCGGTGAAGTGACCATGATTCCTGCCTTTCTGCTTCTCAAGAAGTTCCCCGTATGGAATCTGCTGACGGGGACTTGCATCTGTGCCGCCGTGCTCTATATCGGAATTAAGAAATTCCCCAAGATTTCAGATACTACCCTGGGACTCATAGCCATTGCTTTTGGGGTTGCATCCGGCTGGTGGATTGCTCCTGGTGTTGCATCAATGTTTGGATACGATGCCACACACACCAGCTTGTTGAATACGTTCTGGGCCCTGATTCTTCCCAGCATGGCGAACGGTTATGGATTGTTCTTACTTAAAGGATTTTTTGATTCGCTACCGCGAGAAATCTACGAATCGGCGGATATTGATGGCGCCAGTGAATGGACCAAATTTTGGTCATTGACCATGGCTTTGAGTAAGCCAATCCTGGCGGTGTTGGCGCTGGGCGCTTTTACATCTGCTTACAGCGAGTTCATGATGGCACTGATTATCATTCCTGACCGATCGATGTGGACGTTGATGGTGTGGATATTTCAGTTGCAGATGGGCGCTCCACAGCCGGTGGTGCTCACCAGTGTGCTGATTACCGCAATCCCCACTTTCATTGTATTTATATTCTGTCAAAATATCATTATCCGTGGTATTGTTGTGCCAGTGGAGAAATGATCCAGATCTCAAGCGGTTAACGCTTGAGGAGTATCCGGCAGCATATCGGTATGGACTGGCATAAAATTGCCATCACGACATTAAAGTGCATCGTTGTGTTATTGATAGGGAATGCATGTCCACCCAGGTTCACTTGATAATCTATTGCGCATTCATACTTCTCGCTTCGCTCATCGGTGGATGGATTCCATTGTGGATTCGTCTTACCCACCGTCGCATGCAATTGTCTCTAAGTTTTGTTGCGGGTTTTATGCTGGGTGTTGGGCTGTTGCATTTGCCGCCCCATGCATTGGGGTTTGTTGATAGTGCACCACGAGTTTTCGGATGGATGGTGGCCGGTATCCTGGCGATGTTCTTTCTGGAGAGGTTCTTTTGCTTCCACCATCACGATACACCCGAGACTCATTGCCAAAACACGACTGATGGGAATCACCATGATCATCGAGATCCGGTGCATGACCACGCATTAACGTGGAGTGGTGCTGCGGTGGGCCTGACCCTGCACAGCATCCTGGCTGGGGTGGCCCTTGCTGCATCAGTGACTTCAGAAGATGGGTCAGTTTGGCCGGGACTGGCTGTGTTTTTAGTTATATTTTTTCACAAACCGTTTGATTCGATGTCACTGCTGGCTTTGATGTCAGTCGGCGGCAGGACAAAGATTGCGCGGCATTTGGTCAATGCGTTGTTCGCCCTAGCAATTCCTGTCGGCGTGATTTTGTTTCACCTTGGCGTTCCATGGGCGACAGGCAGTGCATGGGGAGTTGGAGAAGCCCTTGCATTTTCCGCGGGGTTGTTTGTGTTTATTTCCCTAAGCGACCTGCTCCCGGAACTACATTTTCATAAGCATGACCGCATTAAATTGTCGCTTTCATTGCTTATTGGCTTGGCATTGGCTTTTGCGGTTAGTCAATTCGATGTCCACAATCATGGCCATGAAATCAAGCCCGCCGGACTGGCGGTCGAACCTCATGATCATGATCACTAAGTTGGCTTCCGGGTCTGTTTTCAACTGGCAAGGCGATGGGGCCACCAAGGCCCCGTGATCGCGAATGTGATACCGGGGTCTTGAATATTTACGAATAAGGTGCTGCCGTCAGGTGAAAAGCAGCAACCCGCCAGTTCGGATTTGTTGTGTGCGTTGCGGGCTAGAAGATAGGTTTCGCCATGTGGCGTGATACCAAGCAGTCTGTCTACACCACTGCAATCCTCACAGATGAGCAGGTCACCCCAAGGTGCCACGGTGAGATTGTCGGCATTCTTGAAAATTGCATCATCATTTGATTCAAGGAACAATTCCAGCGTCCCCGGTTCTGTAGCTTCGGTTGCGCTTGCTTCGTATGGGCTTGGCGTATACCGAAATATTTGTCCAAGTTGCGCTGGTCCCCCGTTGGTGCAAGCAAAGAAAACGGATTGTCTTCCAAACCACATGCCCTCGCCGCGTGAAAACTGCGCGGCGCCTGCCGTAAATGCGCGGTTTCGCAAGTCATTTGCCGGTGACTGGATGTCATCTAGATCAATCCAGTCGATGGCTGCAGGGAAGCCCACGGGGAATGGTGTCGCAGCAATATCAGGCCAGTTCCTAAGGTCAGCAGATCTCTGTTCACGAATGGCCAGAGCTTGTAATCTGCCCCCGTTGGCTAAACGGCCGTACTCGTTCGGCACGTAACGATAAATGCATCCATCATTGCGGTCTTCGGTTTGATAGACAATGCCGGTTTCCGGATCAACCGCCACTGCTTCGTGGACGAATCGCCCCATCGACTTGAGTGGTACTGGCTCAGTCAGCCGGGCGGTACTTGATGCAGGCACCTCAAAGACATAGCCGTGGTTCTGCTGCCAATCACCATCAATTACCGCAACGTCTTCTTCGCAGGACAACCAGCTGTTCCACGGCGTGGGGCCACCAGCGCAGTTGCGCCGCGTACCGGCTAGGCTCAAGTATTGGCTCTCAACACGTTTTGTTTTCGTGTCGTAAACCAGGGTTGTTGTGCCACCCATTGCAGGTTTATTGTGTCCCAGATCGTAAATCAGATGGGGTGGAATCTGGCTTAGGCGTTCTAGATTTGGGCCAAAAGGGCCGTGCGCCGATTCCAACTCGTGGTTGCAAATTAATATTGTTTTATCGTCCTTGTCCGTGAAAGCAGCCATCCCGTCCGGCTGGCCGGGCCGCAACAGGAAGTCGGCCATTGTTTGGCCTGTTCGCGCAATGAATTGAGCGTTAAAGCCAGGTGGCAGGTCAAGCCACCCATTACTTGCGGGTTGTAGCGGTCCGTATCCTAGTTGCTGTGTTTGAATATTCTCGGTGCATCTGGTGAAGCGGTGCAGTCCAGCGAATCCTGCCGATACAGCTGCTGCGTTTCGTAGAAATGTACGACGTGATATACGTGACATGACCATACACCTTTGCTGGCAACGCCCTTTTGGTCAAGTCAGGATAGCATGCATCTGTGAAAATTATCAGGGTATGTTCTTTAGAATTCAATTAAAATGGCTAACAACTCGCAGTTTGCTGGAACCCGAAGGGGAATCCGAACCTGTTTCAATGGATTGTGAAGGTATTGTGGGTCAAGGTCTTCGCCCTTCCATATTTCTTTGATATGCTTGACGTATGTACCTTTTCTGGGCGTTATCAAAAGCGAGGCATTAAATCCAACGGGTGCATACGGAAAGATAATCGCAAGCACGCTGTTATCAGAGTGAAGCGGAAGTAGTTCCATGGTAGGCACATCTCGTGCATCCCAGGGTCTGGTGCGGCCGTAGTCATTGGGTGGCGGATAGGGGTCAAGTTGAACCAATGGTTGGCGTTGTGCCAACCAGATGAGTAGTCGTTGCCACAGTTCGACTCCACCGGTTGGGATCCGGCGTTGACTGTGGTCCGCTGGTCGTACATAGGTATGCATAGGCAACCCACTCAGCCACGCTTCACGTTGATTGTTTTGGTCATTCAGCACCAATCCGGGCTGTCCGTCCACCCTGCCCACCGTTTTGCCCTCAAATTCTGACCAGTCAACTCGTGTTTCAAGCATTACGGGGCGGGTAATGTTTTTAACAAGTGGGTGGTTGTCATCCAGATTAAGTTCAAATGTGGCAGCCTGAAACCGCGATGGAATTGGAGCCGGTCCGGATCCGGGCCAGGGTTCTGTCGCCACGCCGCCGATCCAGAGCACGCCTTCACCGCGGGCAACCACTTGGTGGATGGCATCGATTTGGTCTTGCGTTAAACAGTGGGCATCAGGGACGATCAAGGGGCCCGCTAGGCGGTCGGGTAGTGTTTCAAGATGTCGATCGTGGAACCACCGCCAACTCAAGCCGCTGCGATACATCATTTCTGCCACGTGAGCCAAGTAGGACCGTCCCCAGTTTTCGTTGCCATGGCCCCGGATTTCTGACTGCATTGGATTTAGTACGGTAGCGAAGGCATAGGGTGTTCTTTTTTCCAGGTGATCATGCAGTCGGCGAGTCTCTGCGAATGCTTCAAAGTACCCCGGTATGGTTTTCATGGAGACATAGTCAAAAGGCATGGTGGTGTCAGCACCAAGTGCAAAGGGGACGATTCCTGCCAACAGACCATCCTGTCTGGTTTAAAGGTGTGCTAACACCAGGAGGCATGAATCCCTGGGGGTAAACGTTCGAGTCGCAGTCAAGGCAGGCACCGACGAGCGTGCGTGTTACTTCTGAAACAATACGACGGTGTGGTCTAAAATCAGCAATATGAATATGCGTGAAGTGGTAGGGGTTAAGTGCCAGTACGTCAAAGCATTCGGCTTCGTGGGCCAGGCTGATTGCTTCCTTCCAGGGGTTGAAGGACATGGCAGCCGGCCTGGGGCCGTGTTTGATGCCGACTGCAATGGACGGAAGGGTGTTTTTTATATGGTCACGGAACTCCGCGTGTACATCAATCCAAGACTGCATTCTGTTTTCCAGCCATGTTATCCACAGCGAATCACTCCAGTTGCACGTACGTGGTGGAGGTGATCCAGTGAGCTTCTCGAACTGGTTGGCGCAGTGGGGGCAGTAACATCCAATGCAATTACGAATGGATAACGATGCCTCGTCATTGAGATGAACTTCTCGTAGTGCAGGCAGTTTGGTAATTTTTCCAAGTAGATCCAGATAGCGTTGTTTGTTGTCAGGTTGAAAGGGGCAGAGCATGTCAGAGGTCTTTAGGCTGCGGTTGTTAATATCCAATGGATCACAGACCAACATGGCTCGTTGTGGTTCTCTTGCCAATAGCGGGTGCTGGTATTTCATATAGGACACAAAGGCAGTCAGGGTTAGACCCCGCTCCTGGGCCATTTGTGCCAGCTGCTCCGCCTGCTCCAAATTGAATCCCTGGTCCGTGAACATCTGTTCCATTTCAACGAATGTCACACAAACATCACAGAAACCCTCTTCGACGATTTGGTCAATAACAGATGGATCTAGAGTTGTTTTGGGAAATAGAAGTCGGGCACTACGCCGTAATTTCCGCGTGTTATTGTGCACGGAAATATCTCATTTGATCTTTGCTTTAAGCAGGTGATACTCTTACAGTCAGTGGAATAACACTGGACCAAGCCCGGCGTCCCAATTCGTCTTCAAGGCAGATGTAGAGCCAGTCCTTAATTCGGTAACCATCTTCGGCAAGGTCAAGTTCAAACTGCTCCGATAGCCTCAGTGACCGTGCCGTTCGTGCACCATAACCACGCGATACAAAGTGGCATGCGGCGCATGCACTGGACTGTACTCGGACAACACCTGGTTCGAGTAATTCGATGGATCTTATTTGCGGTCCTTCGCTGGCATAGGTGCGATTTAATCGTACCGCATCAAGAATGCCTTTTAGAGTTGGTTCAGTTGCCAGCACGCCAGTCCATGTTTGTCCGACCACATCCTCGTCCCAACTATTGGCATCGTCGGCGCCGATGGCCGCAAGGCGACATCCTTCGTTCAATAGCATTTGCCAGACTTGGTCAGCCCGTCCTTTCCCGTTGATGCGCCAGCAAAGTCGATTGGAAACTTCAAATCCGGAAATACCCGAACTACTCAGGTTAATCAGTTCAGGCCAAGTCAGGTCACTCCACGCCGGGTGCGCCAGGATGGACAATCCATCCTGCGCTTGTACGTCCCGAACAAGTCGTTGCACATCATCTAGAGAGCCATTCAGTGGTGTTACATGATGTTGTAATCCGGTACAGATCACGTGAAGCAAATCAGTTTTTGCCGGACAGTAGACTTCCGCCCCCTGCAAGGTGATCAGGTTTCCGGATGTGCGAGGCATGGTTGTTACGCTGTTGTAATCCGATGAACCCAGAAAATCGAACCCCAGTTGTCGGTAGTGTTCGCAGACGGCGTGGGGTTCTGCGATTTGATCCACATGACAATGAAAGATACCGCGCAGCCAATGGCCTGTAGTTGAAAATTGGTTCTGGACATCGATATGCAGGCGAACCGGCCCCTGCTTGTCACGTCCTGCTAGTTCTAATTTCATTGGGCCAGCCGGTCCTTGTTTGGTATGTCGATAAGATGTCGATTCATATCTTACCTGCCGTACCTGTCGATGGGTACGTATTTGATGCTATTTATTGTCACATCAACAAATAAACCGAATCTCAAAGTGATTACATAATACCCTTTGAATATTTCGGGGGATTAGAAAAAAAGCCCCCGGCCATTAGGCCAGCGGCTTTTTAGTCTGCGCAATTTTCCAGATGAAGATCACTAGTCCTTGAGAAACTTCACCAGATCCGTGTTCAATTCGGTCCATCGGTGATCGAAATCGCCAGCGTGCCAGTTTTTCTGTGTCTGCCATTCGGCGTGGCCATCCAGGCACACCGCATTGGCCCCTTTTAAATGACGGTTTGCGACTGGAAAGACCAATTCCTCTCGGTATTCTGGCACCATGTCCTGTGCCTGACCTGCAATTACATCATCGGGATCAGTAGAATCAAAAATAGGAGCTGTACGGTTGACCTTAGTCCAGTATTTATAACTGGTGTTGTTGGCTGGATAGGAGTAGCCACTGTCGGTATGCGTAATGATATTGCTGGGGAACTTTACAAACGACTTTTTCCGGTAGAACCAACTCGCTGCATTCGATCCGACGCCCCACTGGGCGCCAATGTACTTGAAATTGTATCCATAGGAAGCAAGATGGCCATGGGTTGCGCTACTTGTCCGGGTGGGAATCGGTGCGCCACCAAATCGATCATCATTTACCTGGCCGTTGTGAGAAGCGCACCAAAGCCCCTGTTCGGTATTGAGGATGTCGGCATTCGCATCGCCCGCCGAGTCGAGATAGGAGTTCATGACGGAGCCAAGAGTCTGAAAGCCTTTGCCCCAGAACCAGTTGCCACTTGCATCGACCTTCAGCTTTGAGCGGTGATGATCTTCGTACCAAGCCTCGTAGTATGGCATCCAGTCATTCCATTCATTGACGTAGGATTCCATTGCCATGCCCATCTGCCGTAAATTTGTGGCGCACACGATCTGTTCACCCGAAGCGCGGGCTTTTTCGACCGAGGGAAGGAGCATCGCGATAAGCAGTGAGATAATTGATATGACGACGAGAAGTTCAATCAGTGTAAAACCATTTGTCTTATTTCTTACCATGACCTAATCCTTTTCACTCAATCCTATTTCCTGGGGACGTAAAGTAATAGAACGGTAAATTATAGCCTTACAGGCCGTGAAATGGCAATGCTTTAGCAAGTCATCACACGCCATGTCATCGGGCAACATCAGGTGTAAGTCTTATAATATATGCACATAGCATATCCAGGTAGTTCGAAGCCCCAGGCTCTGGGCGGTCGAATTGGTCGTGCCGCATCCTTTATTATAGATTTGGTTTTTAGTCAGATCTACGCGATCTTACGGTGCCACAAAAAAGCCGTCGGGTATTAGGCCGACGGCTTTTTGAATTGCGCAATTTGTCAGATGAAGACCACTAGTCCTTGAGGTATTTTATTCGATCTGTGTTCAACTCAGTCCACCGGTGGTCGAAGTCTCCAGCGTGCCAATCTTTCTGGAGTTGCCACTCTGCGTGGCCATCCAGGCACACCGCATTGGAGCCCTTTAGATGGCGATCCCCGAGTGGATAGACGAGCTCATCTCGGTATTCTGGAATCATGTTCTGTGCCCGGCCTGCAATCACATCATCGGGATCAGTGGGGCTAAAGATAGGGGCTGTGCGGCTGATCTTTGTCCCGTATTTGTAGCCAGTATTGTTGCTTGGAAAGGAATACCCATTGTCAGCGTGTGTAATGATGTTGCTGGGGAAATTCACAAACGACTTTTTCCGGTAGAACCAACTCGCCGCATTCGATCCGGCGCCCCATTGGGATCCAAGAAATAGATTGTTGTAGCCGTAGGAAGCAAGATGGCCGTGGACGCTACGGTGTGAATCGCTGGGAATCGGCTGGCCTCCGTATCGGTTGTCGATCACCTGGCCATTGTGAGATGCGCACCAAAGTCCCTGTTCTGTATTGAGGATGTCGGCATTTGCATCGCCCGCCGAGTCGAGGTAGGAGTTCAGAATTTCGCCTAGTTCCTGCAAGCCTTTGCCCCAGAACCAGTTGCCGCTTGCATCGACCTTCAATTTTGAGCGGTAGTGATCGCCGTACCACATCTCGTAGTATGGCATCCAGTCATCCCATTCATTGATGTAGGATTCCATTGCCATGCCCATCTGCCGCAAATTTGTGGCGCACACGATCTGTTCACCCGAAGCACGGGCTTTTTCGACCGAGGGAAGGAGCATCGCGATAAGCAGTGAGATAATTGATATGACGACGAGAAGTTCAATCAGTGTAAAACCATTTGTTTTATTTCTTACCATGACCTAATCCTTTTCACTCAATCCTATTTCCTGGGGATGATACGTTCGCCAACCAACCTTATTGAGTTTCCAGCCAACGAACGTCAGGGATTCCTGTAGGCGACATGTAGACTGGGGGTGTGAAGTAATAGAACGGCAAATTATAGCCTTGCAGGTCGTGAAATGGCAATGATACGACTTAGGAGAGGTTGGCGTGCAAGACCCTTTGGTATTTCCTGATATCACAAAAACAAAAAAGGGTACCAGCTATTAGGCCGACGGCCTCTTGTTTTGTGAAATTTATCAGGCCAAGGCCATTAGTCCTTGAGGAATTTCACCTTGTCCGTTTTCAGCTCGGTCCATCGGTGGTCGAAGTCTCCATCGTGCCAGTTTTTCTGAGTCTGCCACTCGGCGTGGCCATCCAGGCACACCGCATTGGAGCCCTTTAGATGGCGATCCCCGAGTGGATAGACGAGCTCATCTCGGTATTCTGGAATCATGTCCTGCGCCCGGCCTGCAATCACATCATCGGGATCAGTGGGACTAAAGATGGGGGCTGTGCGGCTGATCTTCGTATAGTATTTATAGCCGGTATTGTTGCTCGGAAAGGAATACCCATTATCAGCGTGTGTAATAATGTTGCTGGGGAAATTCACAAACGACTTTTTCCGGTAGAACCAACTCGCCGCATTCGATCCGGCGCCCCATTGGGCTCCAAGAAACAGATGGTTGTACCCGTAGGAAGCAAGATGGCCGTGAACGCTATTGTGTGAATCGCTGGGAATCGGCTGGCCGCCGAATCGGCCATCAAGTATCTGGCCATTGTGAGATGCGCACCAAAGCCCCTGTTCGGTGTTGAGGATGTCGGCATTCGCATCGCCCGCCGAGTCGAGGTAGGAGTTCATGATTTCTCCTAGTTCCTGGTAGCCTTTACCCCAGAACCAGTTGCCACTTGCATCAACCTTAAGTTTTGAACGGTAGTGATCGCCGTACCAAGCCTCGTAGTATGGCATCCAGTCATCCCATTCATTGACGTAGGATTCCATTGCCATACCCATCTGCCTCAAGTTTGTGGCGCACACGATCTGTTCACCCGAAGCACGGGCTTTTTCAACGGAGGGCAGGAGCATCGCGATAAGCAGCGAGATAATTGAGATTACCACGAGAAGTTCGATGAGTGTAAAACCATTTGTTTTATTTCTTACCATGACCCAATCCTTTTCACTCAATCCTATTCCTGGGGATGATACGTTCGCCAACCAACCTTTTTAAGTTCCAGTTACCGGTTTCCGGGGATTCGTACGAGCGGGTATGCGCTCTATGGGGCGAGTCATAGAGCCATGAATTATAGCCTTATAGCTCTCAATTTAGCAAGGACATGACCGTTGTTTATTTGCCCGGTAACGGGGCGAAACCAGCCAATGCCAGCAGCTAAAGGGAACCAATTCAATTCCCTTACCCACCCATTATAATTATGTAAGTCTTAAATATACCTACACATACCACATTTAAATGATTGGAAGTTCAGTGGGTTATTGTGTTCCAATAAATCAAATAATGCAAGAGTGCGTTATTAGAAATCTAATGGCAGTTTTCTTGTTCTCAAGTTGCAGATTGATCCGGTGATTGTTGTTACTGGGGGCAGTTGTTAAGCACGAGTGCCTGCATTTCCATCATGGCGGCCAGGTTCTCTTCATCATTTTTTTCATTGAAAATATGAATCAGGTTATTGAGTATGCGGACAATCCACTGGCGATGCGTGGCACGCTGCATAAGCAGGGGCGAGCGATTTGTGGCTTGGCCGGCCATTCGCTCGATCAGGTCAAACGTTTCTTCGCGACTTCGCATTTGTCCGCGGCAGAATGGATCAATAATCATCGGGTTATCCTTAAGTGCGACCTCTGCAAGAAAATGCCCCGGTGCATTGAGACCATGTACACATAAGCCCAGACGCTCCAGCACAATTTTATAAATAAGCGTGAGTGTGATCGGAATCCCCGTGCGTGTTTCGATCACAATGGGAATATAGCTGTTCTGTGGCTCGTAGTAATGCTCCGCGTTGCCAACAAAGCCGTATTCTTCAAATAGAATTTGGTGAGCGTGCGCCAGTAGCGCCTGGTCCTCATTGCTTCGTACACGTTGGCGAATCTCATCGGTGATATCCTGCAGTGAGCGATCCACCTCGTTGGGGTCAATGTCTTCTACAGTATGCATAGCGATTGCGACAGCTGCGTGCAGTAGCGCAGTCGGCGTATCGATTACCGGCATCTGTGATGCAAGCAGCGCATATGCTTGTGGCTTGGCATGGTTAGGTGGGGTCATATGGTCCATGATTTTAGCCATAATTGGTTCAAATCATTACTGCGTGATCAATAAGGGTCCCCAGATGGCACATGAGGGCGTATGGCCAAAATTGGCCGAGCGGACCTTCTTGCCGTCCAGCGTTCCTGAAAGGTAGGGAACGATTTCGTATTATGTGTCACTCATGTGCTCGTAAACTTCAGCGTCGGAATGACCAACATGGCTACCTCATCAGATTCTGATCACGTCGACCCCCAGCTAGATCCTGTATTTATCCATGCAAGGCGAGAAGCGATCGTCATTCTGACCGTTTTTTGCGTTGCGTTCGTCTGGTCGGTTTTATGGTGCTATCTGATGGGCTACAACCATCCACCGGGTGAGCCGGTAGCAACCATATTGGGTATTCCAAGTTGGGCCTTTTGGGGAATTGGGCTGCCCTGGCTGGTTGTCGATGTTTTTACTGTTTGGTTTTGCCTGCGGGTAATGAAAGATGATCCTCTTGAAAGCGTCACAGCAGATGAGGTGCTGAACTAGGTATTATCTGGTTTTAAGTATACGAAGATCCTTAATCAGAACCATGATTGAAGCTGTACCCCTTATTGTGGCAAAGAGTGGCTCCAACGTTGCGTTGGTGACGTTTGGTATTTACATGCTAGCCGTATTTGCCTTGGCGGGTTTTTCGGCAACGCTTTTGCGTAAGAAAGAGTTTCTTTCAGAGTATTTTTTGGGTAGCCGCAGTTTGGGGATGTGGGCATTTGCTTTGACGTTTGCGGCGACAAGTGCATCGGGTGGAAGCTTCATGGGGTTTCCCGCCAAGATTTACACGCATGGTTGGATCGTCGGATTCTGGATCGCCGGGTATATCGTCGTTCCGATTGTGGTGATGGGTTTCTTGGGTAAGCGCATCAACCAGGTGGCGCGAAAATCCGGGGCGATTACAGTGCCCGACATTTTGCATGCGAGATTTGCCAGCCCGCTTGTGGGTGCCTTGGCCGCCGTGTCGATCGCGGTGTTCATGACTTGCTTTCTGGTGGCCCAGTTCAAGGCCGGCGCGATTATTTTGCAGACTTTGCTCGACGACGTCCCGGCTTATATCACGGCACGAAATAGTGTCGGGGGCTGGTTGGCGGGCCATCCATTGGCTGCCAATCTACAACCAGGATACGTACTTTGCCTGGTTGCTTTTGCGGGCGCGGTGATTCTTTATACCTGTTACGGTGGTTTTCGAGCCGTTGTGTGGACCGACGTGTTACAGGGTCTGGTCATGGGGGTTGGTGTTGTCATTCTGCTGGGATTGACGTTGTGGCAGGTGGGCAGTTTGACGAAAGCAACCAATGAGATCGCCCGCATGACGCCGCCACTGCCAGTGACTGCACGCTTAGAGTTGCGAGAGCCAGCAACGCAGGAATTAGTCGTCCCGTTTGGAGCATGGCTGCAGCGCAAGGCGATGGATAGCGAACCTCGTCGCTTGTTTCGCGTTTCATCAAAAGCCCGTGTGGCGATTTCACAAGGGCAGGTACATGCCCATACTCTTACTAAGCAGGGCGACGAGGATGATCGCATTTCACTTCTGGAAATTACAACTAAAGAACAAGTTGATCGGCAAGATGCTGATGACCTTGGTTTTGAGCTGCAGGTTCAGCAGGTCGAGACCAAGGATTACAAGTTCGGTGCAGGCCAACAAGGTGTTTATGTGAGCGGGCCAGGTCCTAGTGAAACAAATGAAGCTGGTTTTCATCCGCTGATGGCAGCGGTTGCATTCTTTTTCTTCTGGCCGATAGCGGGTGCCGGACAACCGGGCACGGTTGTTCGCCAGATGGCATTTAGTAATACAAAGATCCTGCAGCGATCCATTATTACGGTTGCTATTTACTACTCACTGATTTATTTCCCGCTCGTCATCATCTTCTGTTGTGCACGCATCATGTTGCCCGGTATGGAGATCGCCCCCGATCGTATCATGCCCGAGATGGTTGAATACGTCACGGCAATGGCTGGTTGGCCTTGGATTGCCGGATTGCTATTGGCAGCGCCTTTTGCTGCCGTCATGTCAACCGTAGACAGTTTTCTGCTATTGATTTCATCTGCAGTGGTGCGTGATGGTTATCAACGCTATGTGAATCCACAGGCGAGCGAGAAAAGAATCCGACATCTGACGTACGCCGTTACGTTTATTGTCGGTATCGTGGCCTTAATCGGCGCTTTTAACCCACCCAAGTTCCTGCAGTTCCTGATCGTTTTCGCCAGCGGCGGAGTGGCAGTTGTGTTGCTGATCCCCCTGTCCCTGGCTCTCTATTGGCCTCGCTTTAATTCCCATGGTGCAGTAGCCTCAATGATCGCAGGTGTTGCGGTCTACCTGGGCGGATATCTGCTATATAAAGATACGATCAAACCATTCCTGCCTGCATTGGCTGTATCCTTGATCGTTGCCTGTTTGGTAACAACCCTTACGCCCAAACCACCAGAGCATTTGGTGAAACGTTACTTCTACCGTTAGGGTAAAGTGCACCTGCATTGATGATGAAGATCACAAGGAGTTAGGCGTCTTGAACCAAGTGACAGATCAAAATAACAATGGGGATATCATACCTCTGGAATCCTCGGTCTTGACATTACCGCTTCGACGCACCATGGCCCGAAGGAATATTCTGATCACGGGGGGCCTGGGCGGAATTGGCCGGCGAGTTTATGAGCTATATTCAAATGTTCTTCCAGATGCTCATCTCATTGTTGCTGATTTGGAGGGTGAACGGGCTGAAGCCTTTCGCGACAAGAATCTAACAGCGCAGTTCCTTTCGGTTGATTTCCTCGATGTAAATTCTATTGATCACTTCATCAATCAGATTTCTCTGGACGAACCATTGACAGATCTGATTGCCGTTCACGGAGGTGTTGGTAATGCCGAATGGGAGACAAAACAGCGTAGTGATTCGCTGACTGCTGAACAGATGGTGTATTTGAACCTGACCAGCGTGGTGCTTCTTCTGGGCAACCTGCTGGATCGCAGGTTGCTTGTCGGGGCGGCTGATAATCACGCTACGGCCACTTGTATTTCGTCGTGCAACCGTTTCGGTGGCTTTCGATCCGAGCCCTATGCGGCAGCCAAATCAGGATTACTCGGTGCAGTTCGTGAATTTGCAGCCACGCGCGGCGCCAACAGTGCCGTGCGTGTCAATATGGTCACGCCCGGCACAGTGATTGATACATGGGCACAGGGGCCACGCGAAAAGATGCAGCAGATTGCATCCAGCATGCCGATCGGTCGGTATGCTCGTGCCAACGACATTGCCACCACGATCCTCATGTTGACCGAGCAGATGGTTGCTGTAACTGGCCAGGAAATTGTGGTAGATGGTGGGCAATTGTTGGTGCGCGTGACACCGCGAAAAGTCGCGGAAGTCGCGGCGATGATCAAAGAGTAAGAAATAGATGCCGTTGATATTGCAGGGTCATCACCTTGTTGCATTAGCAGCAATGATCCTCGCCGCCCCATCATGTGCTGGAAATATCTCCTGCTTGATGTTGAACTAAATGACGATCTCGTATTTGTAGGAGTCGCTTGTGAAGGTCTCTTTGGTCATGAAAGGGCCGTGGTGGGAATTTGGAACGCTGTGATGGGAAAATGGTAATGCACAGGCTTGGCACATTGTGAGGATAAAGTTTCCGGTATCCCTGTCTTCATAAACCCACGCGTTGGAATATTCCTTCGGATTGTCTGGGTCTGTCGATTCGTCAATTGTCGTTACCGTTTGTTTCCTGATCGTACAGTTGATTTCATCCACTTCGGCAATTTCCAGGATGAACCGATGTCGATTTGACGGCAAGTTGAGATAGTTATCCTCCTTTGGGGGAAGGATATTGCCAATCCAGTAGAGTTTTCCATTGCGTGAACTTCGGATCAGACGAGAAATGGAACTGGGCGAGTAGAGAAGATCACCGTTGTCAAAGGACAATCGCTGCAACTGGGACCAGGTTTGGCCACGGTCATGTGAGATGCAGTAGAACTTACCGGGTGAATCTGGTGGACTGGCACGCATGATTCCTAATATTGACCCGTCGTCACGCTCAGCGAGGGTGATTTCACTAAGGCATCCGGATTCTTCCGTAATGGAAAGGTATTCGCTCATGTCCCAATCGATATCGCTGCAAGTACCCTGCCAGTGGGCCGTCACAACCCCCGAGGTCTTCTGATTCGGGTCGGCTTTTTGCTCCCGTTCATTCCATGGCCAGATATGAAATGGCAATAGAAGGTTGCCGTCACGCAATTGAAGCGGTGCATTGCTGATAAATCCTGCATTACAACCGAAACGTATGTTGCGCATGTAATGGGTCTGGTTAAATTCAGGCCCACCTTGAATCATGATCCTTTCGTCCCCCCAGGTTTGCCCGCCATCGTGAGAGATTCGATAGAGCTGGCGGGAATATTTTTTAATGTCAAGGGTGGCTGTTTGGGGGCTTTTGACCCAACGACGCAAGATGAACAGTAGGCACAGATCGTTGCGCTGATCAGTCATGATAAATTGCAGATAATTATGGGAAGATCCGTTCTCGGATTCGTCCGTGGTGCGTGGCCATGGCTTGGCCTGCCAACTGCGACCGCCATCTTCTGAGCGAATTAACATGGACAAACTGTCGCCGCTAACCGTTTGTTCAACTTGATCGAAATCAACTTCTCGAATGATGCCCATCAGATGTGGATCTTTGGGGCTGGTATAGCCATTGATGTATGCATCCACCCGACAGCCGAGACGAGGTGATTTCCAGAATAGTGATTTGTTGACGGCGATTGTGCTGCGCATCATTACTCCAGGCGACGAACGGAGCCTCTTTACATCATATCGGATTGGAATTTGTACTGGCAGATCTTTTTCTGGTAAGTCATTTTTCTCGTAAATTCATCACAATCTAATGAGGGGACTTCTGTTTCAAGTGCATCTGATAGGCGTGCTTTGCACTAGTATCCCAGAGTTTGGTCGCGTATACCCATTAATAATTCGCCGTTGAGGTACCGATGTAGGTTCTCTTTGCAGAACTTTCTTCGCGCCGCGAACATTTTGGCAGTTGGGCTGGAACTGTGTGGAGAAATAAGACAGTTATCCAGGTTCCACAGTGGGCTGGGGTTTTGGGGATCCGGTGGTTCGATAGTCAGTGCATCAGTAGCGGCGCCGGCGAGTTGCCCGTTGTGGAGTGCGTCGGCAAGTGCCACCTCATCAATAATGGCACCACGTGATATCACGATCAAATGAGCACTTGGTTTAAGTAAAGCAATTCGTCTTTTGTCGATGAGCCCCCGCGTTTCATCCGTGAGGGGGGATGAGATGACGAACCAATCCGAGATCTTGAGCAAATCGTCAAGACTATCGGGAGGCCAGATGGCCTCGGCCTGGTTGGAATGGGTGGGTGGTGTGCGTGCGATGGCATAAACCTTCATGTCGAAACCATGTGCCCGACGTGCTACGGCACGACCCACCGCGCCGAATCCTAGAATCCCGATTGTCGACCCCGCAAGTTCCAGGATACGGTTGTGGTATTTCTGCGTGTCAAATATGTGGTTCTTTTGATCATCAAGCACCTGCGGTAAGCAATGGGCAAAAGAAAGGATCATGGCAAATACATGATCGGCCATTGAAGGCGCATGGACATCGGGAGTATGGGTAATGATTACGTCACTATTAACCAGTTCAGGTATTGCCATCGCGAAATCAATACCGGCCCAGGGTGAAGCGACCCATTTGACTTGACGGGCGGTCAGAAATGCATCACGTGTAATGGCACCGATACAGACATCCGCGTCGCGGATATGCTCACGTTGTGCATCAGGTGTGTTGCCGACTGCAAAAACAACACCTGGAAACGCTTGGCGCCAATCCTGCAGTGATGGGATGCAGGAATCGACTCCGATCATAACCTTGACAGCTTTTTTGGTCATGCAAGTAGCTTTGCAACCCGCTGTGGTTCGCCAAGATTGACGCCCGATGCGTGCAACACTCGTTGCAGCTGTTTTATTTTTAGTTGTCTGGGTGAAATGTTCTGTCCGGCGCAGATTGCAGCAGCAATGCCTGCGGCCTGCCCCATGGTTAACACGACTTCCCTGTAGCGCAGATTGGGGGGTTTTTGGTGGGCGGCTACGCCAACGGCGAGTAAACCCTCGACACGCTTGGGCAGCAGTTGGCGATATGGGATATCGGTGTAATTTGAAATCACACGCAGGTCGTAGGTTTGATGGATCACATCATCGTGACGTGTTGCATCGATCAAGTCCTGCTTGGTGACAATGTATTCCGCTTCGATGGCTCGTCCGCCACGAGTACCGATATAGGGCGAAAGGTACAGCACGTAGGCGTTTTCAAACCCCGGGCAATATTTGCGATAAAAGCGAACCGTTTGGAACACATATCGCCTTACGTCGTGCTCAACCATCGTCATGTGGTCTGCATTCAATGTGTCCACGTCACCGTCGATATCTGCTCTCGTGGACACCACGCCGGCCTCACCCTGCCAGGGCCAAGGCCAGAGTGTAATAACACGTCCAATGTCGCCCACCCAACCGACAGCTTCATAGCTGTTTTCTTCATAGGCGCGTCGGAATAAATCCCCCATGGGACGTAGGCGGTTGAGATGGGCGCCAAAACGCCTGGCCACAAATTCATCTATGTTTGGGATGACCTTCTCGTCAATCCATGGATCCGGCCAGTCAGATGCCTTTTGGCGTGCCCTAACCGTTTGATCAAAATCCCACATTGTTGTCTCGGTACGTTCTTGCATGAATGCATCAAATTTCACTTGGTCAGCCCCTCCGATACCAATGGAGATATTCATGCTCGGTTCTCTGTTGCACGGGACGGTGGGCGCGCCAGCTCTCTGGGACAGGGATGCGTTGGCGGTGGCATCAATGGTCACTTTGGCCCTTACTGCACAGCGACCGGAAACCGTCTGAACGTAAACCCCACGTACTGAATTTTTATTTTCAATGATTGGGTCGCATGCGTACGATTGCAGCATTTGGATGACGCCAGCTTCCTCTAGCATCTGATTGAAAAGATACCTGATTCGTTCGGCCCAGTTGGAAAAATTCGGGCAGGGTCCAGACGTTTCGATCATATCGAACATCCGTGCCATCCACTCGCCTGCCAGGCCACAGCCACGGATGTATTCGTGGGTGTCAGTCGGGATTTCCGACAAACCCAGCGGACTGATCCAATGGGCCGCTGGTGCTGTCTGATGGGATTCGCCTTCAGCAACAAGAAATCGTCGTGGGTCCAATGGCGCCAGATCCAGTGCTCCTGCAGCCCAGCCACCTGTGGTCATACAGCCACCGACTGAACCATATTTTTCAATTAATACGGTATTTGCGCCTTGCCGGGCTGCGGCCACGGCCGTTGCCACCCCCCCGGCGCCTGATCCAACAACCACCACATCCACGTCATGGGCAATGTGGATTGAGCGTGAAGATTCTGTGATGTGATTCATAGATGGGCTTCTTTTACCCTCATAGGGGGGATAGGGTCAAGATCCATTGTACGATTCTGTCTTGTGATTCTCATGAAAGTACTTTGCCTTTTTTCTTTTTCTTCGGTAGTTATAACTGGATGGCTAATTCTGGATATTGGATCACGCGTGGGTTTGAATCATTTCGTCGCGGTACGTTTGGCAATGCAGGACAAAATCTTTATGTGTCTCAACGCGGCATTCTGCAGCGAATATTTCTGCATGACCTGAATCAGGATGGATATATCGAGGCCATCTTTTGTAACTGCCAGGATCAATTGGAGGCACCGGATATTTATGTTTATACCAATCCGCTCAATAGCCGTGATCGTATTGAACTTCCTGCGGATGGTGCATTAAGCGGTGCCGTGGCCGACCTTAATGGCGATGGATATGACGATCTGGTTCTGGGTATGGAGTACAACGGTGCTTCAACTGAGCTACATGCCTTCATCTACTATGGCTCAGCCGAGGGTTTTCGTGAACAGCATTGCGTGCATATTCCCGTCCCGCAATGCCAGTCCGTGGCAATTGGGGATTTCGATGGTGACGGTCGGCCTGATCTTGCATTTATCTCAAAGGGCAAGCTGCGGGTGTTCTATCAGACCGAATTAGGATTTGAACCTTCGGCATTTACGGATCTTGATATTAGTGGCGACCATCTGGCCAGTGTAGATTTGGATTGCGACGGTTATGCGGATCTGTACATCATTTCAGATCGTTTTCCTCCGCGAATCCTATGGGGTGGTGAGGGCGGCCTTAGTGTGTCACGAAAAAGTGAATACAGCATTGAAGGTGACGCTGGGTCGTTTACAGAAGAAGCCGATGAAACGATGGAGCAAGAGCGTGTAGGGCTAACACCTTTGGCGCGTACCATCTGTCTAGGTGGTGACCATCACCTGTTTATGGCTTTTTCAGATCATGTTTATCTTGTTCCAGTTACAGCGAATCGGTCCTTCGGTCGGCGCCTGAAATTCTCTTGTCCTGCAAGCTTGTCTGTGGCGAGTGGTGATTTTAATGGCGACGGTGAACAGGATCTTGTGTTTGCGACACGTGCAAAAGCGGGCAAGCGTGAGCGATCCTGGATTTATTGGGGTGGCCCCGATGGGTTCAGCGAAGATCGACGCACCGAGCTTGACACATTTTGTGCGTGCGATGTGACAGCAGATGATCTGGACGGCAACGGTTACGATGACATCATCATCTGTCAGAACCAAACCCCCGAAACGTATTCGGTGAATTCACGGATCTTTTGCGGTTGCAAAGATGGTGTCAATTCAACTCCAGTTGAGCTGCCGACGGAAGGCGCGCGTCTCGCACTGGTTGCCAGAGGCAGCAAGCAGGTTCATCCACAGGTGGTTTTTATAAATCGATGGGGCCGAACCGGCCGCAATGTGATCAAGCCAGTCATTTACTTCGGTGGCAGTGAGGGGTTTTCAGTCGATCGTTGTCAATACCTTAAAGGTATTGGTGCGACAACTGCCTTGCCATGTGATTTTAATGATGACGGCCGACCGGATCTTGTGTTTGCAAATAGTGCTGAAAATGCCCAACACCTGGATCCAGGTACATATTGTTACCTGCAAGGCGTCAACGGATTTTCAGGTGAACCAAGTGTGGTATTGCCTTCAAGGCACGCATGGGGTCTGGCTGCAGCTGATATCGATCGAGATGGTTGTCTGGAATTGATTATCATCCCCTTTATCGGCGAGGAAGTTCTTATTTATAGATCGTCTGGCGATGGCTTTGACACAGAAAATCCTCAGCGTGTACGGCTGGTCGAGAACGGTAAAGCTTATAAGTCTTCATATCGTGGGTGTCTTGCTGATCTGAACAATGATGGCTATCTCGATTTGGTTCTTGGCCAGCTTGGCAGTGACCGCTGCTTCGTGCTCTGGGGTGGTCCGGATGGTTTCGACTTTGGCCGCAGGCAAGACCTGTCCGTTATTCGTGGGCAAAGTGTCGATGCTGCGGATCTTACCGGTAACGGATATCTGGATTTGATTGTTGGCGGACACTTACCTCAAGCGAATGGGCCACACGATTCGTTTGTGTACATCTATTGGAATGGGCCGGAAGGACTCAGTGAAACCCGCCGTATGCAATTGTCCGTGAACACTGCCAACTGTCTTTCTGTAGCCGATTTTGACAATGACGGACATCTGGACCTATTTGTTGGGTGCTACCATGACGGCCGTAACAGGGATATCGATTCCTTTATCTTCTGGGGCGGCCCCGGTGGTTCATTTAGTCAGAAGAAACTCACACGCATTGCCGGCCATTCGGTTACAGCGAGTCTTGCCGCGGATTTTAACGAAGATGGCCGGGTAGACCTTGTGATTGCCAATCACAAGATCATGGGAGATCACAAAGGTGATTCCTTTGTCTTGATGAACGGCCCTGATGGATTTGATCCACGGCCTGCCACACGTCTACCGACAATGGGTCCACACGGAATGATTCCCGTTCAGCCGGGTAACCAAAAGGATCGTGGCCCTGAAGAATATTACATTTCAGAGCCCCATAAACTACCCAGGGGTGCATGCGTTCAAAAGATCGAATGGGAAGCAGATGTGCCGGTTAAGACATGGGTGAAAGCTCAGATACGTCTTGCCAACAGCCAAGAGTTGCTGGACGGCGCAGTTTGGCAGGGTTCGGATGGTCCAGGGAGTTGGCTTGATTGTGGCGAAGAGGCTCATCACATCAACAATAAAGGTGGGTGGGTTCAATATCGACTTGCATTAGGTGCAATCAATAGTGGCAGTACGCCGCGTATTCATGAGGTAAAGGTGGCATATCTATAAGCTTCGATATTTGGGCAGGGTATTTTGGGTCAAAGATTATGTCTGACCTGGATCATTATCGAAAATAGATGCCTTTGTATTCATGCATGAGTTTGAAGTTTTTCATCCAGTAATGTATCAGTAAAAGAAGAACGTAAAAATGAAAACAGATCGAAAAGTTGCAATCGTTACAGGTGCTGGATCTGGGATCGGCAAGCGGGTTGCGTTGGCCCTTCTGTCAGAAGGGTATTCGGTCGTTCTGGCCGGGCGGCGTTCTGAGCCGCTTGCTGCTATCGCCGATGACGTAGAGGTCGATTCATCTCGAGTGCTGGTTGTTTCAACTGATGTAAGAGACTCTGGTGCGATTGAAAACCTGTTTGACCAGTCCAAGCAAGAGTTCGGCCGTCTGGATGTGCTGTTCAATAATGCCGGCGTGTTTACCCCTCCTGGATTACTTGAAGATCTTACCGTGGAACAGTGGCAAGCGGTTGTAGACACCAATCTGACCGGTACATTTTTATGTACGCAGGCTGCGTTTGTAATCATGAAGTCTCAGCAGCCTCGTGGTGGTCGAATCATTAACAATGGGTCGGTATCTGCCCATGTGCCCAGACCCAATTCAGCGCCCTATACCGCCACCAAGCATGCGGTCGCTGGGCTTACCAAGTCAACATCTTTGGATGGCCGTAAGTACGACATCGCCTGCAGCCAGATCGATATCGGTAACGCCGAAACAGAAATGACGCAGCGAATGAAGCAGGGTATTCTCCAAGCTAATGGAGATACATTGGTCGAGCCGGTCATGGATCTGGACCATGTTGCGCATGCGGTCGTGTATATCGCCAATCTTCCGCTGGATGTGAATGTTCAATTTATGACGGTGATGGCAACCAAGATGCCGTACATTGGCCGTGGGTGATCCAGTGCATTGCGGGCGAATAAATGGCAGGTCCTTGTGCTATTAGGTGACAAAGGAAAGGGATACGATGTCCGAACACTTGCGAGTACTTCACGTTGGTGCGCACCCCGCAGATGCATTTGATCATGCAGGTGGAACCTTGGCCAATCACGTTGAGCGAGGCGATGAAGTAACCATTGTCACATTGACCCATGGCGTTCAATCGCATGCTTGGAATCTGATTGCAAAAAGTCGTGACCAGAAGGAGGTGGTGGATTCAGCTAGGCGAGAATCAGCCATTGATGATAAGGAAAAGGAGATTGTTGATGCGTGTGGCGTGCTTGGGGTTCAGGATTTGCGTTTTTTACGTTTGGAAGATGGCATGTTGATGAAGACTCCACAGATTGTTCGGAAGATGGCGATGATCATTAAGGAGATCCGGCCTGATATTCTCATTACTCATAGTCCGCTTGAAGGGGGTGGAGTTGGTGCAGGCCACTCGCATGCCATTTGTGCAGATATTGTGCTGTCGGCAGTCTATATGGTCTGCGGGCTTATTGACGGGGATGACTCACCGCCTCATGAAGTGGGCCAGATCTTTTTTGTCGGTCAATTTGGTCAGGACTCCATCTTTGATTTCGAATCCAACCGCTTTCCTTACATTCTGATTGACATTACCGATGTGGTGGAAAAGAAAGTCAGGGCGCTTGAGAAATTAAAGTCACAGTTCTATTCGGGGCCACTTGGCCGCAAGCTCATAGAATGCCAAAACGGGTATTTTGCTGTTCATGCCCGTGTCCCCTACGTGGAGCCGTTTTATCCCTGGCGTCCCGAAGTTTACAAGACACTTCCCGTTAGTGATTTCAACTTGAATCTAAAGGGTCGCGCCAGCAAAGAACTATTTGACGAATCTGCGAGAATGATTGTGCCGTTTCTCAAATAATTCGAATAAATGCTTATTCATCGCTCTACCGGTACCACGATGCCTCGGATAATAATGTTTTGGGCAAAGAGGAAAATAAGGAACATCGGGATGGCGGCGAGACATAGACTGGCGTAGATAACTGCCGGGTGCGCCTGGGTTTGAAGTTGATAGAGCCAGACCATGAGCGTCCACATTTCCGGGTCGGGCACAATGATCAAGGCATACATGAAATTACTGTAGGCGTTGGTGAACGCACCCAATCCAATGACTGCCAAGATTGGCTTGGACATGGACATGGTGATTGCCCAGAACTTCGTCCATTCACTGGCGCCGTCCATGTCAGCAGCCTCATAAAGTTCTCGTGGTAAAGAATCAAAGAATCCTTTCAGCAAGAAGATCCAAAATCCATTGGCCATTGTAGGCAAGATCAGCGCGGCAAACGTGTTGAGAAGGTTTAGATTCCGAAGCAAAATAAATGAGGGGATCATTGTGACAGCAGGCGGAAAAGCCATCGTGGCCATGCAGATCAGGAGAATCTTGTAGCTGCTGGGTGGCCGGTAACGACTAAGGGCATATGCGGCCAGGGGATTAACGATAAGCTGGCTCAATACAGCCAGTATGCAGTACACAATCGTGTTTAACACGCCGCGGCCGTGTAGAAGAATGTAATCCAGTACCACCAGGTAGTTTCGCTTTAAGTTCTCCACCAGAGAGGAACTGATCTGGGCATGAAAGTCATCCCAATCGCTTGCGCGAACTGCAGTGGCCTGAGCTGATTGCTTGCCAAATACCGATCGATCAAAACCCTCGCTGTCCAAAAATGCCTCAAACTCCTGCCGCGGTCCGACAACTCGAATTGCATCTAGATCAGCATCTTCCTGCACAAAAAGATCCCAAATCACGATCTGTTGCGGGGCGTGTGGCATGCGTGTTGGAAGGTTGATGTTCTTCCATGTGGCATACGTTGTTCCGTAGTACCGGTTGAGTCCAGCAAGGTTACTGTATCGCCGTTTCAAGAAATGGCGGTAGTTTGTGGCCTGCGATGGATCAATCCTAATAAAAAGAAGACTCAATTCATTTCGAACAAACTGTTCCCAGTCTGCGCGACGGGTTGATTGGACAGGTGGTATGGATGAAAGCAAAACCTCGTGAAACGAGTTGAGTTCAGTGCCATGGTGGGCGTTGTATTTCCCAATGCTGTTGTACGTTGGTCGCACATAATACAACTGGTAATAACCATCAAGATCGACAATGAATCTTTCCCCGGCATCCAGCGACATTTTGAATCGGTTGAAAAGTAGCTGTTGGTTACCGCGATCAGGACGATGGCGACGGGAAGCGAGTTCTTTTTCAATGGGTGTTCGCAGATGGAGGAAAGATGGATATGCCGTCTTCCATTCACGGTTCATTGCTTCCAGGGATCCGTGAAAAGAATCTGCCACAAACTGGCGATACCGACGAAAATTCTTGAATTGCAGCAGTGAGGGGCCGATTGTGTGGCCTAACATCTGCCAGTTCTCCTCCGGCAACTGTTTGCGAAATCGATCAAAAATATCCGCGAGATCCTGATGGGTGTCGTTGTTTGGTATGGCGATCGTATGCCAGGACTTCTCGTCTCGGTGGTGAGTTTGTTGGTAAAGAAGGATCTGGCCACTGTACTTACTTTCAAGAAACTTGCGGTAGTGCACTCGTTGATCGGTGAAGTATCGAGGCACGGGACGCATCTCGACGATGTCGGTTTCTGATTTGACGGAGCCGGCGATCATCAGCGCCATTGGATACAACATGGATAGTGCACCCAGGATCAACACGGTGTAGATACACAGGTAGACGATCTTGACGCGTCTGGATCTGGCTTCAACTCGGTTGATGATGGGCATAAGAGAAAAAGTCCGAAGTTTGAACGATCACTACCCGATGACTGACAATTCGTCGAGTGTTATCCGACCGTACGGAACTCCATATGCCGGAGCTTGCGTAATTGGATCAAAGTAAAGCCAATCAACATGAGGCCGACGATCCAGGCCATCGCTGTGGCAACACCGAAACGAAGATAGAAAAATGCCGTCGAAAAAATATGCAGGCCAACCACCTCGGTACGGCCATATCCTGTCCATGGGCCACCACCGGTCATGGCCAGAATGAAGTTGGCTGACTGAAAAGACGCAATGACTGCACCGATCAGATTGATCAAAATAAGCGCTTTAAGTGATGGCAGCGTGATGCATGTAATGCGAGTCCAGATGCTGGCGCCGTCAATACTCGCCGATTCGTAGAGTTCGTCAGGCACGGTTTTGAGTGCAGCTAGATAGATCAAGCATCCTGGCCCCATGCCGGCCCAGACAACCGGCACAACGCAGCATACCAGTGCCCATCGCGGTTCGGCTAGCCAGTTGGTGTGCCCGTCTAGACCCACAGCATTTCTCAACTCATTGACCAGGCCGAAGGGGCCAAAGAAGGTCTTCCAGAGAAATATCACGAGCACCCCGCTGATGACAGCGGGCAGATAATAGATGCTGCGAAATATGATCTTGCCACGGGGCACCTCCTGGAGAAGAATGGCCAAGATGATCGGTGCTGGGAAACCAAAAAACAATACGAGAAATGCATATTTCAATCCAACCCAGACCGACAGCCAGAAGGCGCGGTCAAAAAGAATCTCTGCGAAATTCTCCAAGCCGACCCATTTCGCATCGCCCGTGACGCGGTAGTCCTGAAATGCCATTGCCCCACCATGAAGCAATGGCCAGTACTGCCAAAGAGCAATTGTTCCAACCCCCGGGATCAGTAAAAGGTAGGCAACCTTGTATTTTCGAAATTGCCATCCCCCTTTTCCAGCCCCGGAAAAGAATTCGGGGGGCGCAAAGATACGCCAGATGTAAAAGAAACCAGCGCCAAAGATGGCGGCAATACCAATCGTGACGAATAGAGCCACGCGTCGTCGAAACTGCCGCTCTTCAGGGTGTACAAGGCCAAGCATCTTTTCATTAGCTTCAGCAACACCGTGGCGGAGAATGTCTTTTATTTTGGCAAGAGCAGCTTCGTCATCCCCTTTATTGATGGCAGCCTGAATTTCATCGTCTCTTGCAATTGCTCCTAATGGCTTGGTCATCCAGCGATAGATCTGCTGGCTGTTGCGGCCGTATGGTGCTAGTTTGCCGTTCTTGACGGATTCCTCGAAAGTCTTTCGCCAACTTTCAGGAATGAGCCTTACGTATTCGTGGTAGCCGAACTCTTCCAGTAGTTGTGGTTGAACAAAACGGCCGTAGCCATTTTTGATCATGGTTTCCACCATGATTTTTTGTGCCGCCGGGCGCATCCAAAAGGAAATATATTTCCAAGCCGCTTCGCGTACACGTGGGTCTTCTATCCCGGAGTAAATTGCCAGCATTGTGGCATTCAGATCACTGCCGCGTGTGCCTGCGGGGCCTAGCGGCATGGGGCCAATCCCATGCAGTTCAGGATTTCGGATCTGTGTCATCTGATCGAAGCCGAGTCGAATTTGAAACATACCGATCTTGCCGGAAAACCAAACGAGAAAGCGGTCAGCTTCTCCATAGGTCACCCCCATCAATTCCTTTTCGACAGTCTTGCCTTTACTTTCATAGCGTTTCATCCAACGCTGCCGCCGTATTTTGGTGAAAAACAGTGCGGCTTGTGCTGCCGCGTCGGAGTCAAACGCGCATCGCCAGTTCCCCTCCGCGTCCTGGGACATTGCTTCACCGCCGGCAGACCACAGATAGGGAAGCCAATGATAGGAGCCTTCATCGCCGAATCGCAGCGCAATCCCCGAGCGCTGCTTGCCCGGATCTGTCAGCTTTCGCGCAAACATCATCAGCTCATTCCAATCGTTTGGCGCACGGTCCGGCAGTCCGGCTTCCTGAAAAAGATCTCGCCGGTAACACAACGCACGCACTTGAAGCTGGATGGGCCAGCAATAGATGTGTTCCTTGCCGTCTGGAGGACCACGCCGTTGGATGACGGGCCAGAGCTGATTGGGGATCTGATTGCGTTCATCGTCAGTCACAGTTGTGATCTGATCAATTGGATAGAGAAATCCCTGTTCAATATATGTTGAGGCATTATGGAAACGTACTTCGAATACGTGCGGTGGGATATCACCGGCAATTTGCATCAAGGGCAAGAATTCAGCGGCGCGATCTTCGATCATGATTCCGGTTGATCGAAGCACTTTGATTTGTGGATGTAATCGGTGAAATTCAGCTAGGATCGCCTTGGCTACTTGGACTTCAATGGTGGTAAATGCTGCCGAGTTGATGTCAGGCAGGCCATGAACACGGAGTGTGATTGGTTGGTCTGCAGGTGGCGTTCCGAACGCATGCGTCGCGATGAATACAACCACCAACCACATGGCGGGCGCTTGAACATTAGGGTTCATTCGAGGGGCAATATAAGGCGTATTGTCCTGACGCGTTGATGTTGCGAGCCCGATCACTCGAACCAGCCGGTTGATGACGTATTCAGTTCGCGCCAATGATGATCGTTTTCTGCCCGGTGCCATTTGACCTGTGTGTTCCAATCAACGTGACCATCTAAGCATACCGCATTTGCGCCATCAAAATGAAATTCGCCGACTGGATAACGCAGTTCGTCCCTGTATTCCGGCAATGGGTCAAAGGTGCTAATTTCCTTTTCTTTTGAGGTCTCAAATGGCAACACGCGGTTGATTTTTGCCCAATAGTGAAATCCAGTATGGCTCCCGGGAAACGAATATCCACTATCTGCATGAGAAATGATATTAGATGGATAACGGATCCACGACAGTTTTCGATACAGCCAGTTGTTTGCGTTTGGCGAGTCAGTCCACTGGGTGCCTAGAAACAAATGGTTATATCCGTAGGCTGCAAGGATGCCATGGGTCGAGTAACTCGTGCCGATGGGGATGGCGCCGCCACCTGGCAGTGGGTTGTTGTGACTCTGTTGCAAATTCGCTTGTTCTCCGAGATGGCTGGGACACCAGAGACCCTGTGCCGTGTTAAGGATATCTGCATTTGCATCACCGGCAGGGTCTAAATACGAATTCATGACCGCCCCGAGTGTCTCGAGACCTTTTCGCCAATACCAAGTGCCGTCCGCATTCACCACGAGTTTGGACCGGTGGTGGTCTTCATACCAATTTTCATAAATTGGAAGCCAGTCGTTCCAGTCGTTGGTATAGGTGGCCAGTGCAGTGCCCATCTGCCGCAAGTTAGTTTTGCAAACAACCTGTTCGCCAGATGCCCTCGCCTTTTCAACCGAAGGCAGTAGCATTGCGATTAAAAGCGAGATAATAGAGATCACAACAAGCAGTTCGATCAGCGTAAACGCTCGGCTTCGGGATGGGACACGGGAATACATGTAACCGTGGGTTTGTTGGGTAGAGGTTTTTATAGGCCCAACAAGGCCACTTAGTGTGCATTGCATTTTATAAGCCCTCTAGGTGTCCATGCGCTGATATAAATCGGTAATCGTTGTACTAAATTATCGCAACCGCCATTAAAAAAAGATTGGGCGGAGTTTCTTCCATGCGATCAAATCATCAAAATACAATGTTGTCATAAGTAAATAATTGTAGCATTGGCAGCATCGACCACAAATTCCACCTGATGTATTTACAGGCAGTTTAGATCCAAAGGCGCCATGGTAATCAGTGTTGTGACCGCCATCCGCTTATCGTGTCGGCATTTTTTTTCGCCCCAATCACCCACACCGCGATGCCTGCCAATAGGAGCAATCCGCTGAGCCATTGGCCTCTTGTAATCTTGAGAAAGGAATACTCCAAGTGGGCAATGTGTTCATCAGGTTGACGGAAAAACTCCACCGCGATCCGGGTCAGGCTATACGTTGCGCAGCAGATTCCGAAAATGACTCCCGGTTTTTGTGGACGCGTCCATGCAATCACCAGAACAAAAAAGACGCATAATCCTTCCAGGCATGCTTGGTAAAGTTGCGATGGGTGACGCGGGGTAAGAAGAGGGGATACTGCATTGATGATCTGCTGGTCACCGGACTGGATCTTCCTGATAACCCAGTCGACTGGCCCTGACTGCAAAGCGGTTGTAGTTATATGTGCTGGTAGGGTCAAAAGAAGTGCATTGATCTTATCACTGCTCCAGCCGAGCATTTCCTGCGGGAACTTAACTGCCAACGCAAACGTATCTGCGCACGCACGGCCGTAGAGTTCGCCATTAATAAAGTTGGCGATCCGTCCTAAGCATAATCCCAGTGGTATTGGAAACGAGACGAGATCTAATACATGCAGCATGCTGATTTTGTGGCGCTGCGCAAAACACAAGGCTGCGACAACGATTCCCATGAACCCGCCATGGCTGGACATGCCGCCCTCGTGGATTGAAAGCAGGTCCCAAAAAGGAAGGCCAGTCCGAAACCCTATGAATAATGACGGTTTATAAAGTACTGCATAGCCAAGTCGGCCACCGAGAAGAATACCTATCACCATGGCAAAGACTAAATCGCCTGCAAGTGCGGGTTTAAGCGGGCTGTTGCCGATACGCACAATCCGCTTGATGATCATGAAAGCGATGAGAAATCCAAGGGCATACGATAGTCCATACCAACGAATGGGTCCAAATGCAAAAGGATCCATGTCATGAATGTAGAGAGCAAGTGTGGTGATCATTGTTCTTGATTATTTGCGTCGTTTGCGCTTTGTCTGTTTAAGTTTCATCGTATTTTTCTGCATCAGTCGTGCACCCGATGATCGACGCCCGGGTCTTGCAGGCTGGCTCATGGCGATCAGTTCAAGTTGGCGGGCAGACGGGTTCACTTTAACAATGCGCACGGTAAGTCGATGTCCAACTGCGATGGTTGCCCTGGATCGTTGCGAGACAAGACATGCTGATTTGGCGTCATGGCGCCACCGATCACCCTGTGTGCCCGGCAGGTCGGCGATGGGTACAAAGCCATCGGTCAGGTACCTATCTAACTGCACAAAGATGCCATCGCGGCTAATGCCACTGACGGTGCCTGGGCAGTCATCTCCGACTTGGCTGCTGAGTAATTGAAGGATAAAGAACTCTTTCAGGTCCCTTTCTGCTGCTTCGGCATTTCTTTCTGTGGAAGAGCAATGGCGGCAAAGGTCGACCAGGCTTTCATCCGCCAGGACGCGAGAATCATTGCGCATGTCTTGCATCAGGCGGTGTTTTTTTATCCCGCTAGATCTGCCGTGTGCCTCGTTGCATGACAAATACGCATCTAGTATCCGATGTACAACTAAATCAGGGTATCGGCGGATGGGACTGGTGAAATGTGTGTAGTGATCACTCGCCAGTGCATAGTGTTCTCGGTGCACTGGCGAATATTCCGCCCGACTCAGTGTTTGCAATACCGCTAGGTGCACGGCCTGCTGAACTGATGTGCCTCTCGTATTGGCCAAGAGTTGCTGTAGTTCCTCGCGGTTTGGGTTTGACGGAATTACTTGGCCGGACATGCGCAAAATACGACGCAAGGATTCCATGTTGTTCTGCTGCGGTTCGGCATGAATACGCCGGATCATCGGTATGCGATCAAAAAAGCGGGCAACCGTCTCATTGACTTCCACCATGAACATTTCAATAATTTTGTGTGTATAGGATTGATCCTGTGGCGTCACATCTTTCAAGTACCCGTTCGTATCAAAAGTGAGTTCTGGATCTGGCAGTTCAAGTTCTATCATTCCCTGCTTACGACGACGGGCGTGTATGATGCCGGCCAATTCTGCCATGGTCTTGAGCATGGCGATTAAAGCGTCTGAATATGCAGGCTCACTACGTGCGTGTCGACGTGCCCCGTGAAGATCATCATCAATTACTGCCTGCGCTTCGAGGTAGGTCAATCGTTTTGACGAATGGATCAAACTGTTAATGAATCGCTGGCCAAGAATATGGCCCTTGCTGTCATACCGAATGAATACGGACTTGCATGCACGATCCACGCCTTCTTGAAGGGAGCATATTCCATTCGACAGGATATCGGGCAACATCGGTATCGCCTTTCTTGGAAGGTAGGCGCTATTACCTCGTCGATAAGCTTCGCGATCCAACTCAGATCCGGGTAGCACGAAGTGCGCGACATCGGCAATATGTACTCCCAGTTCATAGGTTTGATTACCGGTTGGATCGACTTGTCTTTCAATACTGATGGCATCGTCAAAATCTTTGGCATCTGGAGGATCGATTGTACAGATTAAATGCTCCGTCAGATTCACACGCTTGCCAATTGATTGGATATCAAACTGCTGGACGGTGTTCCGCGCCTCATTAAGTACAGCGGGTGGAAATTGCGCCTCAAGTCCGTATGCCCGCATCACGGCGATAGTTTCAACCGACGGTTCACCCTGTGGTCCCAGGATTTCTGTAATCGTTCCTTCACCCAAATGGTCTTCGGATGGGTACTGGATCAATTCGATGACAACCTTGTCGCCTTCAACGGCCTCCTTGGTTTGTGCATTACGTACCACCACCGGTTCGTTGAGATCATTGCCATCTACTTCAACCAACCATAGGGACCGTCGTTTTTTCAGTGTGCCCACATACTGTTTATCTACCCGCTCAAGGATCTCCGTGACCCGACCCACAAAAGGTGCATGGCCATCTCGTGTTGATTGGCGGCGCGGGATTAATTTAGCTCGTACGCGATCTCCGGTCATTGCATTGCCTGTATAGCGTGCCGGAATAAATAGATCCCCATATTCAGTTGGCGAATCAGGTTGCAAGAAGCCGAAACGCCTCCTGGTCACGCGAATCGTGCCGATAAGTTCTGAAGTGGGGGGTGGTAGCCGGACAAGTGAATTATTATCTAGGCGAAGACGACCAGCCGTGATTAAATGGTTAAAGCCATACTGGAATGCCTCATACTCTTGGTTTTCAATACCAAGTTCATCTCCAATCTGTCGGATAGGCCGTGGCGTATAGCCGGGGGCCGAGACATATTGAACGATCTGATTTGCATGTCTGTTCGCCATAATTTGATCCAGACACCTTAGGTGATGTCATGGGATACTGTTATCCCAATTGCCAAGGTGAATTGATGGGTTATGCTAACGGGCTAAACCGTTTATGGATAGGAATACTGACTACCATGGCAAATACTGATGAGATTCTTAGATCAGCAACCGATTTGGGCAAGTTGATTGCCAAGCACAATGCATCAATCCAGTTGAAGGATCTTGTTAAGCGTTTGCGTGATGACGCCGACGCTCAGCGTATTCTCAACGATTACAACCGTCAGGTACAAAATATTAGCGAGAAGGAGCAGGACGGTAAGCCGATTGAGGTTGAGGAAAAACACCAGTTGGAGAAGTTGCGCACCAAACTTATCCAGACGCCGATATTGCGTGATTTCCAGATGGTACAAATGGATTATCTGGATCTGATGCGGCGGGTGGATGAGGCAATCCAATCGCCGATGACGCCCCCACAGCCGGCAGCTGTTGCGGAAGATGGGCCACTGCCAAATACCAACCCATAAGACATTTCTCGCCTCGGGAAAATTCAGGTAAGTGGGTTTTTGCGTTTACGTTATTGCCTGGCGGCGGGTCAGTCGGAGGAGATTTGTAGATCTAATTTGGAAGCGTCAATCCCCAGCGTATTTACAAGTAGGTTTGCCCACTCTTCGCCCCGCAGCTTGAGGGCCAGCCAGTCTTTTTGGGCGATCAATGGTTTGAGCTCCGTTGCAATCGATGTGGGCCAAGAATCCCTGCTAATGTTTTGGCGACCCACGAAGGTCGCGAGGCTGTCATCCGCCGTCTCAGCCATCTTCGTGTAGTCATTAATGACTTGCTCAGGCACGATCTGCTCGCTCAATTGCGTGGCGACAAGTCTTAGGTATCGCGATGAGACGCGGGTAATAAGCTGAATATGAGACGGCGGTACGGATTGTTCGCCCACAAGTTTTCTGATCAATTGATGTGACAAGCGGCGTAACGCTTTAGTCTCAGTGATTAATGGCATGCTTGGGTTTGCAAGATGGACGGGAATACGTTCGTTGAGTGACATTAGAATCTGTGGGACAGCGTCCTGGATGGTTAGCTGCGCCAATGCCAGCATCAACTGCTGAGTCACCAATTCAATGTTTTCAAGTTTAACCGCCTCGGAAAGTGCTATTAACAGCTCTTTTTGCTGAGGGTCGGCTGCTTCAGCTGCAGCCGAACTATTTAGGGTTTTGGCTGCCCAGTACCGCACAGCTGGGTGGAGATCCTTGAGGGCCATTAAATAAAGAGATACATCCGAGGAATCTTTTAGCCCCGCAGAGATGATCATGATATTAATACGGACAATGTCCCGCTGACCTTCAAATGCTTGCCGTAAAGCCACCCGGAGTGTATTGCGGTATTCGTTCAGGAAAAATGTTGATGGGTCAGATCGAAACGGTTCGATCAATTTTATTTTTGCTTCTGCGACCTGTCGATCATCTTCAGACACCAATAATGATAACCATTGATTCCCATAGCTTTGGATCAGGTTTTTCTCTTCCAGATTCGGCGTGCGATCGCTTTTTAAAATGGACGCCGGGATGCGGTCTGCCGCCAGCAGATTGGAGGGCAGGTACAGCGCAAGCAACGCTGTAACGACCAATGCATATCGGGCCAAACAGATCATCTAAACTCCGCCTGCAGCCAGGATTTCGTGTCGAGCGTGCCGCACGCCGACACTACACAGGGATATCCCCACCCGAATCTTCGAAAGTAACAATTCGGCGGAATATGGTCAAACGATTGGCTAGGTTGCCTGGAAATGATCCGCATGTGATCGTGGTGACCGGTTGGTACCAAGCTTACTTGTATTTGGCGAGATTCTAACAACAGGTGCCTGTTCGGAGCCGTCGATATGGAGTTCCTTGACCTTCTTATTCAGCGTGTTTCGGTTAATTCCCAGGAAATCGGCTGATTTCGTCTTGACACCGCCGGTATGTCGTAAGGCTTCGCTAATAAGTTGCCGCTCTACTTCGCTTACGACCAACTCATAGATTTCGCCCTCACGCTCCGCAAACCGCTTGATACCTTCCCGCGCAAGTTTGCGGGCGATGGCATCCACCGATTCGTCCCGATGATCACCACGAACCTGTTTGGCAAATAGTCGGATTTGCAGTGGCAGAAGATCCAAGTTGAATTCCTCACCACTACAGAGCACGACCGCACGCTCGATTGCGTTTTCCAATTCACGCACATTGCCAGGCCATGGATAGCGCAACAGTGTGTTTGCTACGTCCCGGGTGATCTTGCAGAGTTTACGGCCGTTTTCGGCGTTATAACGATCCAGAAAATGGTCAACCAGTGGCAGAATATCTTGGCGGCGGTTGCGGAGTGGCGGCAGATGAATTGTAACCACGTTGAGTCGGTAATAGAGATCCTCACGGAAAGCGCCTTGGCGCACCTCTTCGTCGAGGTCACGGTTGGATGCGGCGATGATACGCACATCCAACCCAAATGTCTGGTGGTCGCCCACGCGTTCTAACTCTCTTTCCTGTAATACGCGGAGCAGTTTGACCTGCAAGGTGGGCTCAAGCGTACCGACTTCATCTAGAAATATCGTGCCGCCTTCCGCAGCTTCAAACCGACCAACTTTGTCGCGGATGGCGCCGGTAAAGGCTCCTTTAACATGTCCAAAGAGTTCCGATTCAAGTAGTTGAGGCGATAATGCACCGCAGTTGATGCGGATCAGCGGTTTATTTTTGCGTGGGGAGTTGAAATGGATTGCTTTGGCGATCAATTCTTTGCCGCATCCGGTTTCCCCTAGGATCAAACACGTAGCACGTGATGAAGCCACTTGTCCGATCGTTGCCAGCACATCGGTCATTGCAGGGCTTGAACCAATAATATTGTCGAATCGGTAGCGCCCATTCAGATTGTGTCGTAGCTGTTGGTTTTCTTCCAGTAATCGTTCCTTCTCGATCTGGATCAGGTTGTGGATCCGCGTGGTTTGAGCGATTGAGCCAGCGATAATGGTCAAAAGCCTGGCATCAGCCGCCAATGAGACCTCGTCGATAAGCGGTTTGTGCACGCTGATCACTCCGACGTAGCGGTCGCCATCCTTGATTGGTATACAGATGAAGCTCGTCGGCCGATCTGGATCGTTTATCCCGGCACCAATACGATTAAGAAACTGTGGATCCTTGCTGATATCGGGGATGACACGGCCTTTGCCCGTCTGCAGGACACTGCCTGTCACGCCCTCACCTAGTGGATATTGCCCTTTTTTCATATCCTGTGGTGACAGTCCTACTGCCGCCACAATTCTTGCCATGTCTGTTGCATCATCCCTAAGCAGTAGGCAGGCGCGCTGGATCTCCAGTTTTTCACTGATTAGGGCCATGGCACGCTGGAAAACCTCATTAATCTCCAGTCCATCACCGAGGATCTGGCTGATCCTTTCAAGAATGTCTAATTCTTGTTCGTATCTGTCCATGAAGTGCTTATTTTATAGGCATCAAGGGTCGTATTCAAGTTTGATTAGGGTGGCAACGCTCATATGCAGCAGGGTATCGATGCTCCCAGAAAGATAGGTGCATGGCCCAATGAAATCGACGCAGATTACCCTTTGGGCCAGCCATCTGGTGAGGTTGAAAGAGATGGGGGTTTATGGGGGTGGATGGCGCCTTTTCCCCGTACGGGCTATTTCCACCAGGCATAACACGCAGTTTGAGTTTGAACCTAACCCTGATCAGGTCTATTCTCATCCGGATGTCATGCCGAATATCGTTGGCGTATCAGGGTCAACTGGCCATGATTGGCCTGATTGCGATCTTAGCCTTACCGGGGTGTACGTTTAAGGGGGCAGCGACAAATCAAGGTGTCAGTTCCAAGTCGGCGGATGGGGATCAGTGGGTTGTTCGCCCGGTTAAGATGCGCGTATTTCCCACGACGCGATTTACTCGTAGCGGTCACGTCGTCCTTCTGCAGGCTCGGGTTGAACTTTTTGATGCGATGTCTGATTCGGTCAAGGGGGTTGGTCAGTTTAGTTTCGATCTGTACGCCATCCGGAGTGAAAAAGGCTCAAAGACAGAAAAGTTTCTTTACAACTGGACGATCAACGTACGGACACTTAAGGAGCAGGAACTCTATTATGACCCCGTGATGCGTGGTTATCAGTTCCCGCTTGAACTTCATAAGTGGCCAGTGGGCAAAGAGGATCTGAGAATCGAAGTTGTTTTTATTTCCGCAGATGGAAAGCGAATTAATACCCAGGCAAGGTTAGATCCTACGATCCGTTCCATGGATACGCCTTCCCGCGTTCAGCGGTAAGTGTTTTTCAACTCTACTGTGCTGTAAGTAGCATACCAACCTCTTGAACCAGTGCCCTGGACGTCGACGGGTCAGTTGCTTCAGCAATTACACGGATAATCGGTTCGGTATTGCTGGCCCGCACATGTACCCATCTATCCGGCCAATCCACCCTTACGCCGTCACGTGCGTCGATTTCATGATCAGAAAAATGGGAACGCATGGTCGGTTCAAGTCTTTCGATAATAGTGCCAGTTATCTCAAATCGATCCTTGACAATCGTATATTGTTGCAGGCTGTCAATGATTTGGGAGAGGCGTTGGCCGCGTTCAGCAAGCATTTGCAGGATTAGTGTAATCCCCACCAAACTATCACGAACGTATGAAATTGCAGGTAGAATCACGCCACCATTACCTTCGCCACCCAGGAGACCACCCTGATCACGTAGTGCATCCGCAACGTTGGCTTCACCCACAGCGGTTCGCTTGACCGTTGCGTTGAACGATGCAGCAATGTCATCAATCATTCGGCTGGTCGAGAGGTTTGTGACTAGTACCTTAGGAGTTCTCGCTTGTTGTCTGCTGGTTAAATGCATTGCACACAGTGCCAGGGTGTATTCTTCACCGATGTATCTTCCGGTTTCATCTACAACGGCCAACCGATCGGCATCTGGATCCTGTGCGAATCCAATATCACAATTGGCCTGCCGGACCGCATGGCAAAACTCCACGAGATTTTCGGCGGTGGGTTCTGGTGGGTGTGGGAATTGGCCTGTGGGTTCCGCATGTCGGTGTACAAGATCTACGCCAAGTTGCTCTAGGAGAAGTGAGGTTGAAGGCCCCCCTGATCCGTGCAAGCTATCCAAGACAACTTTAAACCGCTGCTTTTGAATAAGGGTGGTATCAACGATTCCAAGAATTTTTTTAACGTGAATTTCCACGGTATTTGGGTCAACCGGTACGGAGCCGAATTTATTGATACGGATATTGGGAACGGTTTGATGATACTGGGCAATGATTTGCTCAGCTTGATTGGCGGTTGGTGCAGCACCGTCTGATCGCAGTAATTTGATGCCATTCCACGGAGCTGGATTATGGCTTGCCGTAATGACCATGCCGCCGGTTGCGTGCAGGTGCATGGTCATGATGGCCACGCCGGGTGTCGTTGCGATACCCAGCCGGGTTATTCGGCAGCCGCTGTCGGTGAGGCCTGCCACCACCGCCAGTTCGAGTTCTTGACCAGACGGCCTGCTGTCACGGCCAACAACAATATGAATAGGTGCATCGCTCTGATGTATGCCTTTAAGCCAAATCCCAAATGACGCGGCGTAGCGACAGGCCACTTCGGATGTCAGAGAGGTGCCGGCTATCCCTCGTAGTCCGCTTACGCTCAGCATTAAAGGTTCAGTAGACATTTTAAGGCCAGCCAGTCGATGTCCGCTAGAGTTCTTGCCCCCGGCCACCTATCCTATCGTCGCCATGCCCATTAGCCCTCCCAATTACGATGAAGCACTGGATGTTGTGATTCGTGCCGTCAAGCCGTTGCCCTCGGAGCAAGTATCGTTGCGGACAGCACTGGGGCGGGTATTAAGATCCGATATTGTGGCGGACCGAGATCAGCCGCCATTTGATCGTTCGGCGATGGATGGTTTTGCAGTGCAAAGTGTTGATTTGGTGGCTGGTCAGGTTTTCAGTGTGGTTGGATCAGTTGCAGCTGGTGAATCCCCATTGGGGGTCACAGGCCAGCAGCGACCGCCCTTTTCAACGATCCGTATTGCCACGGGGGCTGCAGTGCCGAAAGGTTTCGACGCCGTCATCCCAATTGAACAATCAAGCATTGACCAGGCAGCAAATGGCGACCAGGTTACGTTTACCATTGATGCGGTCAACCCATGGGCCAATATCCATCAACGGGGAAGCGATGCCAAAGCGGGGGATGTTGTTGTTCATTCCAATCAGCACCTAGGTCCGCACCAAGTGGGTATCACTGCAACTGTGGGTGTGTCTGAACCCGAGGTTTCAATTCTTCCGAATGTAACCATCTTGACGACCGGAGATGAAGTTCTTCCGCCTGATACATCGCGGGACAATTTAGCTCCCCACCTCATAAGAAACTCAAATGGACCGATGCTGGAGGCTTTTTTGGATTCGCTGGGTATTGCTGCTCAACAGCGTGCACATGTGGCAGATGAGCCGGATTGTCTGCAGGCGGCAATGGCTAGTGCGATTGCCAGCAGTCATTTGGTCGTGACGGTAGGGGCTGTCAGCGTCGGCCAGCGGGATTGGGTTCCCCATGTTTTGGGGAAACTTGGGATGAGGGTTTTGCTTCACGGAGTAGCCATCCAGCCTGGTAAACCAGTTTTGGTCGCCGCTGGGAAGCAGACCCTTGTGATTAGTTTGCCAGGCAACCCAGTCAGCGTACTGGCCACATCACATCTGTTTCTGTGGCCTGCAATTCGGAGGATGATCGGGCTTGATCCAGGGCTTCCGTGGCGGATGGTTGAACTTGCTGAGCCGATATCCACAAAAGCAAGCAGGCAAGTCTTTCGGGTGTCAACGGTCAATTCCAGTGGCCTGGCCTCGGTTGTGAACTGGCATGGCTCAGGTGATCTTGTCCATACAAGTCAAGCGGACGGTTTTGTGCGTTTGCCCTTGTTGGAAGGAAAGGTTCCAGCGGGTACGAAGGTCCCATTCCTGCCCTTTATGGGGAATAAGCGGTGATCTCAATCCATGTTTTACTTTTTGCCCAGGTTGCCGTTGATATTGGCCAGGCTCAACTTCAACTTGAGTTGCCCGATAATGCGACGGTAGATGATGCACTGGCTACTCTCAGTGAGCGGTACCCGTCAATTGCCCTCCAACGCCAGCAACTGGCAGTCGCAGTCAATGCAGATTATGCAGACATTGGGCACAAGTTATCACCTGGAGACGAACTGGCGTTGATTCCGCCTGTTTCCGGTGGCTGATCAAATCACTTAGCAATCAGGCTGCTCTCTGTGAGGGCAGGGTCGATCAGAGGATTATTTCGGATTTTCCGTTTTAATGGGTTAACCGATGCGCGATGGCGACCGATCAAATCAGTGACGGTCGCACCCTCTTTGCGACGGACAGGAATTTTGGAGAAAGGTCAAATTCCATGCCACGACAGAAAGATATTCTTACCACCGGTGAAGTCGCGAAGATCTGTAACGTAGCACCCCGCACAGTGAGTAAATGGTTCGATTCCGGGCAGTTGCGTGGATATAGGATACCAGGGTCCAAGGATCGGCGTATTCCGCTCAATGCACTGATCCGGTTCATGAAAGCCCATAACATCCCGGTTGATGGTTTGCAGTCAGGAAATACGCGGATACTGATCGTTGATGATGAGTCTGAGATTATTGACGTACTGGAAAAAGTACTATCTGAACAGGCAAACTACGAGGTATACACGGCGCATAGTGGTTTTGGTGCCGGGGTGGAGTGTGAGAAATATCGTCCTCACGTCATGCTGCTCGATGTTCACCTGGGTGATATTGACGGCGAACGCGTTCTTAATCTGGTACGAGATAATGCGGATCTGCAACTGACCAAGATCCTGGCCATGAGCGGCAAACTCACCGATGGCCAAGCCCACACGCTAATCGCCAAGGGTTTTGATGGGTACCTCAAGAAGCCGTTCCATGTCCGGCAGGTGATTGAGGCCGTCGAAGATGCAACCGCAGTGGTATATTGATCATCCAGTGCGGGTAGAAGTATCTAAGAAATATTCCGAGATGGGCTATCAGGATTGATCTGATATGGTCCAACTGAGGCGGTAGGTTTTCATCGCATCGGCATATGTCGATCGGACTAATTGCGTAGAACCCTTGCGGACTGCTTTAATAAAAGCAATATCCTCAGTCAGGTAAGGATCATCATCGAAATCCTGCCAATCGGTCTCCTCAATGCCGCTACGCCGGATGCCTAGGCGGCACATTTGATATGGATTGGTTAGTACGCAACGTACTCCATCCGCCCAAACCTCCAGGTCCGCTTCGTAACGCTGTTGATGCAAGAGCAGGCCATGAGCCAGACTGCCTGCGGCACCATTAGAAAAACACCATTGGGCTAATGTGGTTCTTGGGATTTTCGCAGTTGATGGCACGTTGCTATCAACCTCAGCACCTGTCGAATTCTTGGGCATGGCACTTAGTTGGCCCATCGGATTGACCGCGTCTATGGTGGTTACTTGGATTGAATCTAGATCAACTTCACCGCAGATAAAACGTGCCAGATCCAAAAAATGCGTGGCTTGTTCGATGATTGGCCCCCCGCTTCGCCGCTTGTCCCACCATGCGACACGGTTGATGGTGCTGTAAGCACAGTTATACCTGCCCAGGAAAACGCAGGGCCCACCTGGCGTGTCTTCAAGAACCTGTCGCATTTTGGTGATTGCTGCGGAATACCGAAACATGTATCCCACGCTGATAATAGAACCTGATTTGCCTAATGCCTGGGCCACCTCATTCAACTTGTCGGGATGTGTCATCCCAAGAGGCTTTTCAATTAGCATGGCGATGCCATGCCTAGCCAGCGTCACCTCTACATCATGTGGTGGGTCAGATTGACCATGCTTGTCAGGTTGAAGTCCGACAACAACTGCGTTGGGTCTAATCTTTTCAATCATCTGGCGCCAGTCGGCGAATACTTGACATGTTGCCCACGCTTCTGGGTATGGGCCGGCCTCACGCGTAGCTAAAGCGTTGGAGGCACGTATCACTTCCAC
>CAUZIY010000004.1:0-49366 GCA_963579995.1 Phycisphaerae bacterium
GAGAACGAAAATACGCGTCTTCTTGGCAAGTCTGTCGAAGACGAACCCCCCCACTAGTACAGAGATCAGACAGCCCAGCGGAAAGGCAGAAGACGTGATCGCCGCGATCCCTGCGGTCAAGCCAAACGTCTCCTTGAGGTATATGGGGATGAAGCTCTGGAACTCCATCAGAACGGTGAGGCACATGATGCTCAGGCAGATCAGCCAAACTCGTGGACTCCTGACAAAACTGACCAGCGCTTCAGCCAACGTCGCATCATCGAGGCGATGAGGATTTTCGGGATCATCTCCATCAACCGAGGGGGCGACCTCCAGGCCCACATCGGCGGGAGACTGTCGCAGGAAGAGAAACAGGACCAGGAGTACACCGCCTGTGATCGCAACTGAGACACCGACGACCGCCCGCCAGGAAATCACGAGCAGAAGACTGCCCAGCGCCAGAGCAGTGAACAGTGAGCTGAATCTGGAGCTCGAAGAGAGGATTCCCCAGATGCGGCCACGCCAGTTCAGCGGATACCAGACTCTGATCAGGTTGGCCATGGCAGGCCAACCTGCCGATTTTGCGAACAGAGCCAGGAAGTAGGCCCCCGAGAAAAACAGCACACCGGACATCGTGCCGAAGACTGCCGTGGCCAGCATGCAGAAGCCAAGGGACAGCATGAAGACTCGGCGCCCGCCAAATCTATCGGCCAGGACGCCGTTCGCCAGTTTGCCCATGAGCGTGCCAGCCGTGCCCCAGCCGATGATGGCACCCCAGATGGTCTTGGTCATCCCGAGCTCCGGATCCTCCAGCATGGCAGGTCCCGAGATTACGACGACTGCACGACACATGTAGAGCGCGGCGTAACCGAAGTACATGCACGCCAGGACAACCATCTCCCATTTGAATCGTTGATCACCACGAAATCGGTCTACCGCTCTTGCGAACATGGGTGCGAGTCCTCTCACCAAGATCTGGTTGAACTTAGCTCTCGATTCAGATGAGGCGTTCCGTGCGGATGCCGCGCGCGATCATGAACGGAACTCTCTTGCCCCGGGATTTCCCAGTTGGACTTTGGCCAATGAACACCGCTGGCCACCGGCTCGGATTCTACCATCGCCCCACACACAGCAACGGCTTCTCTTCATTTTCTGAAGATTGTCGTCTTGGTTCACGCTCATGTTTGGGGGTTTGGCCAATCTGGAGGCCCGTTTCACCACGCATGGACGCACCGATAGCGACTGGACTGTCGTGACTCTGGATGTCGAAGAGTGCGGTGATCGTGGATCATGGGGGTTCCGGGACCAGCAGTCTCAACCGCTCGATGCGCAGGAGGATCAGAGCGAACAGGGATCGGGGGATCGCCACCTCCGCCAACTGGAACACCACGTGCCTGGCGTGATGCACGACCTTGCATCCGATCTTGATCAGCTTGTCCCGTAGCGTGGTCAACGTCCAGTGTTTCACGCTCGCCTCACCGGTGCAAATCAGCAGGACGTTACCCAACTTCTGCCGTTGGTCAATGACGTAACAGCGATCGCCGAAAAAGTAGGCGCGTCGCGTTATCGTTTTGATTCGCTCTATGCCGACCGTGCTTACGATTCGAACCCAGACCATGAAGCTCAAAATAAAGGTTCGTATCTTTCTAGAGCGTATTTCAAAACCGTCTCCAGGGACTATCAATAAGGGTCACAGATATTTCTGGCGAAATGCTCCCGGGCTATCCGGAGATCTCGCCCGGATCACCACCCACGGCATGTGAATAACACCCCCATAGGCAACGTGTCCGCTTTAGTTTCCGAACCAACAGCCCTGTCCCTGGTGTGCTAGTGGTTGGTCGCAGGCGGCGAGCCTGATACAGGGCCAATTATACCTCTTTTTCAGTCAGCGTGAGGATGGCGTGTCGTCGTTTCTTGGATATCGTGGCCAAGGCAATGACGTGCCTGGTCATCGCATCACGATCAACATCTGCCAACTTGCCCAGTTCCCGTTCGATGGCGGTCGATTGCGCGTCGGTTTGGCCTGTCTGCTGCGTCTGACTGCTGGGGCCAGTGCTGGGGTTTGCGGGATATCTTTTGTAAGTGTCTGTTGTGCTCTGACTTGTAAAATCACGCGACGGATTCAAAATCCGTTCCTGGCGACAGGGTGTGGGTTCTAGTCCCTCCACCGGCATTACACGGATGTACATTCCCACGCAGGGGATCAAATGCGGACGGCAAGGGTATAACCGTACTCAATCACAGTGATATCACCCGTCCTTGCTCAGTTGTATTTCCACCTGAAAAACCTTTGCCTAGATTTATTCCACAATACGCCCACTCTTCACCAAAAGCTCCTGACACAACCATCACTGAACATTGGATGCATCGCGGTCCAGTCCAAAATTGAAGACCGGATCGTTGGGGCCTGTTTTGGGTAACTGCACCCAATAAGCCAGGTGGTCTTTCGGGTGTAATTCCCCAGTTGGCAGCCCAGCATCATCCCCCATACCCACAAAAATTGCGATGAGAAGCTTAAAACACGCAAATTCATATTCCCAGACCTCTTCCATCACACTGGCACGGTGTTTGCGATGTCATAGGGCATGTCTACCTGCAGAGGACAGTTGGAAGAAAATGACAATGGTTTGATGTGCATGATTGAATTTCACAGTCATCACACAGCACAACAAATCATATTCATTGCACCACAAGAGGCGGAAGCGTGTGCTCCGCTGAACCAATAAATAATTTCCTGATCGTTACGGGAAACAAAGAGCTTTTGACTTAGGAGATTTAAATCATGCGACATTCCACTTTTATCTACTGTACCGTGATGGCCTTTGGATTGATCATGAACATTGCAATGGAGTCTGCAGATGCAGTACCCACTACAGTAACCTCTTATAATCATGACACATGCGACCCACTCAATGTGCCCGAAGCAGTTGATGAATTAGGAAGAGGTGGGTCTGCGGCTGGCCCGGGGTATCCGTTTCCAGCTGACGAGACAATCCGCGTGGCAGCTGAAGTGACCCACTGGTCAGCATGTAAAAGCACTGATGATCCTGACAGGATGGACGCGGTGGTCTCCATCACAAATTTAACGGACCCCAAGACATCTTTCTCCGAACTATGGTACGTGGGCAACCCGAATACCTACCTGTCAAACGTAGATGGTATTGTCCTGGAGCAGGGCTATGAAGATCTTGGATCAGGTCTGGCTTTTCGTATCGACCAAGAAGGTAACAACCAACCCTTGCTTTCTGAATCACTTGGCCAAATGGGCATCTTTGAACCCGGCGAAACGTGGAAATTTGTTATCCAAGACTTTTCAGGGGGACCCTGGGCAGATGAGATAAGTTCCATTGGTGTTGCTGGTGGTTCCCTTGCCGGTGGAGGCGTAATCGCCCACATGTCCTCGGGAAGTATTATTGGTATTCCAATACCCGAGCCGGCAAGCCTCGCCTTGTCCAGTGTCGGGGCCTTGATGATGATGCGTCGTCGGCAACGACGATAAGCTTTTCTAAAATCAACCCTCATGCTCATAACCCCTGATGCGACACATCGCGTCGCATCAGGGGTTATTCAATAGGTATCCTACGATGATCGAAGCACGAGGCGTGAGTTTAGGATCACGCTGTTTCCAGAAAAGGGCGGAGATTTCATCCGCCATCCCGGAACTTATAAGATAGCAAGCGGAGTTTAACGATGACTATCACGGAAGTGAATTTCGAACTTCACGAAGATAGTTTCCTGTCACTGCCTACTCATCACTGATGGTTTCTTAATCATTGCTCGCCATCTGCCCGTTCTTCGGCAATTCAGGTTACCGATCGGTAACCTGCAATTCAATTGACTGCGGCACAACAAGATTATGGTTGTTAAATTTCACATGGGCCTTGAGTGTAATTGAAAATTCGCCGACCGCCGCATCTTCTGACGCGATAATCGTCAACTTGCCCTGCTTCTGATCCTTCGAGACGGTGATGGAACCGCCATCGAGTTGAACACCCTTGGCTTGCTCCAAGCTATCCAGTTTCAGTTGAATATCACCTTCAAAATCAAACAACCGCTCAATGCCCACGACAAGATCAAGGCTTCCACCTTGCCGCAATGACACCTTTGGTGAGTTCACCTGCAGTTCCACGGGGCCGGGCTTGACTTCAAGGACAACCTGCATCACGGGCGGATTGAACTTGAACCATTTTGGTTTCGCATCCTGGGCCTTTTCAAGCAACTGTTGGACCTGTTTTAATGCTTCTTTGGCGCCTTCTACCTTCGCTTTTGATTCTTTTACAGCCTTCTCAGCAGTCGCCTTGACTTCTACTGCTGCATCAATATTGGCTTGCGAATCAGATATCGGAAGATCCGAAGCAGGGGGGTCTTCTCGGGGACCCTTCGATACATCCGCTGCGTTGACCGCGGGTAATTCCCCTTCTGACTCCTTCTTTTCCAAAGTGGCTGTCGCCTGGCCACCCTGTTCTCCAGTTCCGTCGACAGAGGCCTTTTCAACCTGTTGCACCGAAGTTTCTGCTACCGCCTGTTCATGTTCTGCCTTGGCTTTCTCAAGATTCTGATGGGCCCGCTGTTCGGCTTCTTCTGCCGCCGTTACCGCCGAGGTCAGTTCCGTAAGAGCTTGAGTGATTTTCACTTTTGCTTCGCGTGCCTCTGCGGCAGCACCTGGATCACGCATCACGGAAATCGACGCCTGCTTGGCAACCAGCATTAGAGCATGCGGTTCCGCATCCGCCTCAGGGCCGATTTCAAAGGTTGCCACCGCGGTATTCTTTCCCTTCTCAACGCTGATCATTTCTGATTTGATATGTTCAGGCAAATGCCCCCTCAACACTTCGATCTCTAGCTTATAATCCTCATACCCATCACGCCGCGTGATTTCAAGAGGAACCTCGATCTTGCCTGCACGAGACACCGAGAACGGCGGGGTACCCACTGGCTGGATTCTAAATGGGAATGGCCGTTCGCCATCAATGTGAAGCATTGTGGCAGCAACCAGCCGCGTAACAGGCCACTCCTTGCGGCCCCAAGAGCCATCCCAATGAATTTCTGCCGCTCGTGCTTCACGAATAACTTCGATTTCACCAATCCTTGCCTTCCCTTTGACCACAATCGGGCCAGACCATTGCTTTGCATCTTCTCCGGCTCGCAGGAAAAGCTGAATATGATTTCGACCGGCCTGAATTGTTACAGCTTCGCATGTCACGCCTTCTGGCAAAGACTCAATCCAAACATCAATCGACGCCTCGAATCCATCACGCCGAACTGCATATACATCAATCATATTTGCCCCACCGCGGTGCAGCTGGACGGGACGATAATTGCACTGGTTTGGTCCATCATTGCCGGGGCCCCAGTTCAGTTCATGCCGCTGGGTAATCAGTCGGTAATCGGGCTGAGGCTCATGGATCGATAGGCGATAGGCGGCATGACGTCCAGGACTTGACACCTGATTGCGAACCATGATGCGATAGGAAGCGTCAGCTGGTGCCGTAAAATCCACGCCCGGATCAAACGAATCCGTGTAAAACAGCGTCATATACTTAAACCGACGACTAAGACCGCTCGGCAAATCATCAATCTCATGCAAATCCTTGGATAACAGTTGATCCTGGGTGTCTTCCCCGGACTTTTTGGACTTCGGGTTTTGCTCCTGCATGTCCTGCGCAACTTCTTCTTCAACCAGCTGCTGAATCAACATGAAGGCGTCACTTGGATGTCCCATGCGTTGCGAGAAAAGGTCGATCCGGTACACGTCACCTTTGCTGGCCTGAAACGTGAACCAGTCAAAATCACGAAGCGAATCAAAATTGCCTTGGATTTCAGCAGGCACTTCGATGGCTTGCGCATTGCCCGGTTCATTGTTTGGCTCTTCTTCAAATACAAGCGGTGCCGACGCAAACCCTAAATAGACCAAATTTGTCCATCCACCATCGGTCTCAAGCTGGTATGACATCGCATCAACTAAGCATTCTGAACCACTTACCAAACGGGATCGCGTAATATCCGTCTGATCCATCTCTTTGGGAAGATCAATCGACACCGTTGTTTGTTCAAGCTGTACACCATGAATAAAAACGCCTTCTGCTGGTTTCCCGCCAGGCAGATTGCGCCCATAGACCATTAAGTCCACCGTACTGGGTGTCTCTTGCGTTAGAGAAATGGCCGATGGTTCGACCCAATCAATATAGGGGCCATCACTGAGACTTAATCGGTAGAAATACTGTGGCCCGCCAAGGTAACCCACATCGTGGATTTTTATTACATAAGTGGCATCCGCACCAACCACAAAATCAATGAAGGGGTCACGAAGATTAGTGTCATGATTAGCAATAACTTCTGCACCAGATTCATCACATAAAATCAACGTGGGATCCATGCGTGATCCAATCCGATCAGCATAACAATCAATCAATATTCTCTGGCCTTTTGTTGCCTTGAATTGGTAATAGCCAATGCCGCCTTTCTGCGAAGCACCATTGACTACTGTTCCAACAGAAATTTCCTGGGCGTTTGCAAATGATTGATTGTTGTCTTCCAGATGCTCTTCACGTGCGCCTACTATGAATAACCGCGCATTTGAGATGCCATGCGTACCGATCACCCAAACATCGTGAGCGCCCAATGGGACATCCTCGGCGATGGATACGGTGTATGTTTTGTCAAGTCGCTTGGGAATAGGCCATTTTGTTTCAGCTTTAACAACCTTCGCCTTCGCCGTAATCCCTGGATGGGAAAAGACCATTTTCTGCAAACCCTGAAGATGAGTTCCGGATGTCACTACCACATCAACATCCGTTCCAGCTTGGCCACCGGCGGGCATCACCGCATGAAGCCGCGTGATGGGATATTCCTTCTCATCATCCTCGGCCAGACCGAGCGGAGTAACCAGGCATGCAACGAGACAGCCCCACACAAACAAACTTGGAGGTGCGGCCCCGAACTTCCCCGCAGAGGCTATATGGTTACGTTTTAGTTTCAATGATTAAACATGAATTGCTTGGTATTGATCATCGCCCAAAGAACATCTTCATATAACTCTTGCTTCTTGTCCTGCTCCGCATTGCTTAGATAGGCTATCGCATTAGCCAATTCCAGATCTTCTGGCGGCCGCGAGAACGCCAGCAGATAGAGTTCTCGGATCTTCTCCGGATCGGCACGACCCTGATCCGCACCCAGTTTTTTGGCGCGGCCTGAAGTAAGCTTCTGCTGCAACTGCGGTGCATTTAACAAGTGCAGGCTCTGGGCTAAATTAGCTGTGTCGGCCCGCTCGCATTCACAAACACTCGAACCGGCAGGACGACCAAATATCTTGAGAAACTGGAAATCACCTTCTTCATCTTTTACGCCACTATCGGGCAACTGTACTGCACGGATATTCGGCGGAAGCCCCTTGAAGGACGATTTGCCTTCAGTCACCGTATTGATCGCGTCCAATAGAACTTCTGCATTTAAGCGACGTGGATAGTACCGTGCAAAGTTCTGGCGATCTCGACCATTGCTGCTGTTCGGCTGGGATGCCAGCTGATATGCCGTGGACCGACAGATCAAGCGAACCAACGCCTTCAAATCATATCCACTGTCAACAAAGTGTGCCGCTAATTTATCGAGTAGCTGCGGGTGCGACGGTGGATTCGTCGCTCGCAGGTCATCTTCTGGGTGTACCAGCCCCCGATTGAAAAAATGTTTCCAATAGCGATTCACCAAAGCGTGAGCGAAGAACGGATTATCCTCTCGCACCATCCAATCCACGAGAGCTTGGCGTGGATCGGAATCCGGCGACAGTTCCAGTGGCTCATCACCTAAAGGAGTGGGATGAACCATCTCGTCTGTTTTGGGGTTCTTTGTAGAGGCGATGCCGCGCTTGTGATAGAAGACGGCCTGGTCAATACCCGGCCCCTCCTTGCGACCGACCTGGGAAAAGAATGCTGCCAGCCCGTAGTAATCCTGTCGGCTCCATCGTTCAAATGGATGATGGTGGCATTGAGCGCATTGCATACGCACGCCCAAGAACAACTGCGACATATCCTCCATTTGCTTCTTGATATCTTTCGTGCGGCTATACCAAACTGTTGGCGGATTCGACACCACTTTACCTGAAGCCGCCACGATGTCACGCACAAACTCATCGTAAGGCTTATTAACCGCCAAGCTCTGCTTCACCCATCCGTGCAAGGCGTAGTTGCCCCGTTTCTGCCGGTCATTGAAACGCATGTTGCGGAGAATAGCAGACCATTTGTTTGCAAAATAATCAGAATATCCTTGGCTGTCGACCAGACGATCAATCCACTTGTCGCGCTTGTCGGGATCGGTACTGCCTAGAAACTCAATTGTCTCATCAACACTAGGTAACCGGCCCGCAATATCCAAGGCTGTTCTACGCAGAAAGGTTGCATCATCACAAACCGGAGAGGGTGGCAGCCCAAGCTGCTGAAGTTTTTGGAAAATATGTTCGTCAATGAAATTCTTTGACTCTGGCAGTTCGCCAACATCTGCGCCAAGTGGAATGGTCGCGGTAAACACAGACATGGAAGTTGAGTACCGCACCATTACCACAATGTCTCCAGGAGTATCCCCGACGGTAATGTGGCCGCTTGAAGACCTTTCCACTCCAGCCATCTCGCTCGCCTCGTATTGCGCCATGCGTGTCACATCTTTAACCGAACCGTCCGAGTAATGAGCCAGCACTGAGACTTGCTGGCTGCCACCCGCTGACAGGATGCGATGCTCAGGCAACACCTGAATTCGTTGAAGTGTCACGTCTTGTTGGCCACGGTACGGCATGCCTTGCGCGATCCACTGCCGCAACATTTTATAGCTCTGAGAATCCGCCTTCATCCGCACACCGCCACTATGAGGAACAGTCGCGGTAGCTTTCAGCAACAGCAGGCTTCGTTGTGGTGCCGCTGGAAATAACCGGCGACCCCGTGCTTCTTGAACCAAGTATTCATAATCTTCAGACGGTTCAAAACCGAGCAGCGACAACTTGAATCCATTCTGGCCGTCAGATTTGCCGTGACAACCACCTGAGTTGCAACCCATCTTCGTAAACACAGGAACCACATCATATGCAAAATTGATTTCCTTCTCAGTATCAAACTCCACAACCGTCACGTTCGCATAATCATTTTGACCGCCAGGGCCAACCACGCTAATCACGGCTTGCCCGTTGGCCAGTGGCTTTACATACCCCGTCTCGTCAATCTGCACAATTCCGGCAGGGGCAGATTGGTAAGTAACCAGCCGGGTCATATCTCGTTCGCGTTCAGCAGCCGCAAAGGCGTCCTCACCTGGCTGCTGGCGCAAGGTGACGATCAACTGGTGGCGTGCTTCTGGACCACGAAGAAGAAAAGTGTGTTTCTTCGACTCACCAAGATGTGATTCAATCCACAACACCCCGGTATCCGCATGGCTCTTAACCGCTTGACCTTGCGAACTGTATGCGGTTGTCGGGAAGGAAATGACTGACAAAAATACGGATAGGCAAACCGCAATGGCTTTTGTTACCCAATAGATGCCGCCCCAACTACAAGACATTTTTTATTCCACTTCAGCAAACATGTTATAATGGCTAAGTTGGCGATACCGCCCCACGATTTTACAGAGTTATAGGTGGATTACCATAATCCGTTGATATTTTTAACCATTTTCGGCCTATAATGGCAGGGGAGTCGAGAAAACATCAATAACAATGACTCATTTCATTCACCTACACCTACACTTACACCTGCGCCAGGCCGCTCTTGTCACCACAGGGCTTTTACTGTGCATCTTGGCCACAACCCTGGCTGCGACAGATGAGCCGGAGAATGACACCTCCATCGTACTGCCACCTGATGGTGTGCCCATTGATTTTCAGAACCAGATCTTGCCTATTTTTCAAAAGAGTTGCCTTGCCTGTCACAACACCACCCGATCCAAGGCAGACCTGATCCTGGAGACCCCCCAGACAATTGCCAAGGGCAGTGAATACGGGCCGGTAATCATTCCGGGCAACGGCGGTGAAAGCAAACTTTTTCTCCTGGCAGCAGGCCGCGAAGAGCCGCTCATGCCACCAGAAGACAACCGGGTTAACGCACCGCAACTTTCACCCCAAGAGCTAGGAATCCTCAAGGTTTGGATCGACCAAGGCGCAAAAGGGCCAACCAAAACCCCAGCCCTTGATCGCACCACCACCCACATCGATTGGCAAACTGTACCAAACCACCTTGGCGCTATTTTATCGCTGGCGATCTCCTCCGACGGCCAATATGTGGCGTGCGGACGTGCTAACCAAATTTCAATCTATCACATCCCCTCTAAACGACTGGTACAGCAATTAACCGACCCAGGCACCGAGAATAACCAACGCAACAATCATGCTGCGCACCATGACATGGTCCATTCCCTGGCCTTTAGTCCAAATGGTCGCGTCCTAGCTTCAGGAGGCTATCGTGCCATCAAGCTCTGGCGCCGGCCGCGAGAGGTTCGAAAGTGGCATAAAGAATTGCTGCAAGCCGAAGAAAGCCACGATGCTGAAGAATCCACCAAAGGAGAAGCGCCTCTGGTCCCACTTGACATCAGTCCAAACGGCAAGTGGATTGCGACAGCCGGACCCAAGCACAGCATTGTCCTGTGGGACTCGAGTGCACCCGATCAAATCAAAAGCCTGATCGGGCACACATCACCGGTTCGTAGCATCTGTTTTTCACCCGATAGCACACAACTGGCATCGGCTGCGGCCGGAGAAGACAAGTCGATTCGCATTTGGCGACTTGAAGATGCAAACCAGATCGCCGTGGCGCAAGTTGAAGAAGATCTATATGCAGTAACTTGGATTGGTGGGGAAGCTGACATTGCTTCAGGTGGCGCCGGTGGTGAGATCTCAATTTGGAAACTCGATCAGTCCCAAGAGGTAACACTCCTGCCAGTCCGAAGCCTTGGTGGACATAGTGATTCTGTCACCTGCCTGGACACAATCTGGCCGTCAGGCGAGAAAATCGTATCAGGCAGCAAGGATGGTACAGTCCGCATCTGGAACATCCCTAGCGGCGAACAACTCCACCAACTTGAACACGGGGCGGCAGTTACTGCTGTTTCGGTACGACCTGATGCCCAACGGATCGCTTCTGCAGGATCTAACCACATCGTGGCGCTTTGGAATGCTGTTGATGGTTCGCGTATCGCCGAACTGCAAGGCGATCGATATGCCATTGAACGTGTAAACGAACTAGAACGCTTTACCGAATTTACTAAAGAACAAAAGAATAAATGGTCAGAAGCATTAAAAACTTCAGAAGAACATCAGAAAATATCTGCATCCAAGCTGGTTGATTTGGCAAATCAGCGTACTGAAAAACGCAAGGACCTGGAAGAAGCACAACTGAAACTCGAAAACACGGAAAAGGATCAATCTGAGGCAGAGGAAGTTAAACAAAAATCAGATAAACGACTGGAACAAGGTCAAAAAGACGTACAGCGTGTGGAGGAGGCCCTTGAAAGATCGGCGCAACTGGTCCGCAGTTTCGATGAGTTGGCGAACACATTGCAAGCAAGATCCAATCAGGCCGAAGAAGCCTACAAATTAAAATCGCAGGCTGCATCTGAACTTGAGGCGTCTTCACATCAAGCGAATGCTGTGGCAGAGGAAAAGGTGCAGGCAGCTGACACTGCTCGCGAGCTTGCTGACAAGGCTGCTTTAGAAACCGAAGCGGACGATAGTGATGGGACCAAACAGGCAGATGCAGACGCCAAGCAACGCGAGGCTTTTGAAGCACTGGCCGAGGCCGATCAGATCGCCCGCGATTTAAGGGTGAAGCAGGCAGCAGCCGAACAAGCACAAAAGCAGATGAAGGATGCAGATGAACGGGTTGAAGCGGAACAGAAAATCACAGCAGACATATCAGAAATCCTGAAAACCATCGAACAGGTCAAAGAAGATGCCGTAAGACATCAGGAAGGCTTCCAAGCCGAGGTGAAGCAAGCGAAAGATCGACTTGATACAACTAAAAAGGCGACGAAAGAAAATAAAGACGCGGTAAGAACTGCGAACCGCGTGAAAGAGAACAGCGAAGGAGCCTATCGCAACGCTACGGTAGACGTACGTGACATGGTAAAAGCGACACTTGATGCGAGTGATAATCTAACACGCACCCGGGTTGAACTTGAACATGGCGAACGGGCGCTGAAGGACGCACGTAAAACTTCCAAGGATCGCCGGGCCCCACTCCATACTGTCGCATTTTCACCGAACAATCGGATTTTGGCCATGGGCGGCGCTGCGCCATTCCTGGCAACATTCGATGCCGAAAGCGGAAACGCCTTTGAAACCTATCCGGTTGCCAGCGGTGCCGTGACAGCTTTAGCCTATACACACGAAGGTGATTTGATAGCCACAACCACCAAATACGCGACAACCACATGGCAACTCGATCCCAATTGGGAACTCGATCATGTCATTACGCCTTCCGAGAATACAGATGGAAATCCGCCAGCACTGGTGGGCCGGGTATTGGCTCTAGCGTTTTCCCCAGAGGGGAACATCCTGGCGGCCGGTAGCGGAGTGCCATCTCGAAGCGGAACCATCAGCCTTTGGCGTATGCCTGACGGTGAGCCCGTGAAGCAGTTGCCAGAATCACACAGCGACACCATATTCAGTCTTCAATTTTCGCCCGATGGACGATATCTTGCCAGTGGTGCGGCAGACAAACTTGTCAATGTGTTCCATGCCAGTAACGGCGAACTAACCGATACGTTTGAAGGGCATACGCACCATGTGCTTGATGTAACCTGGCACCGTGGAAGCCAGTTGCTGGCTAGCAGCGGCGCAGATAAAGTCGTCAATGTCTGGGACACCAAGGATGGTGAGCGAGTTGAGAACTTTTCTATTTTCAAAAAGCATGTGACATCAATTCAATATCTGGCCTATAAAAATGAGTTGGTTGTCAGTGCAGGCGACCCAAAGGTGGGTATCGTCAAGCACAACGGAGAAGGCTTCCGCGAACTTCCCGGACCTGGCAGTTACATGTACTGCACCGATGCAACCGCCGACGGTAAAATCGTTGCCGCCGGTGGTGACGATGGCGTTTTGTACATTTGGGATCATAAAGGCAAGCTGATTGCAGAGTTTCATTCAGATAACACCGAGGCGCAAACCGAAGAGCTAGATGGCGAAGACGAGCAATAGTTCCTACTGCGGTTGGCTTAGCTACCCTAAACTTTCCGCTATTTCAAGAACATATCCCGCACTACCGGATCGACTCCACCATACGACCCCACCGGCGAAGTATATTTTTATGCTTCCGTTTTTGGCTGGCATGGCATCGGTCTCAGCCGACACCCTCACCTATCATGCTCCCCCCAAACCACTGCATCCCCAGGCCGTCACGGCGGACTGGCCAGGCTTCTTGGGTCCTCAGCGAAATAGTGCGTGTCGTGAAACCCGACTGCTTAAAATCTGGCCCAGAAGTGGGCCAAGCCTGGTGTGGGAGTTAAAAAAAGGACGCGGGTACAGTGCACCGGTGGTTGTTGGCGATAAACTCGTGTTTTTTCATCGAGTGGAAGACCGCGAGAGGGTGATTTGCCTAGCAGCTGAAACGGGGCAGCGTCTCTGGCAATATGAATATACGACAAATTACCGCGACCGCTTTGGCTACAGTAATGGTCCACGGGCAACTCCATTGGTCGACGCCCAACATGTTTATACCGTGGGCGCCGAAGGAAAGCTTTACTGCTTGAATCTGCACACTGGTGAAAAAATATGGAACCGGGATCTTTTCACGCACTACAAACTAAAGCAGGAGTTTTTCGGCATCGCCAGCACGCCGCTGATCGAGGGCGATCATCTCATCATCAATGTTGGTGCACCTGATGGACCATGCGTTGTAGCGTTAAATAAACATACCGGTGACCCCATATGGCAGTCCGGAAGAGAATGGGGAGCGAGTTACGCCTCTCCGGTGGTAGCACAGATGCACGGTGAACGACGGCTGTTTATTTTCACTGGTGGCGCCACCAACCCACCAACCGGTGGATTGCTCTGTATCAATCCAAGAAATGGCCACATCAACTGGCGTGTTCCGTGGCGCAGCTCCAGCTACGAATCTGTCAATGCGGCCTGCCCTGTGATTTTTGATAATCGCGTATTTATTTCAGCCAGCTATCACACTGGCAGTATGTTACTTGGCGTCAAAGAAGATTTTTCTCACCAGAAGCTATGGACTACGAGGCAACTTGGCACGCATTTCAGCACTGCCATCTACAAAGACGGTTACCTATACGGGTTCGACGGACGAAATGAACCTGATGCAGCTCTTGTCTGCCTTGATGCCAAATCTGGGAAACAAATGTGGCGACTCAAAGCTGAATGGGAGGAGAAATATGAATACTACGGCCAACAAAGGCTGGCGAAGTACGGCCCTTATCGCGGCGCCTTACTGATGGCGGACGAGCACTTCCTTTGCCTTGGTGAATTTGGCCATCTGTTATGGCTAGACCTATCACCAACCGGACATCGAATCATCGCACGCACATGGCTATTCGCAGCATCACAATCGTGGACCCCGCCTGTCGTGAGCCGTGGGTTGCTTTACGTTGTTCAGAATGACCACGACCGCATCAATGACCAGCCACCACGCTTACTTTGTTACGACCTGCGTGATCATGCGGAAAATTAAACTGATTTGTTCTAGCGGATCATCTGCTTCACGAAATCCGACCCCAATCCATGGCGACGGGCATGGTCTTCGGTTTTTCGAATCTTGGTGTGGACGTCATCATAATCAACTTGTTTGCCCTGATCGTCCATGTAGATCAGGCAGCTGCAGACATGAAACCAAGTAATCATCTCTTCAACATTATTGTCAACAACAAGCGTATGGGTTTCGCCCGGCGGCTCGTAGACGAAGCTGCCCTCAGTAGCAATCCAATCGTGCTCTACGTACCGCCAAGACCCTTTGCTGACATAAGCGTAAACCGGCGCGGGATACAAATGCCGGTTACAGCATACCGCTCTGTTTTACCTTCAGAAGATTGATCCACCCACCATCAACCGTATCGAACATCAGCGGCCGAAACCAAACATTCGGCGCCTGAGGCACCCATAGCCGCTCATCTTTCGGGATCCCATCAAGCACAATCTCCGCAACCTGAATAGACCGATGCAGGCGATGAATCGTTCACTTGCCGAAGCCTTCCTTGGAACCTGCAAAAGCCATATCACTGCTCTTGCCCGACGAACCGGACCAGAACCAAATTCTACCCGGAACGTTGCTGTCTGCTCGCCGACATTGTACGATTTTCTACCGTTTTGGAAGAGGGGAACCAATTTTTGGAGAATTCAAATGACCAGTGCCACAGCATTTCGGCCCCTTCACGGCAGCTGCTACAACAGCATCTTGGCGACGACATACAACACGCCGTTGGTGAAGCTTAATCGGGTGATCCCCTCGGATCACGCAACGGTTTATGCCAAATGCGAGTTCTTTAATCCAATGGCAAGCGTAAAGGATCGGATCGGCCGTGCCATGATTGAAGCAGCTGAGCAGGCTGGAATTATCAATCAAGATACGCACGTCATTGAGCCTACCAGTGGCAATACGGGTATTGCGCTGGCATTTGTCTGCGCCGCCAAGGGATACCAACTCACGTTGGCCATGCCTGATTCGATGAGCCTGGAGCGACGTGGGTTGTTAAGAGCACTGGGAGCCAAACTGGTGCTGACCCCAGCATCTGAGGGGATGAAGGGGGCGATCTTGGAAGCAGGCAAGCTTGTGAATGTAACTGCCAACTCATGGATGCCACAACAGTTCGAGAATCCGGCCAACCCGGAAATACACGAAAAAACAACCGGCGCAGAAATCTGGAAAGATACTGGAGGTCACGTTGACCTACTTGTTGCAGGAGTAGGAACCGGCGGCACTATCACGGGCGTTGGCCGACACATCAAGCCGAAGAAACCTAACTTTAAATGTATCGCCGTCGAGCCATCCGATTCACCGGTAATTACGCAAACACTCAGCGGTGAAACACCCAAACCAGGTCCGCACAAAATTCAAGGCATCGGCGCCGGCTTCGTGCCGACCAATTTGGATTTGGACATTGTTGATCGCGTTGAACAAACAAGTAATGACGAAGCCATGGACATGGCCCGCCGCCTGGCCACGGAAGAGGGCCTTTTCTGTGGTATTAGCAGCGGAGCCAACGTAACCGCAGCCGCACGCATTGCAGCTCAAGAAAAGGACAAAACCATTGTGGTGGTGCTACCGAGTTTTGGCGAACGGTACCTTTCCACACCACTGTTTTCAGAATATATGGATTGATATGCGGTAGAAACATCGAATCGGCGATGAACCGCAAGCCAGCTTTCTAGTGAACCGGCAACCCGCCACCTTACAGATGGGACAACAAATCAACGGCGTGCTTAACCGCGTCGCCGACAGGAACAAGCTGCGACTTGGTGTCTGCCGACACTCCGCGGGGTTTTATCTCGACACAACCCTCCTTGAGGGCCTTGTCACCAATCGTAATCCGCAATGGGATACCAATCAGATCGGCGTCTTTAAACTTTACCCCCGGCCGCTCATCACGATCATCTAACAGCACATCACAACCAGTTGTTTCCAGTTCATCAGCTAAACACTCTGCGGTCTTTTTGATAGCACCCTCATATTTGATTGGGGTGATCAAAATTTGATAAGGCGCGATTGTTGCTGGCCAAATAATACCATTGTCATCATGGCCGCCTGTTTGCTCAATTGCGGAGGCCATGATGCGGTTAATACCAATACCGTAGCAGCCCATGATGATCGGGACCCGATTGTTCTCCTTATCAAGTACCGTGGCATCCAAAGATTCTGTGTATTTTGTGCCCAGCTTAAATACCTGGCCAACCTCAATCCCATGTGATGCCTTGAGTACACCACCATCGTTTTTGGGGGATGGATCCCCGTCGATGGCATTTCGTAGATCGGAAACCACTATGTTTTTATTACCTGATACTGCACCCGCCACATCGCGATGCCAGTTGAAATGCTTAACGTGGTGATGAACTTTGTTTGCACCAGCAACCCAAAAGCCCCCTTGGGCGGCATCTGGGTCAACAAGAAGGATGGTATCGGTGCGGCCAATAAAGGCATGTGGTCCCACAAAACCCAATACCCAACCGGCATCCATCGCCAGTTTCTCCGGCGCAAGCACCAAGGAAACCTTCTCGCCTAAAATCTTGGTAACCTCAACCGACAACTTCTCCTCATTCACATCATGATCTCCTCGCATAACCACGAGGATGTAACGCAGATCCTCGGCATGATGGGGATCACGATCATCGGAGGCTTTGCTGGCGACATAGACCATCGATTTAAGCATGTTCGAAGTTTCGAGCTTACTACCAAGTGACTCGCTAAAGAAATGCCGGACGTCATCGATACCCGGACAATCGGGAGTGTAAATCTCCTCTAAGTCACCCGTCGGATCGCCTATGAAATCATGGGAACGATCGCCGGTAGGGCATTTTTCAAGATTCGCCGCATAGTTACCCTTGTCACTACGAAAGATGGTGTCCTCACCAGTTGGCGTTAAAACTGTAAACTGCTGCGAGCCACTCCCACCCATCTCGCCCGATTCAGCATCAACCACCACGTATCGCAGACCACAGCGGTTGAAAATACGGCAATAGGCGTCGTACATCACCTGATAGCTACGATTCAAGCCTTCAAGCGTTGTGTCGAAGGAGTAACCATCCTTCATCTGGAACTCACGACTTCGTAGAACACCGAATCGAGGGCGAAATTCGTCACGAAACTTGGTCTGGATCTGGTAGAGATTAATGGGTAGCTGCTTGTAGGACTTTATGTAGGCCCCTACCAAGCTTGTAATGACCTCCTCGTGGGTTGGGCCCAAGGCATGCTCGCGATCGTGGCGGTCCTTGACCACAAACAGGTTCTCACCGTAATCGACATACCGGCCAGTCTGCTGCCACAACTCAATCGGTTGCAGGGCTGGCAGAAGCACTTCACAGGCGCCGGCTCGGTCCATCTCCTGCCGCACAACCGCCATCACCTTATGGAGACTGCGAAGACCCAGCGGCAAATAGTCGTAAATCCCTGCCGCCAGTTTCCGGATGAACCCGGCACGCAGCATTAACTGATGCGACGGCACCTCAGCATCACCAGGGACCTGTCGGCTCGTAGGGATTAACGTTTTGGACCAGAAGGTGGGCACCGTTTTGCCTTTCGTACATCGCCCAATAGCAATGTTTGAGGACAATCTTAGCTTAGCGTAACCGGTGGATAATGACGACTTAGTTGGACGACCCAAGCGGCTGGGTTAGAATCCGCTTATGACCATGTCACGGCTAATGTTTGTATTAGTGACCACATCGTTCATGATCAGTGGTTGTGAAAAAGCGATCTTTCCGCCCGACGCGCAACGTACACCCTATGAAAGGTTTCAGGTACTTCGTGGTCGTTATCGGCCGGCGACACAGACCAATGCTTTCGGTGGTGAGCAACCAGCATTACGCGAACGATTGCAACCGCTAGAATCACGTTGATTCGTTTCCAAATCACATAAGAAAGGGTAGCACCGACGCTAGGTTCTCTTTTCCCAGACACGGGGCACGGCAAGGACGGCGCAAGCCCTCGAGCCTATCGTCAGCAAATTTTCGCATTTGGTCAGGAAACTTAGAAATTCAAGGTAATTAAGGTGCTGCGGCCGATGTTGGTGTAGCCGCGATGGCGCAATCTTTTCTGATTAGGGGTTCTACCTGTGAGTCATAACCATTCGATCATAGTGAATCGAAGACCGCTGATCGTCTTAGTTTCACTGATCACGGCAATGACTTTTTCCAGCGGGGTTCTGTTGGTTTTAGAGCCAGGCCCGATCAGCCCGCCGCCCAGCGTGATCAACTTAAGCGCCCAAGCGGCATTTGGCCGCGCTGACAACGCCTTATTTGACACATCCAAGCCCATCTCAGGTGACCGATGGAAAGCAATTGTGGTGTATGAAAGCGGTTCTCTTGACGGTTTTTCCGTTGGGACGGGAGGGCAACCCAGTCATCAGGAGGCACCGGATTACCACTTTTTAATCGGAAGCGACTACCATGGCTCACCCGGTACGATTCAACGGGGATTTCGCTGGAACCAGCAGAAAAATGGGGCGTGTGCAACCGGCCCATACCACCATTGGTATAACCAAAACGCGATTGGAATCTGCCTGGTGGCTGACAGCAACCGTCAGGCACTCACTATTTCGCAAAAACGGAGCCTGATTACCCTGATCCATCGGCTACAACAGCGATTTCACATCCGTCCCGGTCATGTGTTGCTCCAGCGGGATGTAGATTCGACCATCCCCATGGGCAAGCATTTTCCGGTTGCCTGGTTTCGCGGCCAGCTACTTGTCGACGCGCCATAAACGGGTGAAATCGGCCGTTATCACCGCTGTTTGAATTGGACAAACAACCGGGCTTGCCCCATCGGAAGCGCCTGGCCTTAACTGTCCCCCGGCCTTCCCTCATCACCATAACCGGTAATATTGCGTCACACGGCGTAATATCCGCCGATATGAATCAGATTTGTCTTTGAGCCGATTATTCAATAGATTGAGGTTTTTCGCGTACTAAAGACTAAGATTGCTTGCAAGCGGCCATCCCCACGCGGCCATAATCATTCATAAACTTATTTAGATGCCCGGTTTGCACCAAATCCTAGAATATGATGTCTTGGACACGCTCGGATACGGCGCCAGGAGTACGATCTTTGCGGTCAAGGACCAAGACCGCAAACTATATGCCCTAAAACGGGTTATTCGGGAATCCGCCAAAGACGAGCGGTTTCTGGATCAGGCTATCCATGAGCATGGGGTAGCCAGCCGCTTCAATCACCCACATCTCCGCCGTAGCTTCAAAGTGATCCGCCAAAGAAAACTGCTTCGCACGAGTGAAATCTTCGTACTTATGGAGATGGTCGACGGCCACACTTTTGAGCAATATCAACCGGCAAACTACATCGACTTGTGCGAACTGTGCTGCCAGGTCGCTCAAGGCCTCGACGTGATGCATCAGGCTGGATACATACACGCTGATATCAAGCCCAATAACATCATTGTGACCCCTGCAAGACAGATCAAGATTATTGATTTCGGCCAAAGCTGCCTTGACGGAACCATCAAGGAAAGGATCCAAGGGACTCCTGACTATATTGCACCGGAACAAGTTAAGCGACGGAAGATTACGCCAAGCACGGATGTGTTCAACCTCGGGGCAACCATGTACTGGATACTAACCCGCCAGCATGTGCCCACACTGATCCCCAAGCCGGTTGACAAGATTAAGCGCAAGGGTGAACAGCGAGCTCGACGAGGGCGTGATCCTGATTGCAAGACGCCATCTGAAATCAACCCGGATATTCCGTCGGCATTATCAGTTCTGGTAATGGATTGCATCCGAACCTTACCAAATAATCGCCCCGCATCCATGGCCAAGGTCGATGAACGGCTGCAGCTGGCGATCGCACAGATGCAACGACGCAACCAGCAATCGGCGTAAAGCTCCCCGGACTTAGCCACACAGAAGACCGACATCCTAACTACTACCTGAACCTAATCAGGCCTTGCGAGTGTGTTTACCGCCCGCCAATACACTTAGAACATTTCCATCCACGGTTGTCTTGCTGTTAATCGTGATTGGATCGGCGGTCGCCCAGGCACCCGCCAATGAGCGGGTCACGGATCAGCAGGTCGCCGAAGCAATCCAGCGGATGGTACAGTTCCTTTACTCTCGCCAAAACCAAGCGGACGGCACTTGGGAGCGTAAAATCGATCCTGATGCTTCAAACTTTGGCGGGCACACCGCCTTGGCTGTCAACGCATTGTTACTCGCCGGTGAAACACCGCAAAATCCACCACTGGCTCAGGCTATAAAATTCCTTTCCACGGCTAAATTACGTGGGACCTATGAAGTGGCCGTACGTGCTCACGTCTGGGCCCTGCTTCCCAAAGAATACCTTCGGCTGCTACAGCAAGATGCCAAGTGGTTACTCAATGCCCATGACGGCCGCAGCCGCTTTCGCTACAGCCCCAAGCCGCGTAGTTTTGACCACAGTGCCACGCAATATGCCTTACTTGGACTCTGGGAGGCAGCCAAACGTGGTCGGACTGTGAGCACCAAGTTCTGGCTCAACGCGCAAAAGCACTTTGTTGAAAACCAAAATTTTGACGGCGGATGGGGCTATAGAGTAGCTGAACCCTCCAAAGGCTCAATGACTGCAGCCGGCCTCACTGTGCTGCTTGTCACCCAGCAACAACTTTATTCACAGCGGGACCGTTCACCGCTAAAGGTCCGCGATGCAATTCGTAATGCCCAGCACTGGCTCGACCGGCATTTTAATGGACCATACAACCGTATGGCTTCGGGACTTATAGCCAGCCACCACTATTATTATCTTTACTCCATCGAGCGAGCTGCGCTGGCCAGTGGATTAAAGTTCCTCGGCGATCAGGATTGGTTTGCTACTGGTGCGCGGCACATTCTCGATCAACTAAACAATAATGCTTCGGGAAATGACTACGGATCAATTGACGGGAATGTGGTCAACACTTCATTCGCATTGATGTTTCTGGTACGCGGCCGCACACAAACTTGGATCACTAAGCTCAAATTGCCCAACCAGCCATGGAATCATCGCCCAAACGATATCAATCACCTGACCGCTTATCTCAGTGACCTATGCGAATCTGAATTGAACTGGCAACTGGTGGACCTTGGCATGCCCGCCATAACCATGATCAATGCCCCGGTTGCCTACTTGAGCAGTGACACACGCCTAATCTTCACCGAAACGCAGTTGCAGAACCTGAAGGACTATCTTGACTTTGGTGGATTACTTTTAGCCTGCCCACAGAAGCAATCACCTGAATTCATGCAATCCATTCGAAAGGTTGCCAACGAACTTTATCCGCAATGGCCCATGAATCCAGTGCCATACAACCATCCGATCTATGATGCCCACTACCCAATATCGAACAAGCAGAAACATCGTATTGATCGTGTCACCAATGGCGCACGTGATCTAATCTTCCTAACCCAGAATGACTGGGGCAAGAATTTCCAGAGTAACCATTTGCGAGATAAAGGACCGTCGTGGAAATTGGCGACAAATTTATTTGCAATCGCAACTGACCGCGGCCAATTATCCGGCCGGCTGGTCATGCCATTTGAACAGCGGATTAACCGCCCGGACACCGAACAGTGTCAAATCACCTTGGCGGCCACTTCCGAGCAGAACATTGTTGAGCCCAGGGCCTGGTGGGCCATGAGTCACCACTTATTTAACCGGACCGGAATCAACCTGCAGATCGTGCGAAGCAAGCTCCTTGATATCGGCACTTGCCAAACACCACTGGTCCACTTGGGCGGTGTTGAAGCAGTCGCTCTTCAACCCGCAGAACTGACGGCAATTTCACAATATGTGATGCGTGGTGGCACTCTTTTGATCGAAACCGTTGGAGGTCAAGGCCAATTCGCCAGTCATATCGAGTCGCAACTGGATGGTGAACTGGGAAGTCTGGCAACCCAACTAACCTCTAATTCACCTCTGATTAATGGGAAAATGCTTACCAGAGATGGTGGCGCTGATATGAGCCATGTGACCTACCGGCGTCACACTGCAATCACTGAATCACTGGGCACACGTAGCCGGCTGTCCGCCTATTCCCTGGACCAGCGACCTTGTGTCATCGTCTCGCACCTTGATCTGTCCTTGGGCATGCTGGGGCTCAGGCGAGGTCTGGTCAAGGGTTATACCCCAAAATCTGCTCGTGGCTTGGTTGCCAACATAATCCTCAAGAGCTGCCGCCAGCCGTTAAAGCCGACCCTGCCATGACCTGCTCAGCCAGATCCTGAGATACACTCTTGCAAATGAACGCGGCTAGCAACACACCACAAGTTCCCAGCGAAGGGCGGCGAGCTGCCATATCAATCGTGCAGACGCTCCAAAACAAAGGCTTTATCGCCTATCTGGCAGGTGGCTGCGTTCGTGATCGACTTCTTGGCGTCGAACCCAAAGACTTCGATGTCGCAACGAATGCAGAGCCAAAGAATGTACGAAATCTGTTTCATAATACTCACTATGTAGGCGAGGCTTTCGGCGTCGTTTTGGTCCGTATTGGCCGCATACGAATTGAAGTGGCAACCTTTCGAACGGAGTGGGGCTACCAGGACGGACGTCGCCCACAATACGTATCGTTTTCTGATGCAGAACACGATGCGCAGCGTCGTGATTTTACCATTAACGGGCTGTTTGAGGATCCCGTCTCGGGAAAGGTGATTGATTTCATTGGCGGCCAGGCAGACCTTCACGCTGGAATTATTCGCGCGATTGGTGAACCTGAAACACGATTCGGTGAAGATTATCTGCGGATGTTACGCGCCGTGAGATTCGCTACTCGATTTGGATTCACATTAGAACGCCGCACAATGGCGGCAATAGTCCAACATCAATCAAAGTTATCTGAAATTAGCCGCGAAAGAATCGGGCAGGAGATCCTGTCTATGTTCAGTGGGCCGCGGGCGGCATTGGCAGTTCGACTAATCGAACGCCTGGGCCTTGATGCGCCACTTCTCAATGAACCACCAACAACGAGCCGGCTCATCACCCTCAGCAACCTTGGAGGTCCGATTCAGTTTGTCGTGACATTGGCGGCCTGGGCATTGGATCGCCATATTCTGGCACAACTTAAAAAACAAGACCGCGTTAATTCCATCGATCAATTGACGACGCAACTCAATGAATATACCCAGCAACATTTACCTGAACTTGTAAAACGATGGCGCAAAATGCTGTGCCTAAGTAATGAACACCGCGATGCTTTCCAAAACAGCCTTATGATGCTCCCGAAAGTACTTGCATGGCACAGCCAGTCCGTTTCAGGTCAAAAACGCCTGCTGGCCAGTACGCCTTGGCAAGATTCTTGGCCCCTCGCCGAAGCCCTACGTTTCTCGGGCATGGCTCAGTTGCGTAAGACCATCCGCCGACATAAGGAAGGACTTTTCAAACAAGGCGTTTCGCCCCCACCGTTGGTTAGTGGTAATGACCTGATACGACTAGGGCTAAAACCGGGCCCTGCATTTAGTCGATTACTTAACTTGGTGTACGATGCGCAATTGGATAGGACTATAGCATCACGCGTAGAAGCGCTGAAATGGCTTAAGAAGCATCAATAAGATCAGGGGAGGCGGGAGAGATCGTGCGTATAAACTTAACCCGACAAAACCACTTGCCCGAATAATGCACCCATGGCCGAAGATCTATTGTTTTTTTTGACAGCACAGAGCCCATCCTGGAGCTCCATGCTGTGTTATGCAATCGTGTGCGGCCTCCTGTTAGCCAGTGGTCTGGGCCTGCCCATGCCCGAAGACATCCCATTACTGGCCGGCGGCATACTCTGCCATCAGGGCCACGCTCACCTGATACCCATGATCATTTTAAGTTTTCTGTTCGTTCTTGGCGCAGACTTAATGATCTTTTTTCTGGGAAGACGATACGGCCATCACGTGCCCAGACTGCCTCTACTTCGCTACTATCTGACCGAACAACGAATGGTCAAAGCTGAGGGCTACTTTCAACGTCACGGGGGAAAGACATTGATAGTAGCTCGCTTTCTGCCAGCGGTTCGCGCTGCAGTTTGGTTCACTGCCGGTGCATGCAAAATATCATTTTGGAAGATGCTCCTGTGTGATGGGATCGCCGCACTGCTAAGCGTGCCGACTCTTGTCCTGCTGGGTTTCTTCGGTGCTGGTCAATTTGAGAAAGCTCGCCAATGGGCTGGTATTGGGCAGTTTGCCATTGTGCTCTGCATTGTGGTGATTATTGGAGTAATTTTGGTATTCAGAATAATGCACCGCAAAAGAAAATCCGTGGCTGGGCGCCAGGATCGCAGCAGATTGTCTTCGACTGTCTGATCGCCTATCCTCCATCCCATGAGTTCAATACGTATTGCAGCAGCAGCAGATGTAAAAGGTGCCTATCGGCATGTGATGGATCGCGTAGCACAGGCAGCTACCCGCGCAGGGCGGCACCCAGATTCGATCCATGTAGTTGCAGTCACCAAAACTGCGAGCCCAGACCAGATTCGTGCCTTGGCCGAGATGGGACACATTGATTTTGGCGAAAATCGGGTGCAACATCTCAGCCAACGGGTTGCCCAACTTGAAGAGTTCCTAAGCCGCAGACGTACCTTGGGACGGGTGACAGCCACAAAACCGGATCAACCGTCGATACCGTCCGAAGTTCGGTGGCATATGTTTGGCCATCTGCAGCGCAATAAGGTCAAACAGGTGGTTCCGCTGGTAAAGCTAATTCACAGCGTCGACAGTCTTCGTCTGGCAGAGGAAGTACATGGGGTTGCGACACGAATGGACCGAGTGGTCGACGTCTTATTACAGGTTAACGCCAGTGGTGAAACCGGGAAATATGGCGTCGTTGCGCCCGCAGCCGTCCATCTGGCCGAACAGATTGACACCATGATGCACCTGCGATTACGGGGCCTGATGGCCATGGCCCCAATGGCCAATGATCCAGAAGAAACACGTCCGGCCTTTTCACGCATGGCAGAAATCTTCGAAGAAGTTGACAAAGAAGGAATTGCAGACGGTCACTTCAATGTCCTTTCAATGGGCATGACCAACGATTTTGAAGTTGCTATCGAATATGGCGCCAATGTGCTACGGATTGGAAGAGGACTGTTTGGCGAGGGATGATACAAATTCTCAGACGACCCAGGCCTTATGAATCCGCCCCATAACCGCCAGCCATTTAACTTACATTAAATCAACCGGATCCACATCCACCGCTGTACGACCGTCAGCATGTAGCAGCTTGGCGTTGCGTAAATCTGTCATGAGCCCCTGCAGTGCAGCTGCATCCCGGGCAACCAACTCAATCTGGTGGCGAAAAAAACCCGCTATCCTTGAAATGGGACAGGGCATTGGCCCGTGCAGTTTGATCTCATATCTGCGCCGCTGGTTAAACACATTGAGGTGCTCAGCCAATTCAGTCACAAGCTGAAAACCAATACGATGATCTTGATGGCGAACCACGATACGGGCCATGCGGGAAATTGGCGGAAGTTCTACCGCACTCCGCAGTGCAAGTTCGCGGGCAGCGAAAGATTCGTAGTCATGCTTTGCAGCCAATTGGATCACCTCGTCCTGCGCATTAAAAGTTTGCACCACTACAATACCCGGCTTGTCGCCACGTCCAGCCCGTCCAGAAACCTGGGCGATCATTTGAAATGTTCGTTCGGCAGCACGGAAATCCGGCATGTGCAAAGCTGTATCCGCACTAATCACGCCCACCATCCGCACGTTTGGAAAATCTAAACCTTTGGCGATCATCTGTGTGCCGATTAAAACATCAATTTTTCCTGTGTGAAATGACTCCAGCGTACTTTGGTAATCAAGACCCCTGCGCATCGTATCTGAATCCATTCTCGCCACCTTGATGTCATGAAATTTCCTCGTGATCTCTTCCTCGACACGCTGGGTTCCAAGCCCAAAGGTCGTAACCTTTTTTCTACAAATCGGGCAATGTCGAGGCAGCAGTTGCTCCGCACCACAGTGGTGACACTGCACATAACCCCCAGAAGGCAATGACTTGTCCTTGTGGTAGACGACGCTGGCATCACAAAAATCACATGACATTAACCACCCACAACGCTGATCTGGGCACGCGATATAGTTGGCGAAACCACGACGATTGAGAAGAAGTAGAGCTTGGCTCTTTTGTCGCAATGTATACTTCAGTAAATCCTCTAACCTGCGACTAAGCAGATGCACGCCATGACGGCACCGGCGTTCTTCAACCATGTCAACGATCTGGACTTTCGGGAGTTCAAACCCGGTGATTCTATTGGGCAACTGCAACAGGTTGTACCGGCTGCAGGACACTGTCACGATGTGTTGGTGTGATGAGTCGTTTTCTTTGTCCTGCTTAATTGGATCTGCATTGAACATCGCCGTGGCATTGTGATAACTCTCAAGGCTCGGCGTTGCCGAGCCAAGAACCACTGGGATACCGAGGATTTGTGCCCGCCGAACCGCCACATCACGCGCATGGTAGCGAGGCAGTTGATCCTGCTTGTAGCTCGTATCGTGCTCTTCATCAACAATAATCAGGCCTACATGGGGCAAGGGCGCGAAAATTGCAGAACGCGTTCCCACCACGACCTTGGCGTGACCGTCTCGGATGCGTCGCCATTGTTCATGACGTTGCGCTGAAGTTAGCGATGAATGCAAAACCGCAACATCATCAAATCGGGCTTCAAACCGCGTAACGGTCTGTGGCGTCAGTGCTATTTCTGGTACCAGAATAATTGCACCAAGTTGTCGCGATGAATTACCATTACCTTCATTCTTCGGCACGCAACACACGCTCTCCAGTACACGAAGATAAACCTCTGTCTTGCCACTACCTGTTACACCATGCAGAAGGTGAACAGAGAATCCCAACTCAGCACTATGGACGATTTTGCCGATAGCATGACGTTGTGCATCACTCAGTATTCCATCGTCTATTCGCGTGGTGGCTTCTGGCTTGGGAGTGTCATAACCGTTGGTACGCACAGTCATCTGTCGACGTGCAACAAGTACCTGTTTGTCAATGAGCTGTTTAACGGGCGTGGCTGTTTTGGCTCCGGCGTAGTCTGCAAGCCTGCGATGCTCCACCCAAGCCACGCCTTTGTCGGCTAATTCCCGCGATGCTTCAAAAACCTTCTTCTGAAGCTTGGTAAGTTTGACGCTTTCTGATGATAATTCCGTATCACTTAACCGAACTTGAAGCTGAATGACCCGCCCAATACCACGCTTAACCGCAGCTGGAAGCATGGTGGCAAATACCATGCCAAGGGGGCAGCAGTAATAGGCCCCCAGCCACCGGGCCAGTTCAATCAGATCCCCTGTCAGCGAAATCCCCTGTGGATCACGGCACTTGATGGGCTTGACCTGTTCAAGGTCACTTTGCTTGTCAATTGCCGTGACATAACCTGTTGTTGGCTTGTTGCCACGGCCCAGCGGAACGATCACCCGCTCACCGATCTGTAAGTCACTGATTGGGGCCGGGATTCCGTATGTAAGCCCATCTGGAGCGATGTCGACACCTTGCTCCAAGGCCACCTGCGCGTAGCCCGTAATTGGGGCTGACACCGGATATGTCTCAAATAAGAGCGACATTCTCCGTGAGTATACCCCGCTGGGAAACTTGACCCCGACTATGCATCACTTTTAGCCCCTAGTACCATCGTGAACGTGTCCAAACGTAGCAGATCCAACGATACACCGGCCATGCGCCAGTTTCACCGGTTCAAAGAGCAGCATCCAGACTGCGTGCTGTTCTTTCGGATGGGTGATTTCTATGAAATGTTTCATGATGATGCCAAACTCGCACATAACGTACTTGGCGTCGCATTGACACAACGTACAGAAGGCATACCCATGGCGGGCGTGCCATACCACGCGGTGGATGGTTATCTGCGCCGAATGATCAGGGCCGGCCATCGCGTTGCCGTTTGCGACCAGGTAGAAGATGCCAAAGTCGCCAAAGGCGTCGTTAAACGTGACGTGACACGCATCGTAACCCCTGGCACGTTAACCGATGAGGGTCTACTTGATGAAGCCAAAGACAACCCTCTGGCAGCCATTGCATTTGGCCGTAATGATTGCGTATCGCTGGCCTGGGTGGAGTTGAGCACCGGCACTTTTCGACTGGGCACATTTGAACCCAACGAACTGAGTGATGAAGCCGCACGCATTGGACCTAGTGAACTGCTTTATGCTGTCAGTGATAACGGCCAGATACCACCGGCGGCACAAACACTGATCGACCAACTTGAATGTGCCGCTGTGACGCGTCCGGGATGGCAATTCGGCCAAAAGCAGGCCGTGGAAATACTTCAAAGTCAATGCCAGGTGAAGACCTTGATCGGCTTTGGATTAGAAGATGATAATCCCGCCCTCGGTCCAGCCGCAGCCATCATCCATTATCTCCATGAGACACAACGGGCTGAGGATGGATCTCAAATCGACCGCATCCCCCACCTTCAGGCGCCCAAGCAATTTAGACGTGTTGATCATATGGTCGTAGATCACATCTCCCTTCAGAGCCTTGAGGTTGAACGCACGATTCGAACTGGTAGTACAGAAGGAAGCCTACTCGGTGTTTTGCAGGACTGCCGTACGGCGATGGGCAAACGGCTGCTTCGTCACTGGTTGTGTTATCCGTTGTCTCAACGCAAACCAATTGAAAAGCGCCAACAGGTCGTCCGTTGCCTCGTCGACAATAGCCAGTGCCGAAATGCCTTGCGGCGTGAATTGGACACAATTCAGGACATCCCGCGGATGGTCAGTCGGATTGCCGTTGGGAGGGCCTCGCCGCGTGACCTGGTGGCGTTGGGATATAGTGCAGCCCAAGCATCCTCCCTCGCACAGGTGATCCAAGCCCAAGGTCATTTTGACGAATATGAACACCAGTTAGTCGATGTATCGCAACCATTAACGGAATTGGGCAACCAGATCGGCAACATGTGCATCAGCGCAGCACCTGCCCACCTGCGTGAGGGAGGCCTCATCCGTGATGGTGTCGATACACCACTCGATGAATACCGAGCACTTCAACATGACAGCCATACTTGGCTCGCAAACTACCAAAAAGAGCTTGTTGATCAGACCGGGATATCCAAATTGAAAGTTGGGTACAACAAGGTCTTTGGATTTTACATCGAACTAAGTTCAGCCAACCAAGATCGTGCGCCAGTCGAGTGGACCCGCAAACAAACCCTAAAAAATGCTGAACGATTTATCACTCCGCCACTCAAAGAATATGAAGGCAAAGTGCTCACTGCAGAACAAAAAGCCATCTCGCGAGAACAAGAGCTGTTTACTCAACTAAGTGACATGGCACAGGACTACCTACCACAGCTTTACTTGTTCGCTCAACTCGTTGCGGAACTTGATGTTCTAGCTTGCTTCGCCTCGACCGCATCGCGCCGCCACTATGTGCAACCCCAGATGGCTGACAAACCGGTGCTTTCTCTCAAGGATGCACGACATCCAGTGCTTGACACCGTATTGACTGACCGGTTCGTACCTAATGATCTCATTTTCGGTAGTGAACCGCTTCGTAGTGACCCTACGCTCGCACTCATCACGGGGCCCAATATGGCCGGCAAGTCAACCTACATTAGACAGACCGCATTGATTGTCCTAATGGCTCATACGGGCAGCTTTGTTCCAGCTACCGAAGCAACCATCGGCCTGTGCGACCGGATCTTTACGCGTGTAGGTGCCAGTGATGAACTGCATGCTGGACAGTCAACGTTCATGGTGGAAATGACGGAAACTGCAAATATTTGCCATCACGCAACACCGGCCAGTTTGGTTATTCTTGATGAAATTGGACGGGGTACGAGCACGCTTGATGGTTTGTCTCTGGCATGGGCCATCGCTGAATACCTGGCCAGCCGAGGCTGCAGAACGCTATTCGCCACGCACTACCACGAATTAACATCGCTCGATGAACAATTCGATAATGTGACCAATCTTCATGTAACGGTCCGTGAATGGAAGGACGAGATTGTGTTCCTCTACCGCATTGTGCCGGGCGCGGCGGATCAAAGTTACGGCATCCACGTGGCGAAAATTGCGGGCATTCCAGACGGCGTGACGGATCGGGCAGATGAACTCCTGGCCCAGTTGGCGATTAGCCACAAAACGCCGACGGCAAGCAGTCACACCAAGCCCTCTGTCAAGAAAGAGGACAACCAGCTTAGTTTGTTCACTCAGTATTTAGACCACCCTGTCATCGATAAATTGCGATGCCTCGAACTGGAACAAATCAGCCCCTTGGAGGCCTTTGATACGCTGGTTAAACTCCGCCAATCCCTAACTGAAGACACGTCGTAATGGATGGGGCCCCAATATCTCACTCCCCACACAGAACCATGATGGATAAGCCAGCTGACTCGCAATGCGGACTTTCAAAACCAATCATCCGTAAACATCTAGCGTAAAAACAGTAAGAAACGCCGTAACCACGGCCTTCCATGAACCGTCATGACAAGGCAGTTGAGTTTTCATGGCGATAGCAAACCTCGCGAGCGGGTTGCGCACAACTTAATGACCAACCTTGCGCCAAATGAAAAACTGGGGATTTCTTGACCATTAAGACACCTGTGATACTGCTGGATATACACCACAACTGTGTTCAATAGTACAATCTATCCCATGTCTAAAACCTTTCGTCAAGATTCTGAAGGGACTGCACCCAGTTCAATATCGGGGTCAGAAGACGTGCATATCGAAGTCAATTTACAATCCGGTCCCGTTTCAGTAACCCACTTGGATTGGCCAAAGGCATGTGGTGCTGAAGCAGTTTTTTCTGGCCGCACACGACATGAAAACCACCGCCAATTCGGAATTCTCAAGCGGCTTGAGTACGAGGTTTACGCACCAATGGCCAAAAAGGTTTTAATGGAAATCGCCTTGGAGACCACCCGTCAATTCGGTTGTCAATCGGTGCGACTGATACACGCCCAGGGCCCAATCCTGCCTGGCGAGGCAAGTGTGGTCGTTCAGATCGCCACACCCCATCGTAAGGAAGCATTTTCAGCGTGCCGACACGCAATTGACCAGATCAAACAACGTCTTCCAATCTGGAAGCATGAGATCTGGGAAGATGGCCGAACGTTTTCCCAAGGATGCTGCGTCCACTCAAGGCACACTACAACTGCCTCCACGTAACGGTTAAACACCACGCGATGGAGTTGACCGGCATACACTTTCAAACCTTTAAATCGATTCATTATGGCGACGGTAAAAGCAAAGCAAAAGAAAACCCCAGGCACGCCCGTTTCGGCACCAGACAAGAAGCGTACCAACCAGATCTATACTCGGCTTCAACGCCTTTATCCCGATGCGACGTGCGCCCTATACCATAAAAACCCCTTCCAACTGCTGATGGCGACCATTCTCTCTGCACAGTGCACCGACATTCGCGTCAACATGGTTACACCATTGCTATTTAAAAAATTTCCTTCACCCAAAGCCATGTCTCGCGCAAAGCAATCAGAGTTGGAAGCCATCATTTACTCCACCGGCTTCTACCGCAACAAAACCAAATCCATCATCGCTGCCAGCCAGGCAATCCATGAGAATCACGGAGGAAAGGTTCCTCGATCGATGGAAGAACTCCTCAGACTCAAGGGAGTGGCACGTAAAACTGCCAATGTGGTGCTTGGTAATGCATTTGATATCAATGTTGGAGTGGTGGTCGATACCCATATCGGTCGCCTTAGCCGCCGTTTGGGTTTTTCCACGCACAAGGATCCCCAAAAGGTCGAGAAGGATCTAATGGCTCTTTTTGATTCAAAAAAATGGACAATGCTCGCACACTTACTAATCTACCATGGACGACAAGTCTGCAGTGCACGAAAACCACTGTGTAATGATTGCTCGTTGGCCAAGTGGTGCCCCAAGATTGATGTACCCAAGGTATAGTACATTCCGACTACTTTCATTGATCCTAGACCACCTCAAGCATCTCCCCTCGGTTTTTCCACAAACACAACAAGTTAATCCAGCCCTCCTCCAGCCAGATCGAAGGGGTATCAAAATCCACCGTGCACCGCCCGCACCAATCACCCGCAGATCAAGGCAATAGGCCTGCCATGTAACCCCTGCACCTTGAAATCATCTCAAAACGGGTATTTGATGACATTAACCAACCACATGACATCTTCTGGGTCAAAATGGACCCATTACAAAACTGATTTCGCCGGCTCAGACCAGGTGGTCTTCAATGATTTCGTGTTATAGGGATCTGCTCGCCGATGTATCAGGCGTCCGATGAAACTGTAGAAAGGCAATACTTTCTACTAGTACGCCCCGATTAAGACGGATCTAGCAGATTGCAGATGGAAATGTCAACTCACCGAAAGTTATGGCTCGCTACTCTCCTTGCAGCGATTCTAGTTATCGGAATCTTGGGATGGCAACAAAGTCGCCATCCCCAGCTTGCCATTCGCAACGTATTATTGATCAGTATCGATACCTGCCGAGCAGACCGACTGGGATGCTATGGGTACTGGCGGGACACAACTCCTCGAATTGATGCCATGGCCGACCGTGGCATCCTGTTTGAAAACACTATTTCACCGGCACCAATGACATTACCATCACACAGTTCAATGCTCACCGGCACCAATCCCCCTTATCACGACATTCACGACAACCTGAATTACCAATTGTCGCCCTCAAATGTAACACTTGCTGAGATTCTCTCTGAACATGGGTTTACCACCGCCGCAATCGTCAGTGCCACAGTTTTAGAAGCACAGTTTGGCCTTAATCAAGGATTCGATGAATACATCGATGAAATGGATAGCGCGATCGCCCACGCTAACGAGCGTTCCGGGGCCGCTACAAGTCAACTGGCAATGCAATGGCTGGACAAACACCAAGATGAACCATTTTTTCTATTCCTGCATTACTTTGACCCCCATGATGCCTACCTGCCACCACAGCCATTTGCGAATCTTTTTGCTGACAATCTCTATGCCGGCGAAATTGCTTACACGGATCACTGCATTGGGCAGGTAATCGATAAGCTCGAAACACTTGACCTTTTGGATACGACCCTACTCGTCCTTACTGGTGATCATGGGGAGATGCGGGGTGACCACGGGGAAGCTGACCATTCCTTTTTCATCTACCAGGGCGCAGTAAAAGTTCCACTGATTATCGTTCCACCGGGAAGGCGCACCCCCAAGCGGATCGACCAACTGGCCGGGCTGATCGATATTGTACCCACAATATGTGGTCTACTTGGATTCAAGCCGCCGCCTGAGGTCCATGGCGAAGATCTCTCTGCACATATTTATCATGACAAACGACAGACAAACGTAGCGAATCGGAAGATTTTCTGCGAGAGCTTTACGCCCACAAAATACAATGCAAACCCTTTGATCGGCGTCGTTTCAGATCGCTGGAAATACATCCATACGACACGACCGGAACTCTATGACCTTCAGAACGACCCCTTGGAATCGAAGAACCTGGCCCGCTATAAACCACGGCTCGTAAGTGAATTTTCCGAGTGGATCGAGTGGACCATTGATACACAAAGCCGTCATGAGAGCGATAGCAATGTGGATCTGGACCCGGAGACGCTCGCAAAACTTAAGCAACTGGGATATGTCGGTGGAAACGTTAGCATTGATTACAGCCTAACGTCTAATGATAAAACCGACCCCAAGGACCTGATTGCCTTTCACATGTCAGGCAAGCGAATCGCGGCACTTGTTGGGGCAAAAAAGCATACTGAAGCCCGAGCCGTCTGCCATGCAATGCTTGCCGAACGACCGGACTATTGGACCGGACATTTTTCACTTGCTGAAATGGCCTTATCAGAACATGATTTCCAAGCTGCCCTGCCGCACTTGCGAAGATCACTTGAACTGAGACCGAATCATTCTCCAACACACCGCAGGTTGGGCGTTGTGCTGCGACAAATGAAACAAACAGACGGAGCAATTGAGCAATTTCATAAGGCCTTGCAGATTCGACCAAGTTACACACTGGCACGAGTCAATCTGGCTAACCTATTAGCTCTACTGGGCAACTACCAGGAAGCAATGCAGCATTTTCGTCGTGCTTTAAAGGAGATTCCAAACCAGCCTATGGAGCAATACAAATTCGCCCTTTTATTGCTTGAAGTCGGCAAACCGCATGAAGCGATCAAAGAACTGCACAAGACCGTACAACTTAGTCCCGATGCTCCAGAAGCAATCAATACACTGGGCTGGATACTGGCAACACACTACGAGTCGGCCTTGCGAGATCCAACACATGCCCTCGAACTTGCTACGCGTGCCGCCCAAATAACGGGGCATGCCGATCCATCCATCCTAGACACACTTGCAGCAGCTTACGCAGCCAACGGTCACTATGAAAAAGCGGTGTCTACTGCTCAACACACGCTGTCCCTGCTTTCAGACAACGCCTCATCTTCTCTTGCCAGGAGGCTGAAAAAGCGATTGAACCTCTATCAGAATTCAATGCCTTATTACGAAGAACAACCAAACGATTGATAAGTCCAGATGAAATCGATCGTCGCCACTACGCCAGTGTTACTCAGCAACCCGCAGAACGGAAATTTGAATATTTCAGATCAGCCTGCGTGGCTTGGGTACAGGTGGATACTCTTGGGAATCTTCTTGCTCGCACTGGTTGTCCGGGTGACTTACCTGCTTCAACTTAGGTCATCTCCCTTCTTTAATTTTTATATGGGGGATGGACAGGGATACCACGAATGGGCCAATGAAATAGCCAGTGGCAACTGGCTAGGACAAGAGGTTTTCTATCAAGCGCCACTGTATCCGTATTTCCTTGGCCTACTTTACACATTAGGCGCCGACGACCTGCTGTCCGTTCGTATTTGCCAGGCCATTATTGGTTCACTGGCCAGCGTGTTGATAAGTGATGCAACCAAACGGATTTTTTCCATGCCTGCTGGTGTACTGGCCGGCATCATGATGGCGCTGTATGCACCCGCCATTTTCTTTGATGGTCTCATTCAGAAGTCCGTACTCGATTGTTTGTTCCTATCGCTCGTTATCTGGCTCTTAAGCCAAGCAACCCTAAAGCCCGATGTCGCAATGTGGTTCTGGGTTGGCGCAGCCCTTGGGGCCCTGGTTCTATGCAGAGAGAATGCACTGGTCTTTGTAGGGGCAATTTTCATTTGGCTTGGTGCAACCTTCCGCCGTCATAACTCACGACGTTTAATATGCGCCATGGTATTCCTAGCAGGCCTTGCGATGGTCCTTTCGCCTGTCATGCTGCGCAATCAAGCTGTGGGTGATGGGTTCCACCTGACCACCAGCCAGTTCGGCCCCAACTTGTATATCGGCAACAACGAAAAGTCGGATGGTACGTACCGACCATTGCGGCCTGGCCGGGGCAATGTGAAGTACGAACGTCAAGATGCGACAGAGTTGGCCCAAAAGGCAACTGGAAGGCAACTTGATCCTGCTGAAGTCTCGAGGTACTGGGTTGCCCAAGTGCGAACATACATCACTGAACATCCGCTCAATTGGCTTAAGCTCATGCTAAAAAAGACCCGCCTGGTCTGGAATGCTATTGAGCTGGAAGACACATCAGACCTATATACTTACGCCCAGTGGTCCAAACCCATGTCCATCCTAATTAAGATTTGGCACTTTGGCGTATTGGCACCATTGGCGTTATTGGGTATCTGCATTACATGGGAGGATCGTCATAAGTTGTGGCTTTTCTATTTGATGACAGCCATCTACGCAGCAAGTGTTGTGGCATTCTATGTCTTTGCTCGGTATCGCTATCCGCTGGTACCTTTCTTGATCCTTTTTGCGGCTGGCGGTCTGACTCAACTTCGGCCGTTCCTGAATTCACGCAGCAAGTTGATGATCTGGTTATCAATCGCTGCCATCAGCCTCACAGCAGTAGCAAGCAATTGGCGACCACGGGAATTCCAACGCACATTGGGAGCAGCAACCAGGTACAACGTGGCAAACAAGTTGCGTCTGGCCGGTAGATTAAAGGAATCCGAGAACTATTATCGACAGGCACTGGATATCAATCCAAACATGGCCAACGCGTACACCAACCTAGCAAATGTCTTGCGATCGGCGGGTGAGTTGGATGAAGCCACCACCCATTACCAAGCTGCGATCAATATCCACAAAAGGACAGGCATCCATGATGACGCTGGCGTCCACCACGACTACGGGGTGGCATTATTAGAACAACGAGAAATTGACAGCGCCCTGGATCAGTTTGCAATTGCCATGCGCAAACAGCCCCAATGGCCTCATCCGTACAATACGATGGCATGGGTTCTTGCAACGGATTATGACCCATTGGTCCGCAGGCCTAGCGAAGCAATTCAATATGCCAAACGCGCCAATGAATTGACCGTTAAGCAAGATGCATCGGTTCTTGACACGCTTGCTGCATCCTATGCTGCAGCTAATTTGTTTGACAAGGCCAAACAAACCGCACAACAGGCACTTGAACTTAGAGGTGAACAAGAACACAACGACCTGCTAGACCGCATCCGCCAAAGGCTTCGGTTGTATGAGCAATCAATGCCCTATGTCCAGCCTAAGTGAAAATGCGATACCCAAAACCTTTGCATGATGATACCGAATCGCATCCATGGCAAACCTGGCATTGAACACAAATGTATAACTAGGCGATGTTCTATGTAACCTGTATGCCATGAGGTCTAATGAATGGATCCGAAATTTGATCCCAAGAAAAAGATGGGCGATTTACCGTTGGCCATCGCCCTGCCATTGGTCGCATTGGCCATTTTTATCGGCCTATACTTCTGTCTGGCCGGGCGTGGGAACGTGCATCTCTTTGGTGATGAGTTTCATAGTATCTGGCATTTGAATCAGTCCTATGGAGACATCCTGAAGATCTATGACGCACATGGCTCGGGTGTCGCACTGCCGCTCATTCAGCGGTTCGCCGTGGACATCATGGGCCCGGGACTTTGGGCATACCGCTTGCCCGCAATCCTTGGCGCCATCGCCACGCTCCTGGTCATCTATCCCGCCGCCAGTTGCATGGTGGGCCGTGTCCCCGCAGTACTAACTGCTTTATCACTTTCAACAAATTCTTTATTTCTCTTCTATTGTGGCTTTGGCCGTTCTTATTTGCTGGCATTATTCCTGGCGATTGTGATGGCATATGCAACAGTCACAACCCTCGCAAATGCCAGGCCAAAACCTTGGTGGCATGCGGTTCTAGCAATTTCCTCGGGCTTGCTGCCCTATATTCACCTGACAACTGTTGCGTTTGTTGCTGGTATCGGCATGACCGCAATCGTGTGCAATCTCATTATGAAGCGGTACAGGCACTTGGTCTGGCTGATCGGCAGTTTGGCAGTGGGAGCAACGATCTGCTTCCTGCTATATATCCCGGCATGGGATGGCCTGTGGGATTTCATCCACAACAAAACCGGCAAAGGAGAAGTGGAGCATTTCGCCGCGTTTGATGTTTTAGACTTGCTCACGGGAAATCGTGTGGTCACGATGATCTGGACAATCGCCATTCCAATCGCAATTGCCGGGCTGGCGCTTACCCGGCGACGATCCGGCAGCATCCTGGTCGTTGCGGTGCTCGTGCCGGTCATTGCGCTAATTGCAACTCAACCTGCGGGGATGACCTATGCCTACGCACGTTATCTGTTACCGGCATTACCTTTTATGATTATGCTCGCGTCTTGGCTATTCGTTGAAATCATACGCTTAACGCGTTTACCCACGCCCGCGGTTCATACCGCATCGCTGGTTCTTGGTATTGCTCTAATTGCAATCAGCTTCTGGGCAGGACCCCGTGGAGTCAGGCATACCAATGACGGACCGTTTGCTAATACCTATATTGGAATGATGCCGCTGCCGGCCTTTGATGTCCCTTGGGATGGCACACCCGAATTTTACAAGCAGCTTGCCGAAATTAACGAACCGGTACGGATTATCGAAGTTCCCGAACTACGCAGCCGGGCAGTGATCCTATATCGCAATTATTACCTGCAACATAAAAAGGACGTCCTCATCGGGATGACCATGGCCCTTAAGCCAAACGCGGAGGTTCCGGCCGGACCTTATGTGCCAATGAAAAGCGCCCAACCCATCTTGGATAGCGGTGCAGATTATCTCGTCATCCATCTAAACGTAGATCGTGAACTTAATTGGTATTGGAACTTTGTATACAACCAAGTGTGGCCTAAGATGAAGGATCCAAATATCGAATCGCTCATGATCCGACAGAAAAAATATCTAAAGACATTGGTTCCAATGGATACTATCGCGCAATACGCCATCCAAGCAATGGGACAACCGATCTACAAGGATCACGACATCTTGGTCTGGAAACTCAAACCTGAAAACTAAAGGCAACTTCCCCATTTTCGGATTTGGCAAGAGTATGCAAACGATGCGGAAAACTGTTTTTATGATTCTGGCCATTGGGATCATCGGTGCCGTGGCCGCCATCTATACCTTGTCGGGATCTAAACCGACGCGAATTGTGCTGATTACGCTCGACACACTCCGTTATGATTCAATGATGGGAGGCAAGGACCAGCCAACCACTATGCCTCTTTCACGGGCAGTGGGAGACAAAGGTCTCGTTTTCACTCGCTTTTATACAGCTACCTCAACCACGCAGCCGACACATGCCACCAAGTTCACCGCCATGCATCCGTGGCAGCATGGTGTGTCCAGGAATGGTCAGGTCTTGGATGTTAAGCACACAACCGTGGCGGAAATTTTAAAAGAAAATGGATTCACCACCTCTGCTGTAGTGGCCTCCTTCCCCGTTACAAGAAAGGTCTCGCAGTTTGACCAAGGATTTGACCGCTATGACGAAACATTTACTGAAGGTCGAAAGGAATCCAAATACGCTTTGGCCGATCAAACCACCAAGTCCATTATGCGCCAACTGGATACAGCTGAAGGCGACAAGCAATTCTTCTGGTTTCACTACTATGACCCCCATGCACCCTATGGAGATACGTCTGGCCAATTCCGCGGTTTCACCCCCAAGCCTCAGCTAGAACGGGCCGTTCAGCGCGGCGAAAGCAGAGAACAACTCAATCAGATGGTGGCCAAGTTTCGCCAGTACTACGATATGGATGTCAAATATCTGGATCAACACCTTAGCCAGGTGCTGCAGCGTCTGGAAACAGAATCCAAGAAATACGACACCCATCTGATCATCACCTCAGACCACGGCGAAAGCTTTGGCGAAGATGGCTCTGTGGCACACGGCAAACGGATCACCCGCTGGCAAATTCATGTGCCGGCTTTCGTTATATCGCCCAGAATCACACCGGGCATGCGAGACGATGTTGCCGGTTCCATCGACATCATGCCAACGATTCTCGATTTGGCCAATGTTCAACATAACACACCAGGGGCGCGGAGCTTGTTGCAGAAACCCAAGCAACCAACGCCGGCCTTTGGCATGCGTCGAACCTTTGAAATTCCATTTGAAGAAACGAGACTGGATGGAAAGGTGCACATACACGACTACGACCTGTTTTTCATTGTCTATCCTGACGGTCGCATCTTCCGTGGAAATCAGGGAAAGCTGTTAGACCTCCCACAACAGGACAATGCAATGGCTAAAACTTTACCTAGTGCCTTGAAACGCCAGTTTTCTCAATTTGAGGATGAGTTGAACGGCCAACCGCCGGCTGGACAAATCGACCTTGCCGTCATCGAAGAACTAAAGAAACTGGGTTACACACAATAGCAATATTTGTCTTTGACTTTGGGTGCCGGTGTAGTCTAATTAATCAATGTAACCAAGATTCCGCAAGTGATTCAATGTTTCCGGATCCAATGAAATCGCTGATTGAGTGTTGCTCGACAGGCCCTGCCACAGGGTAATGCTCTTAAGCATCGCTTTAATGCGATCCGATTTCGAGGTGATTGGCGCAAGCTCGTCTACGTCCGAAGTGACATTAAAAAGATGAGCCTGCCATGTCTTGTTTTTGGGATACTTGTGGAAAAGCAATTTCCAGTCTCCCTCCAGCAACGAAAATGCATCATAGAACCCACGGTCGCCAAATTGATAGCAACCAAATATCTGGCGTTTGGGACGATTGATAGATGAATCCAATGGCAATCGAATGGCATCAATCGAACCTGGGGCTTCCAAGCCCGCAAACCCCAAGATTGTCGGCATAATATCGCCGATCTCAACAGGCAACTCAATCACTTTGCCCACCCGATCCCGTGGAAGACGAATGATTAGTGGTACATGCAATAGCTGCTTGTATACTTCAATGTGATGAAAGAACTGGTGCTCAAGAAATCCTTCGCCATGATCAGCCGTCACAATCACAATGGTGTCTTGCGATAATTCCGTCTCGTCCAGAAAGTTCATTAATACTCCGAAGTACTGATCCATATACCGGATGCCGCCGTCATACAGCGCCTTGAGTGCTTCAACCCTCTGCGCTGAATACGTGGCCGGATCCAGGGTCCCATATGCGAACTGCTTGTTCAAATATCGCAAATATGGTTCAGCACCAGGCTCACCGGGTCCACCCCAAATAAACTTGGCCTGATCTGCCGTCAGGTATCGTGACCGGTAGGGCTCAGGCTTGTCATAAGGAAAGCGCCTGGGATCCTCGCCTAGGCCTTCGGCAACGCCATGAACAGACTTCGTATGAAGAAAAAGAAAGAACGGCTTGTTTACATCACGCTGCATAAGCCAATGCTGAGCAACCTCAACGGTGGCGGCCATTTCATATACAAACGGTGAATGAACTGAAGCCTGATGCGGCGCATGCTTATACACATCGAAACCTCGGTCAAAGCCGCGCCGAGCGCCAACCATCCCCTTGGGTTTAGAATCCACAAATGCAGCAGTTTGATAACCAGCCGCCTTGAGATAAGTGGTCATGACGGGTGCCGTTAAAGGAATTGCCGCATTGATGTCATTGATCCCCAACTTATACGGGTGGCGGCCACAGAACATCGCGACATGTGACGGCAATGTCCACGGGGTCGGCGCATATGCCTGTGTATACCGAATCGACTCCGCAGCAAAATGGTCGATGTTAGGCGACGTATCGCGCGCATACCCATAACAACCCAAGTGGTCCGCTCTTTGCGTATCAATTGATAGAAACAAAATATTTGGAGGCTGATCGAATCGGGGAAATGGTTCGGGATGAACCCGACTGCTTGATTCCGGCTGCCCTTCTTGACCACAGCCCACAAGGAAAACACCACCTAGAACAACCAGGCTGACAACCCAGGCCAGGAGAAATGTCCGTGGGCGGCAAGTCGATTCTAAAGGAGGGTGGGGCATTATTAATTATCTAATGTTGAAATCACGGGCATCTACCGCAGCCGCCTCGTAAAGCAGATTAGGTTCGGTCGGCACGGGCACATCGATTGACTTGCGCCACTCTACCATCAGGTCGAGTAAATCTTTGGCAACTCGGGGCTCAACCTCGACCAGATTGTCCTGTTCACTAATGTCGGATTCGAGGTTATAGAGTTCTGCACCACGATTTGGCTCAAAGTACTCAATTAACTTCCAATCACCACGCCGTACTGCCGCAGCGGGAGTTGTCAGCCAAGGATCATTCATGCCGGGATGCGAATTTATATATACAGGAAAGTGCCAGAAGATCGCTTCCCTCTCAAACTTTCCGCTGTTCGCCAACAACGGCATCAAACTCTTTCCGTCCAACACATGATCTGATGGCCGGTCACTACCGGTTATTTCAAGAATTGTTGGATAAAGGTCCGTCCCAATAACCGGCGTATCAATGACCATCCCGGCATTCAACACGCCAGGCCAATGGACGATCAACGGTACACGAATACCCCCTTCGTAAAGCGTCCCCTTTGCCCCTCGAAGAGGGGACATCGAGGTGACACCGCCATGCCCACCGTTATCTGATGTGAAAATAATGACGGTGTTTTGCGTAATTCCCAGTTCCTTGAGTTTAACCATGATCTGCCCAACGCCCTGATCAACACTTTCGATCATTGCCGCATAGACAACCGCGGCTTTACTACGATCCGGAGATTTATTCTGGTATTTTTCAACTAATTCTTGCTTGGCCGTCAAAGGGACATGTAATGCGTAGTGCGACAAATAGAGCAAGAACGGATGGTTTTCCGCCTGTTGTCCGGTCATATCAGTTATAAATCTGAGGGCTTCGCCGGTTAATCGATCCGTTAAATACTCACCGGGAGCGCCATCTTTGATATACGGGTTCTTATACGGGCTAAAGTAACTTGCCGGCAACCCCGCACTGCTACCACCGAGATTAAAATTGAACCCTTGGCCCGATGGGCCAAAACGAGGATCATTACCAAGATGCCACTTGCCCATGGCAGCACTTACATACCCGTTTGATTTAACTGCCTCAGCCATCGTAACCACACTACGTCCAAGAAAGTTTTTTGTTGGCGTGGAGATAAGTTGCCGATCCTTCGCCTCGCCGCGATATGACGTGGTAACCGTGTAGATCTTATGCCGCGGTGTGTATTGTCCAGACAGCAAGGATGCTCTCGACGGCGCACAATTGGGTGCGTTAGCGTAGGCATTTGTAAACACTACACCTTCACTTGCCAAACGGTCAATGTTTGGCGTCTCGGCAAATTCATTACCCATAAAGGCCAGATCCTTCCAGCCTAAATCATCGATGACAATGAGAATGACATTTGGTTTAGATGGGAATTCCGTAGCAAGTTGTGCCGAAACTGGCACTACCGACAAGACGAAGAGAACCGAAAAACTGATGGCGACGTCTCGAAATTGCAAGTAGTTTGATTTCATGACTTCCAATGTATCCTGGTCAACTGACTATCAGATTTGTTCTTATCCGGACATACTCTCCAATAATTTGGAGGCTTTTCAATCCTGATGGTAGTTACGGGAAAAATCCAACCGACACCGTTCCTCGGTGATCTCCGGGCTCTCGCCGACTTCCTTTACCATTAGGGCATGCATCTGATCGACACGTACCTGATAAGGGTCTATGTCAGCCAAATTATTGAATTCCATCGGATCGCGCTGAAGGTCATAAAGTTCACGTTGATCTGCATGCCGCGCACTGGGCGGCGTGTGATAAACATACTTGTATTGGCCCTGCCGAAACATTGTGTAACCCGATGCAACACTTTGTCCATAGTACTGGCTGATGGCCAGATCCTTCCAGGGATTTTCGTGATTATCCAACCAGTCGACCATCGAGTCACCATCCCAATCCTCCGGTGTCGTCCCTCCACCAAGTTCCACAATAGTCTGCACGAGATCTAGCAGGGAGCACGCCTCACGACGACGCTGGCCGCCGGCCCACCGCTTGGGCCAGGACACGATCAGGGGAACCCGAGCCGACTGCTCATACATGGTTTTCTTCCACCACAATCCATGTTCACCCAAATTCTCCCCATGGTCAGAGGTATAGATGATGATCGTGTCGTCGTTCATGTCACTGTTCTGCAGCGCTGCGAGCACTTTCCCGATCTCATTATCGATCCACTCCGTCAAACCATAGTACAACTCACGCCCCAGTTTTGTGGTTTGGTCATCGACATTCTGCAAACCCATTCCCGCACGAAGCAACTGATAGTTGAGAGGCATTGAGTCGATGAATCCATCGGGAATCTGAGGCATCGGCACCTGATCCCGAAAATGCCTCCAGTTTTCATCGGGCACAATCAAGGGGAAATGAGGCGCTAAATACCCAACTATCATGAAGAAAGGGGTTTCGCCACGCTTGCGTTTGGCCAAGAATGAGAGCGCTGATTTGGTCACTTCACGATCGTGACTAAGAACCCGAGAATCATCTCCTGTACCAAACTCGTAAAATCGGTGACTCACTTTCTTTGCCTTGAGATTATCTGGATTTCGTCTTGAACCGCCGCCCTCCTTGATCCACCCATTGCTCCTGAGTGGACCAATATCGACAAAACCGTACCTTCGATGAAAGTCGTAGTGCATTTTACCGCACAGGAACGGATCAAAGTTGGCCGCCTGCATCACTGTAGCCAACGAGGCGATATCTTCGGAAGGTAGTTGGGCGGCATTATTCCATGCACGTATACGATGAATATATTTCCCAGATGTAAATGACAACCGAGATGGAGAGCACAATGGGGAATTGCAGTATGCGTTGTCGAATGTCACCCCAGTTTGAGCAAGATTATCAATATGGGGGGTGCGGGCGATAGGATTGCCATAACACCCGCTAATACGAGAGTCATGTTCGTCAGACATAATGAGTAGGATGTTCGGCGGTCGTTCTCGGGGAGACCGGCCAAATGCCCTTTGTCCCAGCGGAGCACTTACCGCTGCACCAATAGCGCTGGCGACCGTACCGCGAATGAACTGGCGACGATGAATATCCCCCACTTTGGTCATGAACGTAGATCCTCCAACAGCACGAATGACTATTACCTACGCTGGGCCACCCGCGTCCTCGCCTCAAAGCGACATGAGTGGCTGATTGCATCCTATCGTTGTGACGTTTCTGATTCCACCACACAGTATGAGTTGAATATAATCGACAACAGCTTCCAATAACATCCATCGTCAAACCGGAGCGGGTTTAAGCAAAATCCACAAACCCATTAATAATACTCATCCGTTCCAATACCCGACATCTCGAACCCGCTTAATTTGTTTTCCATGATAAGCAACTCGTTGATCCCGGTTTCATATGCACAAAGCAATGCGCCAACTTGAACAGGTACGGCAGGTCGCAAGGATACTGCTGGTGCTCCAGTGTTTGATGCAGTGCTCATCAACGTTGCTTGTAATCGCCATAGTGGGCAGCGTGATTGATTACCTAGTGCGATTGCCTGACTGGTTTCGTGCCGGCCTATTCTGGGGCGTGGCCATCGGGGCATTGATCTGGCTAGTAAAACATTTGAATGTCGCAGTTCGATTCTACCCTCGCCTAAGTACACTGGCATTACGAGCTGAAAATCTCTTCCCCCACCTCACCGGCACATTGGCCAGTGGCATCGATTTTATAATTCACCTACAACAGCACTCGCAATCACCCCGGACCGCCAAGCTTATGCAGGCTAGTGTCGATCGCGCCACGCAACACATCTCTGGCCAATCACTGTGGAAACTGATTAACCCTGCACCTACAGCCCGCACGGCCGGCATCATGCTGGTGGTCGTAGCCGGGCTCGGTTTTGTTGCCGGATTTGCACCGTATCAGACCCACCTCGCGATGGACCGATGGGCGCATCCATGGAGTGGGCCTGATTGGCCCAAACGAACCAAGCTGTCCGGCATGATGACAACCCAGGTATGGCCCAGGGACAAACCTCTTGTTTTTCAGGTTTGCGTTGATCGCGGCTACCGACCTGATATGCGAGTCTGGATTGATTACACCGTAGGCACTGATCCTCAGCCAAACAGATCGCATCACCGCCTGTTAATGACCAAGCAATTCAGCGACAATGAATCAAGCGCCATCTTTGAACGTGTTGTAGATCTGGCAAGCGACCCTACGGAAAGCACTAAACTTCGGAATCTCGATCAACCAATACCGATGACATTCCATTTTGAAGCTGGTGATGACCGAACATCACCGCAGACGGTACATATCGTCAATCGACCTGCTGTGCATCGCGTGACCGTAAAGACCGAACCGCCATTATATGCCCAGGGATTGGTCAGTTCGCAGCACATCGAATTGGATCACACACGGAAAGAGGCTGGCCAGTCAGTAACAATTTCTGCGCTGACTGGCTCCCGGGTCGCATATCGATTTGAGATCAACCATTCACCACTGGCGCCAATCCATCACTGGACACATGCCCTGCCTGGGTTTGCATCGCTGGTCGATGTTAACTTTGAACACCAACCTCAGGTGATCATATGCGAGTTTACGCTAGACCAAAGCAGCGAGTCGATGCTCCACCTAACAGACAAATACGGATTGAGCAATATGAGTGACCGGGTATATCGGATCGAGGCATTACAAGATGATCCGCCCACCGTGTCACTCACTAAACCCACATCCAACGAGGCAGTCCTGCCTACCGCGGTTATTAACTTAGAGGCTACGGCAAGCGATGATGTGGGTGTCGAATTTGTCAGATTGGAAAGCAAGCATATAACACTAGAGGAAGGCGATAAAAAAAAGTCACGGGCAATCCATCAACTTGATGGCTGGCGGCCCCAACTACAAACAACATTTGCCTTTGATCTATCCAAGCTAGGTGTCCAAAGTGGTGATAACATTGAACTGACAGCCTTGACGACAGATGGTTTTGAACGAAACGGAAGACACCATATTCCGGTACGCTCGTCACCCAGATTGCTGGCCGTTATCGACCCGACCACCCTTCTCCATCAGTTGCGCAAAGAGCTGGACGGTATCTGCCGGAAGGCAATTAAAATGGGATTTCGACAAGCGGAATTATTCAACCAATCTCCCAGTCAAATTACTCCTAACCAACAGGAACTAGGTCGACGGGTCGCCAACCAAGCTTCAGTCGTTGAAAGACTAAAACACCGTATGGCTCGCAACCGGATATCCGTTCAAGACAGTGGATCATTACCTTCTATCCTGAATCAATCTGGACAACTTCTCCAAGAAGCCCGCTATGCTTCGCTGCAGGCCGTCGAGGCCCTCCAGCAATCACAGGAGGAACAAGCACGCCACCAACAGCAGGCGGTTCATCAGGCATTAAATCAGGTCGTTGATCTTCTCAACCAAAGTGGTGACGCATTAGTTCTTCAACACCACTTGCAACAGTTGGTTATTGCCCAATTGGATCTGAAGGCCACCACCAGTCGCATGCTATCGAAGACTCTCGGTCAAACCATGCAAGATCTAAGTAAATCGCAGAGAGCATCGATTGAATCAATGGTGGCCCGTCAGGCATCTCTGGGCAGGCGTTCTCAAAATATGGTTTCGCAGATGCAATCCGCTTCGCAAGTACTTTCAAGTCCAGATCAGAACATTTCTGATCAAGCGTCAGCATTGGCACTAGCAGCCGCGGTTGTCACCGCCCAGCGCCAAGGACTCGATCAGAAAATGCGAAACGCAGAAATACAGCTACAGAATAACCGCTTATCTGATGCAGTCCGCGAACAGCGGGAAGGCATTAAACTGATGGAGGAAATGCTTGCCCAAATCGCCGACCAACCTATCCGCCACCAGGAGATCCTGCAGCATTATTTACTAAAACTTGATAAAGCAATTGAGCAACTATTTATCCAACAACAAAGCCAACAACAATGTCTATCACAGACTGACCAACTGGCAGTGCTGGTAGAACCCATCATACAACTGTGGCGCAATACGGTATCGGTTCAGCACCAAGCAGCGTCAATAAAAACCGTCAAGAAGGCGACGCATGAACTTTACCAAGCAGCTCGCTCGCAGACCTACGCAGCAAATGCGCTGCGTAATAAAAACAAACCCAATGCCTACCAAGCCGAGCAGGCCGCCGCCGACAGCCTCACAAAAGCACTTCATCTGGTCCGGCAGGCGCATCGTCGTAGTCAGACCCAGTCGTTAACACGACACCGCAATGATCTATCGAATGCATACCAGGCGCTTGCCCGGCGACAATACACTCTACGTGACAAGACCCCGCCATTGATGGATCTTGTGGATGTAACACGACGACAACAAATTGACATGCACCAAATCACCGATCTTCAATCAAAAATCAAACAAGAAGCATATGACTTGCGGCCCGAACCTGGCGAAACGATTCTCTTCCAGTATCTGCACGGTCAAATTGAGTTGATGGCCATTCGCACGATTGATGCCATGCGCCAGGCAACGGTCACCTGGAATACACTTGCCGACCAGGACTACATAGCGACCGCGCTTAAGTCCATGGCCGATACACTGGCACCACACGAAACCTTTCAGGACTTTTCACCATCTGGTGACGTTGTCGGCGGTGAAGGTGGAGTGAGGAAGGGCGAGAGCACAAACACAAGCAATAAGGAGATTATCCCCCCCATTGCTGAACTGAAATTATTAAGATTATCTCAGAACATCCTGTGGCAGCGCACGCGTCATCTAAATCAAACGGAAAACACCTTAGCACATTCGGAAGTACGACAAAAGATACAACGTCTTTCTGATGAACAGCAACGGTTGAGTAGACTGGCTGATCAGATGGTGACACGAATGGAGCAGATCCAAGCAGTTCACGAATAGATCCCACCTAAATCATTTTCACCTTAACAGGATCAGTCATGACAATGCGTTTAATAACATGTTTGGGTTTCACCTTTATCCTTGCTGTGTTACTGAAAGGCACCCATGGTATGGCAACCCATCAGCCCACACTTGACGAGTTGCTAGGGATCACAGGATCACCATCGGAGACCAGCACCTCAGGCCAAGAAAACCCTCAACCTGTTACGGCTGAACGAATGTTTCAACCGCCAAATGCCAGAAATCCCCTAATCAAGCGGCTCTCGGCAGTTCAGAATCCCACAGATCTTCTAAAACAGACCGTTGTCATGATGGACATTACAGCGGACCGCATTGGTCGCCACCTTGACCTTGGCTTGCCAACGCAGCGCTTGCAGCAATCCATCGTTACCAATCTTGATCAACTGATTGGACAAATTGAATGCCAACAGTCTTCCAACGAACGGTCGCCATCTTCACCTCACGCCGACAGTAAAGAGGGAAACAACCCTTCTATTGGTTCCCAAAACCTTGCCGGCTCCCAAGAGGATATTTCAACCAATCGTGGTGATGCCCTTTCAGATCAGATCATCCCGGCCGGCGTAGGTCCCCTCCCGCTAGAGCAATTAAACCAGCAATGGGGTCATCTACCGCCA
>CAUZIY010000005.1:0-43448 GCA_963579995.1 Phycisphaerae bacterium
CTAATTCCTGTGATTACAAGCGTTGTCCTGGCCATTCCATTTCTATTTTTGGGTTCACTACTTCTGGAACGTTTTTTTGGCATTCCAGGCCTAGGCTACATGATGATCGAAGCCATCAGCAATCGCGACTTCAAAGTCATTAGCGCAATGACCTTCATTATTTCGGTTCTTTTCGTCTTCGGTAACCTGGCAACCGATATCTGTTATGCCCTCGTCGATCCAAGGATCTCGCTACATTGAACGCCATCACCGCAACCTCCGATGATATCCCTGAAGCGCCCACACGAGGTCTGTGGACGGATGCATGGCGGCGGGTATTTAGAAACCGCCTGGCCCTATTCATGTCCCTGATCGTGTTACTCTACGTGATGGTTGCATTTTTTGTCGCGTTCGGATGGCTCGCAAATGATTGGGATCAATCAGTGGGCGCATCCTATGAACCGCCCTCCACTACGAATATGCTTGGAACGGACATCTTTGGGTTATCCGTGCTACGAAAAACTCTCTATGGCACAAAGATTTCCATGACCGTCGCACTCGTTGCCGCACTGATTTCACTAGCGATTGGCGTTCCGCTGGGGGCAATGGCGGGCTACTTCCGAGGTATTGTTGATGAGATTATCGTATGGATTTATTCAACCCTGAGCTCTATTCCCGGACTGCTACTGGTCATGGCATTTGCTTTCGTCTTAAAAGACAAATCACTCTTTGGCCAACCACTACGTGGCATTACCGTGGTCTATTTGGCGTTGGGCTTGACAAGCTGGGTTGGAATCTGTCGCCTTATTCGCGGTGAAGTAATCAAACACAAGCAACATGATTATGTCGCAGCGGCGAGAGCCTATGGCTGCCCACGCTGGCGAATTATTCTCCTGCATCTGATACCCAATGTTTCCCACCTTATTATTATAGATTTTTCGCTTCGTTTCGTTGGATTCATCCATGCAGAAGTAATCCTTAGTTTCTTGGGCCTCGGCGTTAAAGACGAACCCTCCTGGGGTGTCATGATTGATGACGCCCGCCTTGAGCTTTCTCGTGACGTATGGTGGCAGATGGCTGCGGCTACTGCTGCCATCTTTGTCATGTCACTTGCACTCAATATTGTCAGCGATGCACTACGAGATGCATTGGATCCGAAATTGCGAGAATAGAGTTCAATGACCGAAATACCACTCATCGAAATCGAGAATTTCGCCATTAGTTTCCCTACGGGTGATGATCGGCCAGGCCATCGTCGCCGTGTACGGGCTGTCCACAATCTGAACCTATCGATCTACAAGAAACAAACTGTCGGGGTGGTCGGGGAATCGGGTTGCGGCAAATCGGTTACGGCCCTGTCGATTCTCAAACTGGTTCCACAGCCGCCCGGAAAGTACGAGTCAGGCCAGATCATCTGGCAGGATGACGCTGGACAGAATTGCAATTTACTTCAAATGACGGAAAAGCAGATTCGTGCCATTCGTGGAAATGAGATCGCCATGATCTTTCAGGAGCCCATGACCAGCCTCAACCCGGTCTACACGATTGGGGACCAGATCATGGAAGCAATTCTCCTACATCAGAAAGTTGACCGTCGTCAAGCAATTCAGATTGCCGCGGATGCACTTGATGATGTTGGCATTGCAGATGCAGTTTCTCGACTCAAAGAATACCCACACCAACTCTCCGGTGGCATGCGTCAACGCGTCATGATAGCCATGGCCTTGGCATGTCAGCCACGACTGCTGCTGGCCGATGAACCTACGACCGCATTGGATGTAACCATACAGGCACAAATCCTGGAACTCTTGCGGAAACTTCAAGCCAAACGTGGCATGGCGGTCATGCTGATCACACATGACCTAGGTGTTGTTGCGGAAAATGCCGATGTCGTGGCGGTCATGTATGCTGGAAGGATTGTCGAATATGGTTCGGTCCATGCCGTGTTCGCCCAACCACTACATCCCTATACCCGAGGATTATTCAATTCAATGCCACGCCTTGGTAACCAGAATCACAGGCTTGAGACCATTCCCGGAAATGTACCCAACCCTGCCAACTTCCCTCCCGGATGCCCCTTTCATCCGCGATGCGGAATGGTAGATGCGGACCTCCAATGTTCCAGTGATGACCCACCATTGCTGGAAGTCCAAGAGGGACATTGGGTCGCCTGTTGGCATACACCGGGTTACAATGCAGGTCGGAAAACTAGGCCAAAAGTGGAATATCGACGAGAAGAAGTGGAAGTAATCTAAATGGGAAAAACACTCGACTTGGGAATACGTATCGAACTACTATCGATGGATCCGCACTGCCAGAACATCTCGCTGGGACTCTATCGGCGTAGCTGCGGTGGGATCCCCGAGGTTAAAGTACATACCTACAGCCAAGTAGAGCAGGCGGCCGGTCGAGTTGCATTTATTCGTCAAGCTCTAATTCAAATGCTTGGCCTGGCGAAATCTCCTGAAAATCCCGAATGGTTGCGGTTTGCTTGCCGTACCATGCATGAGCGGGCTCTTAAGCGGGCATTTCTTGATCTGTGCAAGCTCGAAACCGGGGCACCTCTCACCCCTAAACCACTTATCGCTTTTGACAAGAAAGCCGATTGCAACCTCACCGTCGTCAACTTGGCGGATGGTCTATATGAAATAAAATCCGAACAACCAACTGAATCTGGTGCCAAACGGGCAGCTGCACTTGCCCAGGGATTCATCAAAATTTTTGAAATTGAAGCTGGAGACGGTGGCAAAGACCGCATTGTCTTCCCCTGCCGAACTAACCATGACCCGATAATTGGCGCACTGATGTATCGTGCTCAAAACGTGCGTATTGCCATGAAAGAAGAAGAGGAAGCAGCCGGACGTGGAGTTCTTTCAGCACCAAGCCAACAGAAGTGACGGCCACCACTTCAACAGTTAGTTGAAGTGGCCCGCGTACGCCAAAACTTCGTCACAACATATTTACGAATTCACCCCGCAACCAAAGCATTGCGACACACGCCGGTTGACATCCCCCCCCTCGCAATTACAATATTAACCTTTAATTCACAAAGACTTAGAGGTAATTTAGATAATTTATTGAGATTTTTCGGAACGGTGATAATGCAGAACACCAGTGACAATCAAGACCACTCTGACACGAACAAATCGAGTCATGATAAGGAATTGCGCAATTTAGCACGGTTCCTGGCCGCTTGGTGTGACGCCGTGGGTATCCATCCATCGGACTTGGCTGAGCGTGCCGAGCAGGTCAAACAGCGTTGGCTTGATGAAAATCTCCTAACTCCTTCAGAGATAAAGCGTTTTGGGAGCAGCCGCCCCCATTTTTACCGCCTGCTTAAAGGGCAGATTCCGATCGAATACAACGATCGCGATATGCTGCAGTACCTCAGCGAAATCTTTGAGATCGACGTAGTACAACTGTTCGATACGCTGGCTGATCGTGTGTGGCCAACCGTGCATTTGGCGCCTGGCGACTATATCGAGGCCCCCCTACAAGACCCCGTTGCCAGTGGCGCTCGATACCTGTTCCCGCCAGAACAACTGGCCAGTTGCCCCATGCATCATCTATACTTGGAACTTGATCCCGGTGGGACCTCGGGCATGCACCGCCATTTTACCGGCACCGAGATGATGAGGCTCGATGAGGGTGACACGGTCGCCGTCAAGTTTCCCACACGCACCAGCAATCAGCAGCAAGTGATTTTGAAGCAGGGTGAAGTTGTGTTTTTTGATGCGACCCTACCCCATCAGGTGGTCAATGAGTCTGACAGGCCGGCACGATTATTTATTAGCCGCAACTATGACTTCGACGTTGCCTCACCAGGCACACATGACATGGCGGATATAAACCAAGAGATGTGAATCGAGGATGTCATGAATCAAAACACTCATACCGTGGACTCAATGACCAGTAGACAACGTGTTCTGGCAGCTTTAAGGCGTGATCCAGTCGACCGTACACCTGTATGCAACCCCACGTCCGTTGCAACGGTTGAATTGATGGACTTGGTCGATGCTGACTTTCCGCAAGCCAACCGAGACCCACACAAAATGGCTCGCTTGGCGGCGACAAGCTATACGGAACTTGGCTTTGACACCGTGATGCCAGTTTTTAGCATTATTCAGGAGTCGTCTGCGCTTGGCTGCAAGATCCAATGGGAAGGGAAGGACAACTGGCCAACTGTAAAAATGAACGAACCCATCTGGTTAGAACCCGAGGACATTACGATCCCTGATGATTTGTGTACCCATCCCGATACCAAGTGCGTACTCGATGCGATCAAGATACTCCGCAAGGAGTTGGGTGATGACGTTGCCATCATCGGTAAAACAATGGGACCGTGGTCAATGGGATATCACTGCATGGGTGTTGAAAGATTTCTGTTGATGTCCCTGGATGATCCAGACAAAACACGCCGTTGTCTCGATAAATTCAAGGAGTCGACCATCCTGTTTGGCCAAGCCCAGATCGATGCTGGCGCCGATGCACTGACACTTCCGGATCATGCAACCGGCGATCTGGTCAGCGGCGAATACTACGAACGTTACCTGCGGGACATGCACATTGAGTTCTCCGAGGAACTGAAGATTCCCCTTATATTGCATATCTGCGGCAAGACGGAAGACCGGATGGAATACATCTCGCAGACCGGGATGGCTGCTTTTCATTACGATTCAAAGAATAACCCCTGCAACTCGATGGAAATCTGCAACCATCGAATCTCACTTGTGGGCAATATCAATAATCCGCAGACGCTTTATTCAAAGGGACCGGAGGAGGTCCAAGCAGAAGTGAAAGAAAACCTAGAAGCCGGAGTTCAATTAGTCGGACCCGAGTGTGCTATTCCACTGCAAACCTCAATTGAAAACCTGAAAGCAATCCCAGCGGCTGTTCGCGAATGGCATAAGGAACAGGCAACACGTAATTAACCCATAACTGTAACGGTTATAGATGGAGTATTTTAATGGCCGAACTTAGCGACATTGTAAATGAATTCGCCCGTGGAGAAATTGAAGAGTTCATCGAGAACGAGGATGAGCGTACGGAGATCATTGACCTCTACGCCGCCGCCTCACCTGACATGCAGGATATCGCGGCCACGGTGCTTGAGGGTGATAATGACAAATCTGATGAGCTGACCAAGCAGGCGCTCGACAATGACGTTACGGCACTAACGATCATGGATGACGGCTTGATTGCAGGAATGGCCATCGTGGGCATCAAATTCCGTGACAATTTCATCTTCGTACCAGAGGTGCTTGCTTGCGCCCGCGCCATGAAAGCAGGGATGGCTCACATCGAACCGATTCTATCGGCGTCAGGGGTTGAGCCCATCGGCAGGGTCCTCATGGGCACCGTCAAGGGCGATCTGCACGACATCGGCAAGAACCTGTGCATCATGATGCTGCGTGGTGCCGGCTTTAAAGTTATTGATCTTGGCGTTGACACATCTCCCGATGATTTTCTTGAAGCAGTTAACAAGGGAAATGCCAACCTGATCGGCATGTCGGCGCTACTCACCACAACCATGCCCAACATGGGAAAAACAATTGAACTGTTCATTGATGAAGACAAGCGTGACGATGTAAAATTCATGGTTGGAGGCGCCCCGGTAACCCCTGAGTTTGCTGATGACATGGGCGCTGACGCCTATGGTGACAGTGCAGTTGAGTGCGTGGAAGTAGCCAAGGCACTGGTGGCCAAGATTGCATCCGCTTGATTAAAGAATCAGCCATGGAACGTATTAACAAGGATGAGTGGGCAAAGCGTATTGACCGGATCACGAATATTTTCTCGAAGATCGCAGTCCACGCTGAAACACAAGCGCAGATGCGTTGTCCTTATAAAAACAGATTCGACCAATGTACCGCCAAGTTCGGCTGCCAAAACAAGCGCAAACCGCGTGCCCCAGGAGAACTGCCGGTCTGCGCCAGTGATGACAAACTTGACTATCGCACCGCATGGGAAAGTGAACCAGAAAGCTATATGAAGGTAAAGAAACAGATCAAGACTTCATCGGTCACCAGACAGCACAGCAAGCCAACACGACGTGTCATGCATGATGGTGAAAGCCGCTCTTCCGAGGTTGGCAAGACTATTTTCGACTACGCAGATGAATTAAGTGTCCGTGTCCCGACATCTTGTGGCCGTACGGGGCATTGCCACGAATGTATTGTCGAAATCAAGAATGGCGGCGACGCCCTGTCACCACGCGCCGAATCCGAGGCTTTCCTATCCGGTGATTATCGCCTGGCATGCCAGGCGGCTGTCGAAAATGTCGACCAAGATATTGAGTTCACCGTCCTGCGTCGATCACCCCAGATTTTAACTTCGGCAGTTCTTGGTAAAACACAACTTGAGCCGGTAGTCACGCGAGACTCCGATCATGTTTTGTACGATGGCAAGGTGATAGACGAGTATCGTGGTGGGATTTACGGATTATCCGTAGATCTGGGCACCACAACGATGGTGGCGGAACTGGTAGACCTTGAATCAGGCAAGTCGGTCTACACCACCGCATTGGAAAACCCACAACGATTTGGTGGCAGTGATGTAATGTACCGCATCAGTTATGACCGGGACGAATTCCATGGCGAACTGCACCGTGCCATCATCACCACAATGAACGCGGAAATCCGACAGATGTGCCGCGACCTGGATATCAATCGGCGGCAGATTTATGAGATTGTCATTGTGGGTAACTCGACAATGCGTGACTTGTTTTTTGATTTAGATGTGCAACCCATCGGCCAAAAACCTTACAAGTCAACCATCGAGGAGGAATACCTGGAGGGCAAGCGAGAATCGACATCACTCAATTACGCCACACGTAAGCTTGGACTTTGGGCAAACAAGAATGCCCGTGTGTACGGTGCTCCGCTGATCGCAAGCCACGTGGGCGGCGACATTGTGGCTGACCTGTTGGCAATTGATATCGAATCCCATGACGAAGTGATGATGCTTGTTGACGCCGGCACAAACACCGAGGTCGTCATCGGCCATAAAGACCGCTTGATCGCCGCATCCTGTCCCGCAGGACCAGCTTTTGAAGGTGGACTTGTGACATACGGCATGCCGGGGTGTGACGGTGCCATTGAGTCCATCCGTTGGCAAGATGGCGAGTTTAAATACAAAACAATTGGCGACAGTGACCCGCGTGGTTTATGTGGATCAGGCCTCATTGATCTTCTGGCCGAACTCCGCCGCCATAACCTGATGACGCCCAAGGGCGTGTTTGCTGACAAGGCGACCCAGTTCACTATTGCACCAGACCAGGGAATTACATTTTCACGCAGGGATGCAAGTGAATTGGCGCAAGCCAAAGCAGCCAATTATTGCGGCCAGATCATCCTGATGCGCAAGTTTGGAGTTGCTCCCGACCAGATCGGGTCGCTCTATCTGGCTGGAGGTTTTGCTAATTATGTTGATCCGGCCAGTGCAATTGACATCGGATTTCTTGCCCCGGTCCCAACTGACCGAATAAAAAAGATTGGCAACGGAGCATCAGAAGGCGCACGCCAAATGCTGCTTTCCGTCACAAAACGCCGATCGATCGAAGAACGAATCAAAACCATTGAGCACATTGAATTGGAAACAATGGAAGATTTCTTTGATGTCTTCGTCGAAGGCTGCCAGATGAAACCGATGCAGATCCCTCACTAATTCTCTCCAACTTGCAGAACGGCTTAATGGCAAGAACAACCTCCATTCCGAAGACAATGCATGACAAAATAGACCCTTGGCAAAAGTCTACGCTGCGCCAGATCCTGCAACGAGGTGAAAAGTTTGCCGTGGCCGTGGAACTGGTCACTTCACGGGGCGTGATTGCTGAACGCAGTGGACAACGCGTGCTGGATCTTGCCCGGTCCCTATCATCTCATCCGGAAATTGATGCGATGAGCATCACTGACAACCCAGGCGGCAATGCAATGTTGGGGGCGGACGTCCTAGGTACCGACCTTATTTCCCGGGGACAGGAGGTCATTATCCATCTCGCCTGTAAAGACTGGAATCGCAACGCGATACAGAGTCGCGGATGGGAGTTGGCCAGTGCAGGATTCAACAACGTGCTGGCGCTTTCGGGTGATTGCCCAGTATCGGGATTCGAAGGCCAAGCTAGCGGCGTCTTCGATATCGACTCCGTTGGCCTGCTCAAGATGTTCGATGACATGAACAAAGGGCTGAAATATCCGTCACGAATCAGCGACAAGATGCTCACGATGAAGCGCACCGACTTCTTCCTGGGCACCGTGGTCAACAATTACAAACGTCATGAGCGTGAAGTGATGCCACAATATTTCAAATTGGCCAAGAAGCTTGAATCAGGCGCAGGCTTCGTAATCAACCAACTCGGATATGACTCGCGCAAACTGGATGAATTACGAAGATACATGGCCCTCAAGGAAATGGATGTCCCAGTCCTGACCAATGTTTACATTCTCAGCGGCAGAGCCGCTCAGTTCTTTCATGATGGCGGGTTCCCAGGATGCTTTGTAAATAACATGCTGTTTGATTTGTCACAGAAACAAGCAAGGTCACCGGACAAAGGGAAATCCTTTTTCTTTGAGTTTGCAGCCAAGCAAGTCGCGATTGCTAAAGGACTTGGTTTTGCTGGCGTGTATCTTGGTGGTCATCTAAATGCAGATGAATTTGCCCGCGTCCTGGAGATCGAGAAACAATTTGGTGCCGATGACTGGAAAACTTTCGCTCGCCAGATTCAGTACGGGCACGCCGACGAATTCCACTACTTCGAACAGGATCGGGAAACCAGTCTCACCTCTAACCAGGTCAACCAATACTACCTTGCAAGCAAGACACCAGATGGCCAAAAACAAGCTCGCCAGCAGATTCCCCTCGATTACAAGTTGAATCGCCTTGTACATAACCAGGTATTCAAAAAGGGCACCAAGGGCTTCAACGCTGGCCGCCGTGTCAGCCTTAAAATTCTTGACAGCTCTGCCGGCGCACAAAAGATCGCCCACCGCATGGAACATGCACTCAAGATTCTTTCATTCGACTGCCGTGACTGCGGCGACTGCTCACTACCTGACATTGCCTACCTTTGCCCGGAGTCTCAGTGTGCCAAGAACCAACGAAACGGACCATGTGGTGGAACACGGGAAGGCAAGTGCGAAGTGGGCGAGAAGGATTGCATCTGGGCGAGAGCTTATGACCGGCTCAAAGCCTACGGTGAGGAAGAGCAGATGCTCGACCGGCCGGTGGTTTACAAGAATGGAGCCCTGCAGGGTACCAGTGCCTGGACCAATACATTCCTAGAACGCGACCATCATTCCAAAAACAGCTAAACCAGGAAACTCAAAGTGAAAGTTAAGAATCGGGATCAAGAATTCATTGTCATTGGCGAGAACATCCACTGCACGCGAGTACTGCTACGCAAAGGCAAACGAGTTGGCGAATCACCCAACGGCGAACCCGCGGTGCTCTTTCCCGGAGATAACGGCGAGTCGCAATTCCTGCCTGTTCCGGAAAAAGTCCAGAAGGGCAATGACTTCAAAGAAGGCCGCGTCAAGCATGTTCAGTCAGCTGTGCTTTCCGCGATGGACAAGGACAGTCCCAATCGCCAGACAGGTCTGGATTACATACGCCACCTCATCGAACGCCAGGCAAATGCAGGCGCTGACTTTCTGGATCTAAACGTTGACGAGATTTCATATTCGCATGATGACCAACAGGATGCCATGCGTTGGCTCGTTACAACCGTTCAAGAAATGACCGACAAACCGCTGTCGATCGACTCGTCACTCATTCACACGATCGAAGCGGGCCTTAAGACATATAGAAATATAGCGGGACGCCCACTGCTGAACTCGGCATCATTGGAACGCGTCGAGGCACTTGATTTGGCCAAGCAATATGAGGCCCACGTCGTTATCACCGGTGCTGGTGAATCGGGAATGCCTGAGAATGCTGAGCAACGCATTGCCAATGCCACCAAAATGGTGGATATTGCCTTGGACAAGGGGATCTCCATCAGCGATATCCAAGTCGACCTACTTGTCTTTCCGATTTCCGTGGACAGTTCGTTTGGCCAACATTATCTAGATGCTGTTCGTGAGATTCGGACCAAGTACGGTCCTGATATTCACATTACCGGTGGCATGAGCAATGTTTCCTTTGGCATTCCCTGCCGCAGCCTGGTCAATGACGTGTTCGTTGATCTGGCCGTCGACGCTGGCGCCGATGGTGGCATTATCGACCCCGTCACACGCAACATCGATGAAATCCTCAACATGGATCGCAGCACCAAGCCTTACGGACTGGCCAAGGACATGCTGTTGGGACAGGACCGCAACTGCAAGAACTTCCTACGTGCTTTTCGCCAAGGCGAACTTGCCTAGGGCCTTTAGAGTCTCATTCGATCAGTAAAACAAATGGCTGAAGATGATCGATGATAGTTGTTCTTCACCTGATCTGGCCAATATATGCCGCCCACTTCTCTCCATAACCGGACACGGGCAAGAAATGCAAAGAATCCGAATCCGCCGGGGTAGACATGTATGCTGGCTGATCTTCAACCGTGTTTCTATGTCGCCTGACGATTCAGTCTTAAAAGCAAGGCACAACCCAAGGTCATGACCGCCATCGTGGTTGGTTCAGGCACCATTTGGTCCGCACCAGACACGTGGTGCGCCTGCAAGTTTGACGAGCCCTTCACGGCCGACCAGTTTGCTCCAACGATGGCCAAGTCAGCCACATCTACGACACCATCATCATTGAAATCGCCATCACCAAATTCAACATCCATCGAATTGAAGTTCGCCCCCACGATTCCCAGATCCACCACGTCCACAATACCATCACCACTGGCATCACCAGGAAAATGAACGGCCATGGACTCGAATTCAACCACAAGTATGGGTCGGGTTGCCAGGTCTTCGGGCGAAGGATTGGCCCCACCAAACTCGCTGGAACGGTATGCTTGGCCAAAGTTTTCCTCGAGGGTTGCAGGTTCATTGCCCAATGCAGTGAGGTAGACCCCAAGTTGACCAATCCGCCCATCGATCACCAGTGGAGTTACATCAAACTCCTTAAAACCCACCGCAGAATCCTGAAACACCTCCACCGCTGTCGGATCAGTTGGATCGTAATCGCCCTCAAAGCCATCTGCGATGACCCAATGGCGGCCCCATAAGGTCGTACCGATTCCACTGTCACCATAACCAAGACAACCTCCGCTATAGCACCCACCGGGGTCAGTCGCCGGCGGACTTCCAGCAGGAACCGGACCGCAAGATGTCTCGGCGACAAAAGGGTCATCCGGGGTATCCGGATATCCACAGGTCTCTCCACGTGACCACCAATGGCCCCGCCCACGACGCCTAGCCCTGCCCGTTGATTCGCCCTTACTCGCTGTACCATCTGATGTACCCCAGACGATTGGCACCAGCATTGGCGACAGTTGAATGAGCCCTTGATTGAGTTGGGGCTCCTTGGCAAACCCGGGATCATCTGGACTACCTGACGACGCTCCAGCAGCCCCCAGATCGTAGGTGTTGTAGAGTTTCAGTGTTGCATTGGTAATGGTTGCACCCGGCGGCACTTGACCAGATGAGGTTCCAATCAAATCTCTAAACCTAATGGCCATGCGTGAAAAACGATAGATGGGACCTGCCCGCCCGGCAAAGCCAATGGGTTTGTTAAAGAACTGGCCAACTTCCAGAACCGACGATACCCCACCATTGGTACTCAAGTATTCATACGCACCAACACTGGCGTGGGGGCCTTCGGGATTGATCGCGGTAAACGTCCCATCCGCATTTGGTGTCATGAAATAGTTCGCTTCAAAAGCCCAGCGAATACTCGTGTCCCGACTTCCACCATAGTCACTGATACCATGCTGAAAGGTTAGAATTTCCGCATGCACTGGGGTTACTGCAATTAGAATCCCCAGTAACAGAACAGCCAATAAATTCAAATTCGCGCACCTGTTTGCCATGAAAACCCAAACCCTCCGTACGGCAACTATCCAAGTTTATCCCATCCGATACCCAATGACAATGAATTTTTAATTTAGGAGGCCATAAAACAAGCACCGCCATATGATACGAATGGGAACGGATTTAAACGTGGTCGAGAGACCATTGCCAAAATTTCAATGGCAGTACATCACTGGCAAAACCATCAACACGTTCAGGACCAAAAAGAAGCTTGACGAGTTGTTGGCGTGTCAATGACAGGCTCTGCCCGTCACGACTGACGATCATGTGGCCATTGTTTTCCATGACATCAATGTCCTGGTGGCCAAAAGCATCCAGAACGCCCTTGGGATCCAGAATATAGAGCATGCCCCAATAATCGCGATGACAGGGCATGCCGAGTCCCTGCAAGATCCTCAAAAATCGGTGGCCATCTTGCGGCCCAACCAGAAGCATCTTCTCACTGGCCGCCACCTTGGTCTGTCTATCCATTTTTGAACCACTCACCTGATCTTTCACGCAACATTCAAAACAGCGGCGTACTAGGCCGGAAAGAATGTTCGCCGGCCCCGCCCATTCCACGATCGCCCCCTCACGATTCAGTAAATACGCAGTTGGCCGGGCACCCTCGAAAGCCAGCATCAACTGCCATACGCTTTGGACCTTCGGGTCACTACCCGACCCCAAAAGCACCTTCATTAGTTCCGGCGTACGAATACCACCAAGTTTATCCTGGTCACGCAGGCCACATACCTGCTCCAAGATCGTGTCATCAAACGGTTCGTCAAAACAACGAACATCAACCTCATCCGGAAGATTCGAAAGCAGAATAATATTGGAATGGTTGAGTTCATAAGAACAAAGTATTCCAGCGGTATCCCAACCAAGCCGACGGTACCACCTGGTAATTCCCGTGGTTAAGCGTGCAACTTGACAACCCAGTTTCTGCATATGGACATGGGCAGCTTGCATCACTGCAGAACCCAATGCCAAGCCCCTGAAGCCAGGCCTGGTAGCCAGGCAGTTAATACCACCAATCTTCAATCGTGCAGAGGCCAACTGAATTTCATTAACCCAGATTGCAACCATGCTGATAATTTGAGAGCCATCTTTGACGACGATAATGTTCCCAAGATTCTCCTGGTTATAAATAAATGGATAATCCGTTGCGATCGTTGGCGGATAACCCCTGACCTGCCGCATCACCAGGTTGGCCAAATCGACAACCCCGTCCAACTCGCCAGGCCGCGCTGCTCGTGGCCCGTCAAACTGAGATGTTTCTTGACTATCCATTAATTTATAAATTAATACCGTACCATGGCAAAGCTACCGGCCTTGCCTGTTCGAGTGGCATATTCGCCATCGAAATAATTGCCTTGCATCACACCGGTCCAAGTATACACGCCGCCATCCTCCTCTCCCAGATCGACTTCGCCATCAAACTTGACCGCCGAATCATCTTGACGACCATGCATTTCAATGTCATATCCGAATTCCCGACCACAGAACCCTGAAAATGTTGCTTGCCAATTGGTCTCATCCAACCGGCGTGAAATACATCTCAAATCACCACCGTGATCAGAAGATCTTTCATCCACCCAACTGCCAGACCATCGACTAATTTCAATCGACTGACAACCTGTTAGGATGAATCCCGCCACGATCACATACATCACAGGCAAATGTTGCTTCATCACAATAGCTCCAATCTTGTTTGATCTACTACCAATTCAATTTGTCATTTGAACGGGAACCTGCAGGTTGACAGGGGCATCTTCAACAGGGTCATGACAGATTCGGTCGCTACAAGCCATGTAAGTCAGACTCAATTCTACCGTTTGACCAGCGGTTTTTGCATTGGGAATTACAGGCAAGTACAGCACCACAGGACCATCTGGATAAATGGGGAACTCCGTGGCCAATATCGGGAACGGTTTATTAATAGCCACCTTATCCGAAGACAGTACACCAATATATTGAAAATCTTTTGGATTCCTTACCTCAACCAACGTTGGTCGGCCCACACCGTTAATTCCCTTTGGGGACAATTCCGCACTATAAAGATGGAATCCGGAAGAGTCTGGCGTAAAGATCGCACGAATGACCAGGTGATCTTGGTGCCATGCAGCCGCCAATTCAACCAACACCCGACCCTTTGCATCGTGGTGTGCCTGATCTGATGGGACAAACACCAGGCCTTGAAGCGTTTCGAGATCAATGACCGGACTTGCATCTGATGTGGTGCCGCAGCCACCGCTCACAAGCAACAAGGGAATAAGAACTGTCACAACCACGGTTATTTTCAGTTTCATGTGTTCAGTAACTCTTGCTTGATCTCATCTGTCGGCCTGTAGCATGAACAATCATGGGTACTCTATAACCACCGGCATCCAACCCAACCTGGCTGCTTTAAATAACCTGTAAAATACAGGCGCATCATGTGGCCATCGATTCCAGCAGTTCTGTCATCTCAGCGTAGGCATGTTCATCGCCTACCTTCTTGGCTATCTCGATACCATCTTTAAGCACCGTGCATGCTGCATCCTTGTTGCCCTTGGCCTCAATCTGGACTGCCTTCTGAAAGTAGGCATAACAGTAATCTGGATCTATCTCCAGTGTTTTATCGAGCCACACTATGGCTTCATCAAGACACCCAGCCTTGGCATTTTCCAGTGCAATACCATAGGTCAGAAACGGATCGGCAGGGTCTGCTTGATGGAGTTTTACGAGTTGTTCAAGTCTTGGTGTCATCATGAGATTGTAATCGACCACACCAAAAGATGCCCGGTATTACATTCCGCCGCAAAGGCTTCCATACGTCGGCTTGATTGATGTGGAAGGTATCCTAGAATCGCCCGTGAAGTGACCGCTTAATAAAGATGTGAACGAGACATTTGATCATGGCCCTGTGGCGGAACTGGCAGACGCAGCGGACTTAAAATCCGCTGGCCCGTAAGGGCCGTGCGGGTTCGAATCCCGCTGGGGCCATTGTCTTGGTAGGACATATCGTCGCTAAGTGTGGCAGCTTCAATGCTCGACGGTGTCTAGGCTGAGACTAACGACTGCATCGGCTTGAGGCGCAACATGAGCACCCGTCGACCTGATTTGCCCATCACATAAATAGTTATTCGGTTCGTCGATATTGAGTGACATGTGGCTAAACCGGATTCTGCAATAAGTAACGCGGTGTGTAGCGTCAACTACGCAAGCGAAAGGGACGTAATTGGCCTCTATGTCAGGCTTGTCGCCTACGCCCAACCACTAACACACTCATCGCCTACGCTTACCAACGCAGATCAATCCAACACCAAGAACACTAATGGTTGCGGGCTCAGGAATCACGCCCGTCAAACCAGCGACGCGCAGCGATCGTGCCAACAACGCTGCCTGGGCTGCACTCCAGTTAGCACCCACAACGCCGAGATCCGCTACATCCACCACGTTGTCCAGATTGGCATCGCCATCGACATAGGTCACTTGTGTTGTATTGAAGTTGGCCCCTATGATCCCTAAATCTGCAACATCCACCACGCCATCGCAGTTGAAGTCGCCGGGCACCGATGTACCGGGCCCTTGAGGGCCGCATGTCTCCGTGGCCGCCAATACACCAAGGGTAATATTATCGAACTGGGCAATCTCGAATGAGGTGCTGCCACCACCCAACTGAATGAAGTCCACATCGTAGTGACCGGACAACGATTCGAAATCTGCGAGGACCAGTTGATCGTTGAAATAGAGATCCAGAAGTTGGACTGCGGACCTGTAGTGAACCGTCACCGTCCCTTCATCCATTGGAATGTCAATCAGAGAATTGGCCTGGTTCTGGGCCCGCAGATCCTGATCCCCAACTTCCGGCAGCCAGGGTCCATGGTTAACGTAATAGCGATCTTGGAGCCCATCAGGGGAAAACGAGGCTTCGTCAACTCCAAACCCTCCATTTAATTGGATCAGATCACTTGTATTTCCACCTCCACCATTTGTCCGACTCGAAATTTCAAATAGCTTGTCACTGCCAAACGTATCGCCCGCTACAAACTCCATCTTGAAATCAAACCGCAGAACCCAGTCTTTGTTTGGATCCATGGGCGCACCATCACTGCTACTGGGGCCGGGTGCAGGCTGATTACGGTAGGTTGTCACAGCCCGGACAGTGGGATTGTTGCAAGACCCTGAGATTGTCCCATCTGGTTTTTGAAAATTACCCGGACATGACCACGCACCATCATCAGAAGCCGTGGAGTCGCCCAGGATAAATGCCCCTTGAAGAAATGATACCTGTCCCCATTGCCGCGGGGAAAAATACCAGTTGTCGCACTCGAGAAGTTCGTTATGCATTTTCCCCCCCTCGCCACCCGTAGCGGCACGTGGAGCATCCTGGGCGCAACCGGCTTCTGTTGTGTTGGGGTCACCGGAAAACGGCAGATCAAGTCCGGGTTCCGTGTCATCCAGGAATGGAACCGGTGGCCCGGCATAAACGGGAGCCCCGATTATGAGCGTCACACCAAAAGCAAGACCTTTTACCCATCGCGTTTTCATCAGACCACCTTTCATAGACCAGCAAATCACAAATCACCTTGGGACACATGCCGCACCTTACCGGCCACCGGAAGATCTATCGTCGACGACGCGCGATAACAACCAGCCCAGCACCCAGCACCACCAGCGTTGTTGGTTCAGGAATCAATGCACTGAGCCCAGCCGCGTTCAATGCCTGGGCCAACGACACACCTTGCGCAGCACTCCAGTTCGCGCCCACGACGCCGAGATCTGCCACATCAATCTGGTTATCCAAATTGGCGTCGCCGTCGACATAAGTCACTTCTGTTGTATTAAAGTTGGCGCCCACAATGCCAAGATCCGCAACATCAATCAGACCATCGCAATTAAAATCGCCGGGAACTGATGTGCCAGGGCCTTGCGGGCCACAAGCCTCTCCACTGGCCAACACACCGAGAACCACCTCATCCACAAGCAAGTTCTCAAACGAACCGCCTCCACCACCAACCTGAATAGAGGCGATGTCGTAGGCCCCATTTCCCGATTCAAAGTCGGCCAACACCAGCGTGTCATCCAGCCAGAAATCCATGCGCTGGTTTGCAGCCTTGTAATGAACTGTCACCGTGCCTTCAGTCAGTTGGCCAGGGATGATTGTCTCAGACAACTTGCCGTCAATCACCGGCCCGTGCAGGAGCCGGTACCGATTGGGGACACCATTCAAGTATGAAGAGGCCTCGGCGGGGTTGCCGCCAATGGTGTTGTCATCGTTGGCGCCCGTGAGGACAAAAAACCGATGGCCATCACCTGATCTACTTCCCGGCTCCATCAACTTGTCACCACCAAAAGTGTCGCCGGGAAGTGTCGTAACCCGCACGCCGGCTGACAGCACCCAATCGATGTCCGTTCTCATTGGTATGCCTTCATTATCCGCAAGCGGCTGGTTCTTGAACGTGGGTTTAACACGTACTGTCGGGTTGAAACATGGACTTCCGGCGAACACACCATTTGGATTGTCTGGGTCAAACACATTGGCCTCACACTCCCATCCCCCATCACTGGAAAATGGTGACTCGCCCAGCACGAATGCACCTTGAAGGAAGGCGGCCTGACCCCACTCCTCGGCGCCAAAACTCCAGTTATCACAGTTAAGTAATTCATTGTGCACCTTACCACTTACATCATTGTTTCCCGCTCGGTCCGCATCCCGCGCACAACCTTCTTCAGTCGTATTCGGATCTCCAGAAAACGGGAGATTAACCCCCGGTTCATTGTCATCAAGAAAGGGAACCGGCGGCCCGCCAAACACGCTGGTACCTGCCAAGAAAGACAGTGTCGCCACGGTAACCAAAAGCTTATGTGTCATGTGTCGTCTCCTTCTCATTCATGACTTACCCAATGCCTTGATCTGCCGACTGCGTTTTAGTGTACAGCCACATAATCACTGCAATACCAAACCTCACGCACGGCACGAATGATTCTGTCACCCACCGATCAACCAAAAGCTGGTAGTTTCACGATGGTGACGCACTGATAGATACACAGAGCCGTACCTTTACCAAAACAGAAAGCAAAACACGTGCCATGCTTGCCCCACAACAACGACTTTATTCATAACTGTTTAAAATAAAACAACTTGACACCACAGTACGCAACTGTGCCGAATACGGGTCAATAGACCACCAAAGGTCGATTTTAGACCATTACTGGGTATGAAATACACCAAGCCATAAGCATCAACCATCTGGTATGAACCTGGATTAACAGGATCATAAATACCTCATCAAGCCAGCCATTTCTGAATGGTAGCCCCTGCCGATCCGCTATATATCAACCAGTTCAATCAGGAACCCAATGACAGGTCATCATCCCAGTAACGGTTAATTGATCTTACCCATCGGTTTCATATAGTGAGCCGGGACTCATTAATCGCAGGAGCATGTGATGAAGCTAACCGTTCGTTTTTATCGTTCTTATCCCATGGACATAACCGCCGAGCATCCGGCACTTGGCCACCTCGGTGAAGATGAGAAGGTGATGGACTTGGATATCAGCAAGACCGTGGTCGCTGGTATGCACCTGTGGAACGTTGGCGAACCGGGTGGTCTGGATGTCACACCTGACGGACCAGACTGGCCAATCACCAAACTATACAGCTACTATCGAGATGCTCTCGACCTAACAGCCAATAAGATCCGCCCCATCCTTTCTGCTGCGCGGAAAGCTGACATGGGAGTTGTCCATGTAGCAAGTAGCCGCTATGCCCATAAGTATCCACAATACGCCAATACCGGCGAAAAGTATGGGCATCCCGATCCAGACAACACACTACCCAAACCAGACCTGTCATGGCGAGCAGAATTCTACGAAGACCATTATGGCCCCAATGTTGACAAACCCATGTTGGACATCGTCAAAAACAAGCTGCGAATCTCAAAGGTCGTGGAGCCCGAACCAGATGACAGCGTGGTTCTAAGTGCCTACCAGTTCACCCGCCTGCTGAGCAACCGTCATGTAAACACGATCATTTACACCGGATATGCCACGAATGAGTGCCTTCTGTTTGCCGGCGGTGGCATGGAACAGATGCGGAACCATTTTCGCTTGATTGCTGTACGTGATGCAACAGTTGCACTGGAACATAATGACACTGCCCTACAGCAGGCCAACCGAGACGCTGCGATCCGGATGATTGAACATTCTTTTGGATATACCTGCACAACCGCCGATCTTCTACAATCACTTGGCGAGGCCGCCAAAGGCACCTGAACCTCCACGCCGCATTACAAACAAGCGGGATCGACCTTCTACCTGCCTGTTGCCTATGATGCTTTGAGAAACATTCACCTGGACATAAAAATAGCCGATGTCATAACTTAAGAACCATAGGTTATGCAACAGGCATTGACGGAGTTACTAATTTCATGAAGGGCGTTATTCTTGCAGGCGGAACAGGAACACGGCTGGCACCTCTGACAACCGTGATCAACAAACACCTGTTGCCTGTCTATAACAAACCAATGATCTGGTATCCCTTGGAATGCCTCGCACGCTCCGGCATCGAAGAGGTCCTGTTGGTGACCGGTGGCAACAACGCAGGGGATTTCATTCGCTTGCTGAGGGATGGCAAGCAATTTGGTCTCAAATCACTGCAATATGCCTACCAAGATGGCGCGGGCGGAATCGCCCAAGCACTTGGCCTGGCTGAGGAATTTGCCGATGGCGACCCCATTGCCCTGGTGCTAGGTGACAACATCCTCGAGCGAACGATCGAAGATGTCATCCAGCAGTACCATGAACAACCCACTGGCGCAAAGATTCTTCTGTCACCCGTTGAGAACCCACAGGCCTATGGCGTCGCTGAAATCGAAAACGGCCAGCTGATTCGTATTGTTGAAAAACCCACTGACCCCAAGAGCAACTTGGCCGTTATTGGGATCTATCTTTACGATGCCAGCGTGTTTGAAATTGTCAAAACACTCAAGCCATCGGACCGGGGCGAACTAGAAATCACCGACGTCAACAATGCGTACCTGGACCAAGGCAAACTGACATACGCCGTACTGGATGGCTGGTGGGCAGATGCTGGTGAGGATATTGATTTTTATCTCGCCAGTTGCAACCGTGTTGCCAAAAGTGGCGCCAATCTCCCCCCAATGAAGTAATTGTTCAATTGCCTTACCCCAAGCTGTTGCAGTTCGTGCCACCAAGTTTAAACATCCGCCACGGTAACCATGGGTCATCCAAAACAAATTGCCCTTGTCGGTACGGGTGGGCGGGCCAATGGATATACCTCCGCCCTCCATTCCAAGCACCTTGAAGTCGTTGCCTGCGCCGATCCAAGCCAATCGAACCGGCAAACATTTCTTGGCCTTTAGAATCTCGCTGGTCGCGTCAAAGAGTTTGACGACTGGCGTGAGATGTTCGACCACACACCCAACCTTGACGGCGTCATCATCAGCACGCCGAACCATCAACACACCGAGCCTGCCATCGACGCCATGAAGCGCGACCTAATCCTTGCACTGGAGAAACCAATCGCCCACACCCCCGGCAATTGCCGCCAACTACTGCATGCCCACAGGACATACAACGCCCGCGTGCTTGTTGGTTTCGTGATGAGATCAACACCATTCTATCTACAGGCGAAACACTGGATAAAAAATGGAGCCATTGGTGAGGTTGTCAGCATTCAGGCCGATGAGCTACCCGAAGTTTTTGTCACTGCGACGATGTTTCGCAGTGATTGGCGGCGTTTCAAACATCTCAGCGGTGGATCACTGCTTGAAAAATGCTGCCACGATATTGACATGATGACATGGCTATCCGGTGGCGCACCGATTCGGATCAGTTCCATGGCTGGCGTCAAGACCCTCGGCCCCAATCCGTCGCTTCCAACCCGGTGCAGCGACTGCAGGATCACTGCCGAGTGCCCGTACTACCTGCCGCCCGAAGCATATGATGTCCCTGGCCTTGCAAACCGGGGTGATGATGGCATCTTGTATAAATTCGTACCCGACAACACTTCATGCATCTACAACAATGGACACGACACCTATGACCACCAGACGGTGCAGTTGGAATATGACAATGGGGTTCTGGCTACACTCACCTTGGATTTCTCCTGTCTCGGCTCGGCCACCGGCCGCCACCTCAAGGTGGTCGGTACCGATGGTGTAATCTTCGGAAAACTTCAAGACCGGGAGATTCGGCTTCAGAATAAACATTCCGACCATATTGAAACCGTCAAACTTCACGATGACGGATCTGGCCATATTGGAGCGGAGCGCCAACATTCACAATCATTTGTAAAGATGTTTACTGAACCGGATTACGAACCACTGGCAACTTTAGAAGCCGGATTTCTCAGTGCCATGCTCTGCTTCGCTGCCGATCAATCGGTCGGGGAAGCGAAGCATATCGACATATCGCACCTCATGGACGAAATTCAACCAGCCAACCTGCCTGATCCTGCACCGTAAGTAACGAAATTCCAGTCCATTTCTGCAGACCATCACGCTTTTTCTACGCCTAATTGCACGTTCATCTCTGATTCATCCTGCTTCTTGATTGCAGCTAAAGGCCTGGGGGCTGGATATAGATCACTCCGGCAGAACAGGAATATCAGCACAAATTCCCCCTGACATATCAATTTGCCAGACGGCGCCAACAAGATCAACCCGGATTCCATCTGCCAGGCCAGCGTGATCGACAGATACCAGAGGTTGATATTAAGATGCCGCATTATGGCCCCGGCCAGATAAGCAGAAACCCAAGGAGCTCAATCATGAAACGATCTTTGGTCGATCACACCATTCAGGTCGCCAAGCAGACATTTGACGCAATTGAATTCAAACTCCCCCCTTTTGCGTTCTGGACGGTTGATGACTGGGAAAACATGGGACCAGAGGTAGATGAAATCCGCAAATGCATGCTGGGATGGGATGTGACGGATTTTGGCCAAGGCAATTTTCCGCAACTTGGCCGCACATTGTTCACCCTTCGAAACGGTTCCACACAGTATGATTCGGGCAAGGACTATGCCGAAAAACTGATTTTAGATCCCGAAGGCCAACGCCCACCTCTCCATTTTCACCGCCATAAGATGGAAGACATTATTAACCGCGGCGGCGGTAATATTCTTATCCGCTTGTATAAGGCTGACCCCCAAGGCCAATGCAGCGATGATGACTTCACCCTACAAGTGGATGGACAGACACGTAAATTTTCTCCCGGCGAACAACTCCGTCTTGAGCCGGGGCAAAGTGTGTGCATGCCACCAGGCACGATCCACCAGTTCTGGGGGGAACAGGGCACTGGAATTAAAATCGATGGCGTGGGTTATACCGTTAGTGGAGAGGTTAGTAGGGTGTGCGATGATTGGAACGACAACTGTTGGCTTGAGCCGTGCGAACGCTTCTGTACGATCGACGAAGATCAACCAGCAAAGCACCACCTGGTCCACGAATACCCCGCATAGCACCTGTATGGCTGCCATCCACACCCTTCACTCAAACAGGGTGACAACCAAGAAGGACACAAGAGCACACTTGTCATTTTCGCAAGTCATGTGCTTCAACTACAAAAATGATCTGGTGGTCTGATCAAGATCACCTGTTGGTCCTGGTTGCGTATGACCAGGTTATCGAAAGAGATATGATTGTTAATAAAGGATTGCAGGGTTATATCCGCTTAAACACCTGACCCTGACCTTTCAAACCGTCGCAACAACACGAGGCTACTCGTCACCAACAGGACAAGCAGCGTTGTTGGCTCGGGTACCAATGCCACCAAACCTGGGTCCAGATATCCAGAATCATAGAGCGTGTCAGCACTATCCCAGTTCGCACCAAGAATCCCCAAATCAACAATATCAACAATACCGTCCCCACTAAAATCACCGTCGCCAAACGTTGCACCAGTCACATTGTAGTTGGCACCCACAATTCCCAGATCCGCAACATCCACCGCCCCATCCAGGTTGGCATCCCCGGGACCCCCTGTCATACCATTACCAAACTCCACGATGAGCATCGGCCGTGTTGCAATCTGCGGTTCAGCAGCGTCTACACCACCAAATTCACCGGATCGATAAGCCTGGCCATAGTTCAAATCAACTGTGGGCAGTTCACCAGGTGGACTGATCCCTGTGATAAATATGCCATCGCCTGTGATAAATTCGAACAGTCCGGTCACATCAAAATCCTCGAACCCTTCGCTGGCATCCTGGGCCACTTTAATTGAACCTGGATGCTGAGAGTCATATTCCTCCTGCCCCGATGTACTGTGCGGATCACCCACGTCCGCCGGACCACAATTATGCGTGATGGCAAACGGATCGTTGGGCGCCAATTCGCCGTGACAACGCTGGGACCAATATTCCTTCCCCCGTCGCCGCGAGCGACCGGTTGACTCCCCTTTTGCCGCAGTACCGTCGCTGTTACCGTATTTCACACTCTTTAATAGTGGATAGATGCCAATGAGCCCCGCATTTAATCGGGGTACTCCACGTTCCGTGTTATCCAGAAAACTATTGGGATCAGTGGTGGGCCCGAACCCACCATATATAACGTCAGGCAAAGCCGCATCACCGGCAGCCACAACAGCCCCCAGATCGAGTGTGTTATAAAGTCGAAGCGTAGCTTGAGTCACTACGGCATCCGGATCTATCTGCCCCACTGCGGTCCCTATGACATCCCGGAATCTCATCAGAATTCGCGAGTAGCGAAACGTTGGCCCCGCCTCCAGGGAGGCGGCACCACCACCTATAAGACTTCCCAAGCGCCGCTGGTAAAACTGGCCAGCTTCCAACACCGTGGTGGCCCCGCCATTTGTTGACCACATTTCGTATGCGCCCGCGTCACCTGGCCGGTCGGTATCCACACCGAAATAGTCCCCGTAGTTTTGCGTGTAAGCCCACCTGATTGAGGTGTCCTGCGCCCTGGTGTAGCCACCAACACCCTGCTGAAAGACTATCGTGTCAGCAACAGCGGTACTTGGCAACAACAAACAGGCAGCCGTAAGAATTGCCCTGCCAAACATGCCGTTGTACACCTGCGTCCCGGACATGCGCCTCTCCTAACCTAAACCAATTCTTACCTTGAACGGGTAATTGCCAAAGACTGAAGCAAATACCAAGAACTGCGTTCTATTGTATTCAGAAATATTTCAAAATCAATACAAATTTATTGCAATCACAATCGCCTCCGGGCTATGGCATTCACTTTTAGTTTTAGCAGAATCCTTGTGGAGTACTCAGGGGAACAAGTGTTCTTCGCGCAATCAATAACAATCATCGCCATAACAATTCACTTAATAACAGGGTACACAACATTTCTGGTCCGTGAGTTGTAGACTGAACCATTAGCCCAAATGAATCAATGAAGAACTCGTGCCAACAGGCCGCCATATGTGTTGGTCAGAATGCGTACATTTATAACATTTATTTAAATATCGAAGACCTGCTTCTGTTATTCTTAACATGCACCCTAATGACTGTATCATCCGAACAATACGACAAAACCGACCATGATGAAATCATCCCTGCACTTTTGCCATGCGATGAATCCGGCCATCATTTCGTCATGTACAGTGACTGTTGCAGCGGCATACCAAGAAAGGCCGTAGCCAAGAACCTTGAGCACGTCAACGAGATGCTTAAGCGGATTCAACCAAGCCCACAGTTCATATCCTTTCCCGGCGACGCGGTAAAGGGCTATACGAATGATTCCAATGAACTCCAACAGCAGTGGGACTATTGGTTGAATATTCAGATGAATTGGATCCGTGAGCGCAATATACCGCTTTATCAGTCGACAAGTAACCACAACACGTATGATGACCAGAGTGAAGCTGTCTTTCGAGAAACACACTTAGACCTGCCACAAAATGGGCCCGTCGATCAGATCGGACTCGCATACTGGTTCCGTCGAAAAAACTTTCTATATGTCTCCACCCATCAGCCAGATCAGAAAATGCTGATCAATCATCTCTGGTTAGATAGAGTCCTTTCGGAAAATGAAGATGCACAATTCAAATTTGTTGTTGGCCACTATCCAGTTTTTCCTGTCAACGGCTATACCGCATGGCCATTATGGTGCTTCCCACCAAACCAACGGCGCCGGTTCTGGGATCTGCTTGTCAAACACAATGTGAATGCGTACCTGACAAGTCATATCATCGCGTTCGACGTGCAGGCACACGACGGTGTACTACAGATATTATCTGGGGGCGCCGGTACGATCGCCGGCCCAGGTGGACTGATGCCGGGATGCTGCGAGTATCACCACGCTGTCCAGATGGCCGTGGACGAACAGGGACTGCGCTATCAAGTACATGACCAGACTGGCCAGTTGCGCGAACATTTAAACTGGCCATTCAACTTATCACCCGTTGAACACTGGGAACCGATTGATGAACGGCGCATAAGTGACCAACTGGACACCAGTAACTTGGAGCACAATATCACTGCTTTTCGAATACGTGGGCTGCGTCGGAACCAAGGCAATTATATCGGCGATGAGACATTGGTCTGCGGAATTGCTCGCAACGAAGGAGCTGAGCCAATCTGGATAGGTTTCGACCAGGATCAGTTGCAGGTACGAATCGTGACGCTTTCCGGATCTGGGTGGCAATACTGGCATGGGCCGCAATTATCCAATGGCTCTTCGTTTGATTTTCAAATTGCCTTGCACCCTGCCATGGGACCCGGTGGCATCCTATTTCGTACGGGCGAAAATACCGCATGGTCATCCTTGCCCTCTACTTCCTCTCGCGGTCTGGAACTGGCCAGGTGGCCACAATACTGGGCCATTGCCTGCGGACAAAGTGGCCCAAGCGACCGACCATTTAAAGGCGAGGCATTGAAAGTAACGTTCACAAAAACCAATGGCCAAGGAATCGTTAACTGTGGATCTTGATCAGATCACCTCAAAGATCGGCATACCGGATAGCCGCCAACACCTCTTGCCTAACTGGCAGCAAGCCCAACAGGAATTCCCAGCCACACTTTATTTTCTTGAAAATCGTTTTGTCGAAGCAGCATGCCGAGCAACTTACCTTCCAGATCCAATCATAGATTCTGTATTAGCATGTGCCCGATGCGTTGCCGAAGAACCAGCATTACAGGCGTTGGCTTGGTATGGGGTGTTCTGTCACTACCACTGCCCAGACTACCCAACACGGAACGCTGACCAGTGGCCGTTACTCCATCATGCACTCGGCGAACATTCACATATGTTCTACCTGCTTGTTCTTCTTGCGGGTTACCCACAAATGCACGCCGTACATCGGGACCATCAGCTTCCAACTGACGTCATACGTGAAAGCATGGGACATATCTTGCACCGCATGAACGAGTATCGGCTTGAACATGGCATCTGGGGCCTTGATGCTCATGGTGCCCGCTGGTTAAGCAACTATATGCGTGGCGAAATCTATGCATTTGGTCGTCTCGTCCACCAATTTGGTGTTTTCCAAAATCCAGTTCGAGTATACCGGTGCAACCAGACTCACGAAACTGGGTACAGTCAGGTAATTGCGCTATCAGAAGATGGCGTACGATACAGAAAGGACGGTCAACTATTTAGAAGCGAAGATGACGACCACGATACATGGTTAGCACACCTGGAATTAAACGGTAAGGAGGTAAAGGGTTGCCCAATTCTTCCCTCCGGCAGCGTTCTACCGCAACCAATCACATTGGACACCAACCAGTGGCACATGGTTCTTGGACCAACCGATCCGGCACTCTTTTTCCATATTCCCAGCGGCAGTCCTATGCAACTGCACCTGTGCCTCGAATCGATGCGCAAGGCACTGGAATTTTTCCCTCGTTACTTTCCCGAAAAACGCATCGCTGCCTTTTACACAAAATCGTGGCTCCTAGACGGTCAACTAAGTGAAATGCTGTCGCCACAGTCTAATATCGTGCGTTTACAGAATCATGCTTACATGTTTCCGCACCGAATTGCCGACCGACTCATTCTTAAGACCGTATTTGGATCCGAACAACCGAAACACGACCGATGTAAAACAAGCCTTGAGCGAGCCATGACCCATCACCTGTCTTCCGGATCACCGTTCCGAGCACGGGGCGGTGGCGGCTTTGTACTACCTGAAGAAGTAAGATCCGCTCGCGGGTATCACGAGAATCTATTCCCGTGGTCCATCATTAATTAATCGGAATGACTTACAAATGAGATGTCAACCCCTTCCAAATTCTTGCGCCAATGGTTATGAAAGAATCGCCCGTCTATTTCGTCGTTGGCCTTGGATCACCCTATGGCAAAGACCGCCTGGTAGAAATGGTTAGTAATGAACGCGATTTCGGACCACCTTGATCCAATAATTATGTGCATTTTACGACGCAATAATCATCCTTGGCCAGCTAATATCAGCTTTGCCGCTGCCTGAACAAAAAACGTCGTACCCAGATCTCGGATGTGATAGGGACTGCGATCAGTTCCGTCCGGCGCAATAATCTTCTCTAGGATACAACCGGTCAGATTTGGATCTTTCGGTTCTACAAACTGCATGCTCATTGCATAGTCCATCGCCTTGCGTACAGGTTCCAGCCACTTGGTCTGGCCCGTTAACTCGAAAAGCTCAACCCAAAAGATGGCCGCACACACAATCCCACTGGTTGCGTGATTGAAGCATCCCGTGTTGAAGTTCAGATCAGTCATACGGAATAAGCCACCATCCCGTCGCTGCGCTTTGGTATACCACGTTGCCGAACGACAGGCCGCATCCAGCCAACGCTGCTCACCACTGTCACGATATGCGTCCATCATGGGCTTACCCCACCAATAGGCCTGACGGGGATGAATCTCACCCGTCTCATGATTACACGGACCGTAACCAACCCAGTTCCCCTGCGGCCGTTCCTCTATGAGCAATCGATTCATAATGTCGTAGAATACCTCACGAAGGCTCTGATCTGTCGACCGCTGATAACCCTTAAGAAAGACGGCGTCATCCGCCAAAGGTCGACCTGCCCCGCCACGCTCCAAGACAAATGCTGGCTCGATCGTCTGATGCGCTACCGGGTCGTAGCAAGCGATGATCATCCCCTCACCTTTGACCCAGGTATGGTCGCGTACCCAACGAAGCGCAGCGATAGCTGCTTGCTCGTACCGCGTGTCACCCGTTGCGTCCGCAAGGTGAAACAAACCATCCAACGATTCAAGAACTGCGGAGGAATTCACTTTATCTGAAAAATCTTCATAGGCGAGTAGCAGCCCGCTGTCGACACCCTCTTGGACCTGACAACTGAGGAGAAATTCGCCTGCCATGCAGGCCGACTCCAAGCAGCGTTCATCGCGGCTCACCTCGTACGCAAGACAAAGCGCTTTGACGGCCTGACCACCGTGCCAACAGGGGCAGAAGAAATCCCACTGCTTCGTACCTACCCGATACTCACCCCGAAACGCACCTTTCCAGTAGTCGTGGCACAGATTACGAGGGTTATGCTGCGGGTCTACTTCTTCGGTGGTTACCTGAGAGACATTAATCAGCCAGTCACATGCGGCCACCATCGAGGAATGCAGGTGAGGGAGTTGGGCTAAGGCCTCCTTAAGCGAATGGATTGGGGGCCGACACTGGCAATCACCTGTCGTACGCAGTTTTGATCCGAAGTAGTTGACCATGTCCTTCGGTGTATTCAACCTAGAATCCAACGAAGGTTCTGACGCAATCTCATCCATCTATGGTAGCTATCCGTTAATTAACAATTCCCAGTTGATCACTAACTAACCATCTCACTGACTATTTGAGTGACCAACCCATGGCCACGTACACCCCAAGCAGAAATACCAACTACCACGAATGCAGACGGAAAAGCTATTTATTTAGCGCCCACCGCCATATGAGCACGTTCCACCATGGCCACGGTACCATCAAACAACAAACGTGCTGCAGCGCTATAGCCGAAGACCGAAAAGCCAAGCGGAGCAAGCTGCCCAAGCACCTCCGTGGAACCGATATGGCTGGCTGCAATTTTGCCGTGTTCCTTACAGCTGCGACCTACCCTGCTCATGATTTCAAGGATCTGTGGATGGGTTGCCTGCCCCGGAATACCAAGGTTCATGCTTAGATCACCCGGGCCGATGTACAACATGTCGACACCCTCAGTAGCCGCAATCTGATCCACGATTTCCGCCGCTTCGACAGTCTCAATCTGCACCGCGGTAATCAGGGTTTCATTGGCTTCTTTGCAGAATGCGTTCCAATCCGCAGGAGGTGAAAAGTTAGTGCCCGGACGGAGAAAATGCACACCACGCTTACCCAAAGGCGCATACTTGCTCAACTCTACTGCCCGATGTACATCCTCCATCGTATGCACCTGTGGCACCAAAATACCACTGGCACCGGCGTCAAGAACCCGCAAATACATTGCCGGATCACCAAGTGGAAGACGTACCAAGGCAGCAATGTCCGCCTTACAACTGGCATCGATCAACAGGCGAATCTGCTCAGTCGAATAAGCCCCATGCTCGCCGTCAATGGTCACGAAGTCCAACCCGGCATTGGCCACGAGTTGTACGGATCCCGGCGCTGACAATTCAGCGATAAATGTTCCCAGAATCAATGCGTCATCAGCAACGCGATTGCGAAGTTTTCTAGCTTGCTGCATCTGTGATACCTTTATTTTTATTGAAATATTTTCATATCCTACCCAACAATGTACGATCGCACATCCCACGCGCCACCTTCGGGAAATACACCTTGTAATCAATCTACATTCGACATACATGACAGCATTGCAGTTGTTACTCGGCCATTTATTTATGAACTGATATTCTGGACCGCTGTACGTAATTGTCAGGAAAATCGGTCCAGTTGAAATCGTGTAATTGGATATGGCGTTGACCCATCGATGGCGAGTTGTGCCAGGATCAGGCCGACCAGTGTCGAGAATTTGAAACCGTGCCCCGAGAATCCAGCACCCACAAAAACGTTTGGGTGATTTGGGTGGGGACCAAGGAGAAAATCCTGATCTGGCGTCTGGGTATACATGCAGGTTGATGCCTCGAGGAAATGAAAGGAGTTCTCCGGCATAAGACCCGTCAGCCAGTTCCTTAATGATTCGCCTCTGGCATGCTCGATCGTGCGATTGATACGATCAGGGTGTGTCCTTTCACCTGGCGAATCATCCGCGACCTTGATGCCAGGACCGTGCATGGGAAACCCATAGAAGTGAGTGTCATAGTCGGCATAGACGGGCAAGACCGCCGGCCGCAGCAATTCTGGACTGGCCGGCCTGAAATAGAACTTCTGCTGACGTGTCACGGTTAGGGGAAGACAAAGCCGCCGCATGACGTCGCCGGTCCACGAACCTGTGGTGATGACGAGGCGAGCAGCACGGAACTCACCAGCCGTTGTTCGCACAGTGCTCCCACCGGGGCCAAATTCGATACTTTCAACACAGACTTGCTGATGCACGGCGGCGCCGAGCCTTCGCGCTTGGGAAAGGTGTGCCATTACACAACGTGAAGCATCGAGGAATCCGGCCCGCGGGGTCAAGCACGCCACCCCCGATTCCGGGATCCGCAATGCGGGAAATCGCGCCGCGACTTGTTCCTGGGTCAGCAGTTCGAATTCGGCGGTGCTGCGCCGAATGGCTGCCAGGTTCCTTTCAATCCATGGGTTGTCGACTCCGCCATACGCCAGAAATCCACACAAATGAACCAGCGGATCACCTGATGCTGCCTGCAGTTCCTGCCATAAGGGTAGCGCCGCTTCGGCCAGTTCGGTGTAGAGTGGATCATGATAGAAAACACGGAATGCGCGGGAGTGTCCGTGCGAACTACCAAGCCCGTGACCTATTTCATACTGCTCGATACCCACAACGCTTTGCCCCATCCGTGCCAGGTGGTACAGCGTTGCGCTTCCCATGGCACCAAGGCCAAGAACGAGGCAGTCGACGTCGTTCATGCTGATTGACCTCGCAGGTCTGGAAGGTTGTGTCAAGTTTTACTTCCGAAGTGCCTGCTGCAGTCACTCAGAAGTTACGTTCACGACATTTTCGCCAGATCGTCGTATGCCTATCGCCATCGTCATTCTTTGACCGCCAGTTGGCGGAGGTATTCCTCAAGATATCGGAACTTTCAGAACAAATACAAGACAGTCTCCTGCGAAGACTCTCGGCTGTGTCCTGAGGAAAAGTACACGTCCTGCATGATCGCTCGGGACGTCCGCCAGCACGGTTCCATCCGGGTGACGAATCTGGCCGAGAGACTGCCCTTTTACTACGGAATCCCAAACTTCCACAGCAGGCACAAACAGCCCGGATGTCGGACTCGGATAGTCGACCTGTAAATGACCCGATCCAACAGTACCCGTCTCAAAACAGAATTGCGGTGGCGCTGTGGGGAAGTCACCAGGCACCATATCCAAATACGCGAGAAGATTTCGTAGCCCCTGTTGGGCATGCGCCCGATCAATCGGTCGACAACGACCTTCACCCGGCATCTCGACATAGATCGCCGGTACTCCGCGTTCTCTTGCTGCGGACAGCGATCGCCCCGGAAGCCCACCAGTCCCCCAGACAAGATCAAATCCCCAGGCGATGGCAGCCGCCCGTTGCACCGCATTTGATTGAGAATCCACGATCTGATAGCCGGCAAACCGCTTGATCCGGTAGCCATTTCCGCCAGCGTGGAGATCCGCATAGAAATCCGCTTGGCCGACAATGTATGTCGAAAAAGCGTGTGCGATCCGCTCACTGACCGTACCCGCGGGGCTACCGGGAAAGATCCGCGCTAGATTTTGATGATCCCAGCCGCCCTCCCGAGTGGCTGCCGTAAACGCAGGAGTATTGAGAATCGGGATTGCCACAAAGGTTCCCTTGAGTGACTGAGGATCCAGTTCGTCAAACACATCCTGAATTGCAACAGGGCCTTCATATTCATCGCCGTGAACTCCGCCGGTTGTCAAAAAGGTCTTACCGGAACACTTGCCACGCAAAATCAAGGTCGAGAAGACGAGTGGCTGCCCGTCCGGCAGGCAATCGACGACCAGTTCAAGCCGTGTTTTGGTTCCCGGAGAGATGTCCTCAAAACGGAATTTTGAAACTGGTATCTGCTCACGGGTTGGATTCATGAAAGCTGCCTTCAGAGATGTCCAGCACGAGGAATATGACTGCCGATCAAATATGTAACGAGGTTATCAGAATCCTGTTTGAAAAACAGTGTTTTGTGCTTGCCAAAGCTGAGTGATCGGACTTGGCTTGGTACACGCCCGCTTTGCCTCGATAAACAAATCGTATTAAACAGTGCGATGCCACGCATCAGCGTCCAGAAATGAATACTGACTGACCGGTGGGCGTTTCCAACCAAGAACCCGCTTATACTACACATCGTGATGAAGTGATGGCAGGGCGATACCACAAATACTCAGAACCAAAATGGATTGGTCCAAGCCTTACGACCCCGCTTGTCGGCCAAGGTAACCCGGGCATACCCGCCGCGCACATGGCTGATATCCAACTCCGCCTTGGTAATCTCACGGTCCGCGTTTAGAACCCCCGCCTTCGAGCCCCGCCCAGTCACTACCACAGAGCGAACCGGTGTCGTGCGAATCGACAGCTTCTTACTCCGCCAATTCACCTTCATGCCCAGGATCTCTGGTCCCTGGCTCGAGTAGAAGTGACCTGCGTGCAAAGCTGCCAACAGTGGTTCGGGTGCCAGCGTCCGGGATCGCACGACAACCCAGTTTTGACAATGGTCAGGTCGCACCGGGCTAAAGTGCGCATCATCAGTAGCAATCGCATGGTAATGGTGACCTTGACTAATTAAACGATCAAGGTAACCGATGCTATTACCCTTACCGTTGTAGGCATTACAGGTTGAATTAAAAACCTCAATGGCCTTGGCACCACGCAACGACAAGACATCACGGTCAGCCAGGTCGTACCATGCTGGATGAGCTGCCGCCACATAAGCGCCCGCTTTAACTGCACGGCTGGCCAAATGCGGACCGGTCTCACGTCTACCAGTTGGCGTGAAATCTGCCGGGAGCCCAACGGCCAAGATGTGCCACGGGTCGCCCAGACTTGTTTTCGGAGCATGCAACTCGGCACCCAGGATTGTCGTGAAACCATCTTTGCGATAGGGGCGGGTGTCAGTAATTGGAAACCCATGTTTCTCTTGAAAGTGATCGGTGAGGCTTATAAAACTGTAGCCACGACGTCGATAGACGCTGCAGACCTCGGCCGGTGTCTTGCTCCCATCCGATGCGGTCGAATGTGTGTGCAGGTTCCCACGGAACCAATGTCCTGGTTTATCAAATGGCAATGATTCCATTTCAAAATCACCTATTCAAACATAAAAGCAAATACCTTCAGATAATCTTCCGGCTTGAACCTGGCGGTCATTTCAACGGTGCCATCACCTTCATCTAACGCCGTCACAGGTTTATCCGATACAAGTTCACGAACCTGCCGGCAAACCTTTCCATTTGGCAAATTGGCTTGAATCTGAAACTCGAAGGGTTCCTGAAAATACGACGGCACTGCAGCCAAGTATATCCCGTCGCCAACCAAGGGCAAAAACTCCATGGTCGGCATCCAGCGAGGGTCCAAAGGACGTACATCCTGCATGGGAACCCGTGGCGGGAAGTTAAGTGCTTTGACTGGACAGTGCTGACCAGCAAATGACAGAATCAGTTGGTTTAACACCCGAGACGTGAAGTTCAGGACCTGAGCACTTGTCTGGGCTTTAACAAACATTCGAATGGGAATACCCGAGAGGAAAATGGCTGTGCCCTGACCATACGACCTAACGGTCAGTGCCGGACAGCCTGCAACGGATTCCGGGGCATCTGGACCAGATACGAAATTGGCTAGGACTTGGGTATCGGTGAGTGCACCAATCTTTGCGACTGGATCCAATCCCAGCACCGGACATCGACTGCCCCCCCAACTTGGCATGGCTGTAATTTCATCGGGCCAAGGCAGATCAGAAAATGCGATGTGATCTATAGTTGATTCATACTCACCTGAGGCTGTCATCATTTCACAGGAACTGATTCCGAATACCTGCGAAAGGAATGTATTGTCGGATGGCATTCCCAATTCGTCATGACTCGCGGTCGCACCTGCGGCAATAAGAACACCACCGCCATGAACGTAGGCTTGTAGCGCCGCCCGCTGGTCTGCCGACATGCACGTCACATTGGGCAAAATAACGACCGGATATTCACCCAATCGCGATGAAGTGATCTCCGCAGAAGGCAAATAGGCATAAGGTAAGCCCTGGTGGCGGGCAACCTCACTGAAACGCAGCATCCGACTGATTCTCCAACTGTTGATACCAGTGCCTATCACATCCGGATCAAAAGCCTGGGTTTCCAGGCTATCAATAATTGCAACAAGATTGACGGGTTTAGCCCTGGAAAAGTAAGGGTCGAGACGAAATGCTTCCTCGTAGCCGCCCTGCATCTGGCCGGCACGTTGAAGCAGATAGGTGTACGCCGCAATATGATCGATACCTAATGCAGGCGGAAGGACCGATGCCCACCAGCCATCACGTTTGTCCAATGGACGCGTAAAGGTTGGATGCGAAAACCCCTGGGCGCATATCTCACCAACCTTATCGTCCGCTGCGGTATAGCCACTGATAAACCGTGAACACTCGGAAAGATACACTTCGATAGGCTTGAATTGCCCGGCACCCACACTTGGCAGATGAAAGGTGTAATAGGGATCGGTATTAACACCGTCAATCTTGTCGATCATGCCGCTAAAATCGACTCCTGAGATCCATGGATTGACATCCCAACAGGCTCGAGGACTGGATAGCCATACGGCCAGTACTCTGTGATCCTTGTTCAACGCTTCTTTCATCTGGCCATGAACTTCATTCCAACGTTCAAACCGCCATTTCACAAAGTTATTCTTCTCCTGCTGATCCTTAAAGGGGTGAAGAGGAATGGAATTGCCAAAACGTTGCGTCCAATCCTCTCGGCAAACATGGCAGTAACACCCCACCGCCCCCTCGTTGGCCCCGAAAGTAGCCTCATCATTAACCCAGCATTCTGTCAGGTTGGGGATGCGACCAAGGAACTCAAGAAAGTCAAAGTAACGCTTCTGAAATTCGACATTAAAAGGACAACCCATCTTGATGGGTACTGCATCCTGATCATCTACATCAGCATCAGTACTCATCACCATCCGTTGCTCTGGATGCGTTACCAGATGAGCCTGCTGGTATTTCATGAAACCCGTAAAAACCATAAACCCCAAGTCGTGATCACGAGCCGTTTGGGCCAATCCGAGCAAAGCTTCTTCATCTCCAATCTGGCCGGACACCGCGATTTCGCTATAGCCTTTCTTGGCAACTTCTGGAACCAATTCATTCAATGTGTGAGGCCGATTGGAATATTCCTGCATAAATGCAATTCGACGAATGGTTCGGATGGGTTCACTGGATAATTCCAAAGCGATTTTGTCCTTAATTCAAAATATCAATTTTCTTTATCGATATATGCAGGTTGTGGTGAAGATAATTATGGTATACAGATTGCCATGCTATTTACTCAGCACCCACATTCAACTATTTAACAAGACCGTACCGCTGGAGTACCAATATGAATCATACTGCTGATGCCGTGGTCATTGGTGGCGGCATTATGGGTGCCAGTGTAGCTCATTTTCTGGCAAAAAAGGGCGCCGGGAGGGTGGTCCTGGTTGAAAAACGTTCACTGGCAGCAGTGAGTACGGGTCATTCCGCTGCAGTTGTACGCACGTTCTATTCTAACCCATTAACAATCACGCTTGCCCAGCGGTCACTCGACATGTTTGAAAATGACCGTGACATGTTTGGCGGTGATTGTGGCTTCAAACGAATTGGCTATATGTGCGTTTTTAATGATCGCAGTGCCACATCTGGCCGTCATGTCCTTGCGCTCGAAAAAGCCCAAGGGGTTGACGCAAGGGAGATTTCACCAACTGAAATCCAGGATCTTGTCCCTCCGGTCCACGTGGATGACCTGGTTGGAGCCATTTACGAACCACACTCCGGCTACGTAAACCCCACCAAGACCACGCAGGTCCTTTGCTATAGCGCCAAGGAATATGGCCTTGAAATCCATGAAGGAACCGGTGTCATCGGAATTGAACTCGAAGGCAATCGAGTCGCTGCGGTCAAGACATCGCAGGGAACAATAGCGACCCGCGTTGTCGTCAATGCCGCCGGACCATGGGGCCGTGCCATGGGCCTTTCCGTCGGCCTTAATTATTCCCTTCGCTGGAGCCGTGAAAGCGACCTGGTACTCGATCGGCCTGAGGAAGTTGGAGACATACCACTTATTTCCGATCCGACTTCACAAACCTACATGCGGTCGAACGGGAAGAATGAAATCCTTGGTGGCCGAGGGTTTCCCAAAGAGTTGGAGCCGATGGACATCGACGACTACGATCCCAACTTGGATCCCGACACACGGCAATGCATCGAACAGGGCCTTTCCCGGCGTATCCCGGCTTTGCGGCAAGGCAGATATCTCCGCGGATGGGCATCAATTTACGCCATCACGGATGACTGGCATCCCGTTGTGGGTTCGGAACCCGGGCTCGACGGTTACTATGCTTTCTTTGGTGGCAGCGGACATGGTTTCAAACTGGGTCCACCCCTGGGTGAAGCACTGAGCGATATTATCCTGAGCCAAACACCCACCACAGACATCCGTGCGTTTCGTCCAAACCGTTTTTCCGAAGGAGAATTGTTCACCTCAACCTGGGGTGGAGGCAACCGGGCATAACCCCCAACTGGACACCCCGATACGCTCTTACGTCAGTCTCAAGAGAATTCCATGAATCCAGTTGACCCGATTAAATTTGAAGTTATTCGCAATGCCCTGATGGCGGCGACAGAAGAAATGGCCATCGCACTTCGACGCAGCGCCTATTCAACCAATATTAAAACCCGGTCGGACTTTTCCTGCGCCATTTTCGACCGGCACTTACGGACCGTTGCCCAGGCATTCACACAACCAGCGCACCTGGGATCACTTGTGCAACTGGTTCCAAAAGCTATCACTGCATACGGCAAGCAAAACATCCATCCGGGTGATGCCTTGCTCGTCAATGATCCATATCAGGGAGGGGTACATCTCAACGACATTTCGCTGATATCACCTGTATACCTGGGCGATGATATTTTTGGTTACGTTGCCAGTTTAGCCCATCACGTGGATGTCGGAGGCGGCGCCCCGGCAAGCGTGGGTGCCTTTCGTGAAGTCTACCAGGAGGGAATTATTATTCCGCCAATTAAATTTGTTAGCCGCGGAGAAATTGTCAACGATGTCTTCCGGCTCGTACTGGGTCAGATCCGATCCAAGCGCGAGACGGCAGGTGATTTTCGTGCTCAGATCGCATCAAACAATACGGGAGTACGTCGGCTGGTGGACCTGGCTGAACGCATGGGAGCAGATGTAGTCGATTCATATATCTGCGAACTTATCAACTATACCAACCGACGCACACGGGCTGAAGTATCAAAACTACCCAAGGGGGAGTTCACGTCAAAGGGACAGATTGATAATGACGGGTTCACCACGGACCCGGTCAGACTGCAGGCAACAATTACAATTGATGATGACGGCGTGCTCTTCGATCTGAGTGGCTGTGATCCCCAACGGCGTGCCCCCGTAAACTCCACCTACTCGCAAACGTTTGCCGCATGCGCCTACGTCTACAAGTGTCTGATGGACCCCGATGTGCCGGTGAACAGCGGTTTTTACCAATCACTGCGCATGACGGCACCGGAAGGGACGGTCGTGAACTGCAGAACACCGGCCCCGGTTGTGGGTGGCTGGGAGACAGCAATGCGGTTGATAGAGGTCATGTTTAATGCATTGGCAAAAGGACTTCCCGACCGGATCCCTGCCGGTTGCAAGGGCACTATCTGCCACGCTGGTTTTGGAGGCCATGACCCAGTAAAGCAGGAATATTTTTGTTACCTTGAAACGGTCGCTGGCGGGTACGGTGGCCGGGCATCAAGTGACGGTCCCGATGCCATTCAACCTCATATGCAGAACACCGAGAATGCCCCCATTGAAGAAACCGAGATCAATTATCCCCTTCAGATCAAGTGTTATGAGTTGATTGAGGATTCCGAAGGCGCTGGTCGTTTCAGGGGGGGGCTTGGCTTGAGGCGAGATTACCTTTTTCCTGATACCGCGGTCTCCTTTACAATTCTAGCGGACAGGGATCGCTGGGGACCCGACGGCCTCTTTGGTGGAATGGCAGGCCGCAAGGCAAGTTACCTGCTTGAGTCACAAGGCAAGACCACCGACTTAGGATCCAAGACAACCGTTCAACTACAACCCGGGGATATCATTAGTTTTCGTACTTGCGGCGGTGGTGGTCACGGACCACCAGTTGAACGTGATCCCCAACTGGTGCTGCGCGATGTGCAAGAGGGAAAGATCAGCGCCGAACGCGCACGCACCGAATACAAGGTGGCCATTGAAACCCAGAACTGGTTCGTTCAACAGGACGAAACCCATAAGCTGCGAATGGAACTCACCGGATCCTAAATGAGCACAAACCCAGGCATCAACCCTGTCCAATTCGAGGTCATTCGAAACGCACTCATGGAAATCACTGAGGAGATGGCGATCGCATTGCGTCGAAGTGCTTACTCAACAAATATCAAGACACGCGCTGATTTTTCCTGTGCATTCTTCGACCGACAGTTACAGACGATTGCCCAGGCATTTACCCAACCGGCCCATCTTGGCTCGCTATCCGAACTGGTACCGCAAGCCATTAAAACCTACGGACCTGAAAACATGGGACCAGGTGATGCCATATTGACAAATGATCCATACCGCGGCGGGAGCCATCTCAACGACATCACTCTGATCTCACCGGTTTACAGCAACGGCAAACTTCTGGGTTACGTCGCAAACCTCGCACATCATGTTGATGTAGGAGGTGGTGCACCAGCCAGTATTGGTGCGTTCCAGGAGGTGTTCCAAGAAGGAATTATTATTCACCCGGTGAAACTCGTGCATGCCGACGAGACAATCGATGATGTTATGTCCCTGCTGCTTGCACAGATTCGTTCAAAACGTGAAACAGCCGGTGACTTCAGGGCACAAATAGCCGCCAACAGAACCGGCGCACGCCGAGTCGATGAGTTAGTCCAGCGAGTTGGCGCCGATCTAATCATCCGGTGCATGAATCAACTGCTCGAATATACTGAAACCCGCACACGTACTGAACTTGCCAGGCTCCCCAAAGGCGTGTTTACCGCAGACGGCTGCGTGGACAATGACGGGTTTACCGATAAGCCGGTCAACTTAACTGCAACGGTAACCATTGACGACAAAGGCATTCTCTTCGATTTCACGGGCTGTGATCCCCAACGCCCTGCTCCAGTCAATTCAACTTATGCCCAGACTTTTGCCGCCTGTGCTTACACGATTAAATGCCTGATTGATCCTGATATACCTGTGAACAGCGGCTTTTACCGCACGGTACGTCTAATTGCACCCAGGGGCTCAGTGGTGAATTGCTCCCCACCTGCACCCGTGGTCGGTGGATGGGAAACACAGGTCCGCTTGAATGAAGTCATATTCCGAGCCCTGTCATCCGCAGTACCCGACCAAATTGCGGCAGAAACCAAGGGCATGATGGCCCAGGTGGGATTTGGTGGCATTGACCCCAAAAATGGAGACCTTTATTCCTATTATGAAACAGTGGCGGGTGGCTACGGGGCCAGGGCTGCCAGTGATGGTCCCGATGCAGTACAAAGTCATGGTCAGAATACCGAGAATGCTCCCATCGAGGAGATTGAAATCAATTACCCAGTTCGAATTGAGCGGTATGAGTTGATTAACGATTCCGAAGGTCCTGGTCGTTTCCGTGGCGGACTCGGATTACAACGCGACTATACATTCCTTAATCACGAGGTGAGTTTCACGATTCTTGCAGACCGGGATCGCTGGGGACCCCGTGGTCTGCTCGGCGGCAAAAGCGGTCTCAAGGCAAGCTACCTGCATAAAACCAAAACCCAAACAAGGGTATTAGGATCCAAAACCACCATTGAATTAACACCGGGTGAAAAAATCAGCTACCGCACCAGTGGGGGGGGGGGGTACGGTTTGCCATACGACCGTGATCCACAGCACGTACTGGGTGATGTGCGCAACGGCAAGGTAAGTGCACAACGCGCACAACAGATATACGGGGTAGTAATCGATATGAGCAGATGGGAAGTCAACCAAGTCGACACCGAGGCACTGCGATCTGCCGGCAAGGTATAGTACTTGCCGATTGGAATGATTGCATTGACGATTTTCCCTTTTCAAACAGGAAAGACATGCAAAAGAGAGCGACAATCCGTTACCCACAGAATGGGTACCAGATTGATCTCGCCGATTTGGCGTCGATCACAACAGGAATACCTGCCAGGAGTCATTGTTTTTGGCCTTTCAGTACCGCCTAGGAATTGATATTGGCGGCACCTTCACCGATGCCACCTTGATCAACGAACTAACCGGCGAAATTCAGGTTGGCAAGGTTTCCAGTACACCCAGCGACCCATCGCTAGGTTTCCTTGAAGCTGTCCACCGGATGTTACAGAAGTCCAAAATCAATCTGGAACAGGTTGGATACATTGTTCACGGCACCACCGTCGCCACCAATTCGATCATCGAGGGGAAAATTGCTCGAACGGGCTTTGTTACCACTGACGGTTTTCGCGACATGCTGGAGATCGCCCGACAAATTCGACCCTCCCTCTATGATCTTCAATTTGAGAAACCCAAGCCACTGGTTCCCCGGTATTTATGTTTTGGCGTACCCGAGCGCCTGGATGCCACGGGACAAGTGCTTACTCCGCTTGACGAGGATACCCTGCGGCAAGCAGCCATGTCCATGCGTTCTGAGAAAGTCGAATCGATTGCGGTCTGTTTCCTTCACTCCTACATCAACCCTGAACACGAAAAACAGGCGGGACAGATATTGGCTGAGGCATTTCCTGATGCCATGATCTCTCTTTCTGCTGAAGTTGCACCCGAGTTCCGTGAGTACTCGCGTGCAAGCACCACCGTGATTAACGCTTGCATTCGACCTGTTGTAGCGCGATACCTGCAGAGTATTGCCGATCGCCTGACCGCCGAAGGCCTAAAGGGAGAACTCCTGGTCATGCAAAGCAGTGGTGGCGTGCTGACTTTTTCGGCTGCAAGCGAGAAACCCGTGTTCCTGATCGAGTCCGGCCCGGCCGCCGGTGTCATTTCATCAACTTATCTAGGTGGCGTACTGGGCTATCAAGATGTCATCTCCTTTGATATGGGTGGCACCACCGCTAAGGTAGGACTGGTACAGGACGGCACACCTCAAGTCACCATGGACTACGAAGTTGGCGCAACCGCCCAGGCTGGTATTGGCAGCTCGCGCGGTGCGGGATATCCCATCCGCACACCAGTCATCGATTTGGTGGAGATCGGTGCCGGCGGAGGATCCATTGCGTGGGTGGATTCCGGCGGTGTCCTGCGTGTTGGCCCACAAAGTGCAGGTGCGGACCCTGGCCCTGCCTGTTATGGCAAGGGTGGTAAAGAGCCGACCATTACCGACGCCAACCTGGTACTTGGCCGACTTAATCCCCGTTATTTTCTCGGCGGTGAGATTGAACTCGACATTGAAGCAGCCCATCGGGCGATCAAGAATCGTTGCGCCGATGCGTTGGAACTGGATGTGGTCCAAGCGGCACACGGTATCGTGGAAATCGCCAACTCGGCAATGGTCAACGCACTTCGCTTGGTGTCCGTGCAGCGAGGATATGACCCGCGGGAGTTTGTTCTGATGGGATTTGGCGGTGCAGGCCCCGTGCATGCCAATCGACTGGCTGCAGAAATGCAAATCCCCATCACGATAATCCCCATGAGCCCTGGAACCACCTCCGCAATGGGCTTACTGGTGACTGATCTCAAGCATGATTATTCCACGACCATGATCGCCCAGATACACACCGTAAACCCCAACACGCTGGATCAGTCATTTTCCAATCTGGAAACCCAAGGGCGAGCAAGTCTTGCACGTGAAGGGGTTAAAGAAGAACAGATGCGTTTTGTACGCCAGGCCGACGTTCGTTATGTGGGGCAGAGTTACGAATTAACCATACCCCTTCCAAGCCATGAGCTTGACACCACTGAAATCAGCAAGGCACTGGAAAACTTCCACCGGGAACACGACCGCACATACGGATACAGTGCACCACAAGAGCCCGTTGAACTGGTCAACCTAAGGCTCTCGGCAATTGGCCAAATCACCAAACCCCATCTGCACAAGCTAGACAACAAAAACAATGAAATAGGCGATGCCAAGAAGGCGACGCGATCTGTTTACTTTTCTGAAAGCGATGGATTTGTCGAGTGCCCCATTTACGATCGCTATCATCTCGGTTCCGGCCACAATGTGAAGGGACCGGCCGTGGTCGAAGAGATCGATTCCACAACAGTGATCCACCCTGGATACTACGCTCTTGTCGATGAATTCGGCAACCTGATGATCGCCGCCCATAAGAATACCTAGCCAAACCCGGACTCATCTTCTGCTGACCGTAATCTTTCTGTGCACGAATCACTATTCACACAAAGATCCCCCGATCATTTTCGCAAAACACATCCGACCAATCGTGATCATTGCGGGTAACAGAATTCTTTATATCCGCTTTTATCCAGAGGATGCAGGTAAAGCCGCATCTTTCGGTCCTTTGCCGTAGCGAATACAACCTGGCATGAAATTATATTCCCGATATTACGGTCAGGCATTTGAAGGATACGCCCAGGGGCATGGACATCAAATGAAAAATCAATGAGATCTCGCATCGTCTTCATACGTGAAAAGACGCTTCGGAAATGTGCAAGGTACATCACACGTGCCTGTGAATTGTAGTAGTAATAGCCCTGCCACCATTGTGGCTCTGCCACACGTGATGGTTTCTGTAGCCTTGGATGCTGCCAGTGGTTGGTCTCAAGAAGGAGTCCATCTTGCGCTTCACTGAAAGCAATGTTCTCCGACTCCAGCTCCAACCCCAGGATATTTCCCGCGGCATCGACAGTAACGAGATTCAAGCCTTTTGGCCCGGAGATACGGTATTGTTCGATAAACCGTCGAACGTCAGCGCAATCACTGCAGTGTTGTGCAATCAGATGGACGGTGAAGTAAAGGTTGAGATGCTCCGGATTTGAGTCCGGGTTAAACCGGCGATGCCCTGAATTGGACCCCACGAGCAGGCCCGCATCATTAACCGCCCACCCCAACGTCACATGTGTTTCGCTGCCAAGCCCCATGACGCCATGGGGCTTTGTATCTGGTAGGGTTGAAACAACCGTCGTTTCAACCGTACGCTCCACATGAGGGGCGCCCATATCATTCGTCGACAACATTGCAGGGCCATCGTCACCCAAAAGAATTCCAAGGGTTGAACATGAATCCATGGCTGGTCCTGTCCAGTGCACATGGCCATGGTACGCGTGCTCCAAGCTTTCCATTCCGGCCGCTTCACCAAACGCCTCGATCTGTTC
>CAUZIY010000006.1:0-37792 GCA_963579995.1 Phycisphaerae bacterium
TGGTTCAAATGAGCCAGGGAATTGTTTGCCGTAGATTTTGGTTGAGATCCGTCCGGTCTGTTTCTGGGGATTGAGGATCTCGATAACTTGTCTTTCGATAAAGCTACGACGTTCCTCGACGACTACAATGTGATCGCACTGTTGGGCAAATTCAGTCACAATCTCTTCATCCACCGGATAGCTCATTCCCAACTTGAGGATCGGCAGTCGCCCGACAAGCCTCATTTCTGTTAACGCATGGGATAGGTAGGCAAAGCCTACACCGGAGGCAATGAACCCAAGTGGTGCACGTTCGCCCTTCTGTGGCTGGTTGAGAATACGATTGATCGATAATTTGCGAGCAGCGACCTTGAGGGCTTGAAAGCTTTTGATCAGTGCAACCTCGCGTATGCCGGTACGCGGCGGCAGCAGGACTGTTTGATCCAACAGGGGTTCGATATCGTTGGCATAACTTAGCGACCGTTTCTGGTTCTGGTTCAGTTCGGGAGTGTGATTGGAAAAGCATTCAACCGTTCCGCCGCCATCTGCCAGGGCAACGGTCATCATATAACCAATGTAGATGTTGCCTGCTGCTCCGAGTTTGAATGACAGGTTAACCCAATCTTTCACCTCCTGGGGGCAACTGGGTTCGACCATGGGTAAACGGACATGCTCGGCGAGGAAGCGTGAGTCAGCCGGAACCTGCGTCGAGTCACTCCACGGATCATCACCACAGACGATGAGCGCGCCACTATTACCGCGTGTGCCAGATAAGACACCCAGTGCCAATGCATCACTTGCAACGTGCAGACCGACTGATTTGACCGCCACTATTACCCGGCAGCCAGCCATTTGGGCACCGTTGGCCATTGCTACCGCCAACGCTTCATTGTTGGCGGTATGACCGACAATGCCCTTTTCTTTCAGCAAAGGACCGATTGACGTGATTGCGTCGAAGAAGCCCGCGATCGGAGAGCCTGGGTATCCAGTCAATAGATGGATACCGCCCTCGGTTTCCAGCGCGCCTTTGACCAGTAGTTCATTGCCGGTAAAGACCTCTCGGCCCGCTTCTTTACAGAAACGTGGGGGTATTTTCATCGCGTATGGTTGCTCGTGGATAGAAGGGCCGTTGGTACTTTCGGTTGGTCAAAGTCTTGCGTCCTTGCATCGCCTTGACACCACGTTATCAGGCCCAAGTGTTAGCCCAATCAGTCAGCAATTGGGATTGAAATTCCCTGAAATCAACGGTCGTTATTATAAGGTGCTGAGGCTGACAGGCCAGCGTAAATCAAAAAAATCGCATTAAGTATTTTATTTATATAGACTTGCAATGTATCCCGTGTGTAAAACTTCCCGGCGTATTGTGATTAGTGGTGTGGGGTTGGTCAGCCCCCTTGGGCATTCTGCGCCACAGACATTTAAGGCTTTACTGGCTGGTCGGACGATTGGCGAGCGTGTTAAAAGCCTTACAAACAATACGGATCCAGTGGCACTGGCTGCAGCTGCTGGTGGTGTGAGCATGGCGAAGCATTGTGCGACCGACCCCACCGTGGACCTGGCCGAGTGGGCAGCACGCGAGGCATTGGGGGATGCCGGACTCACGTCAGACGGTCTGGACTGTGTGATTGGTGCAAGCAAAGGGGCGGTTCAGGCGTTGGCAACTGCTTGGGCCAAGTACACAAATCCGCATGCGTTGCGGAAGTTGACTCATAGTTCTGTGCCGCAGGATTGCGAATTGGCCGTCGCCTTGGGCCCCCACGGTTATCTAGCCCACCACCTTCGTAGGCGTATGCGATTGGGGCAGGTGACAAATGTGGTTGCCGCATGTGCATCGGCTTTGGCAGCGGTGCACCAGGCACGCACGACATTACTTAATCACAACCACCGCAGTGGCAGGCGGTCGATCTTGGTTGTGACCAGTGAGGCGGCCCTGCTCCCTGCTTTCATTGCCAGCTATCATCGATTAGGTGTGCTGTCACCCCTGACGACACAGGGGTTTGCCGGTGGTCCACTGGATGCCCATCGCTGTGGTTTTATGTTGTGCGAAGTCGGCGCGGCGGTGGTGCTTGAAGTGACTGAGCAACCATCACCGGGTCAGATCGAATTATGCAATACTGCGGTGGCGGCGGATGGATATGACCTGATCCGCACCTCGCCATCAATGGAGTCAGTTGGGCAAATCGCTGCCCGGTTCCTATCCGATGGTCCGATTGATGTACTCCATCCGCATGCAACAGGTACGATCGATCATGACCCGTGTGAATTGGCCGCCTATGAACGAAACATGGGGGCCAAGCACTCGGTGCAAGCTACAGATATTTATGCGGTCAAGGGTGCGATTGGGCATGGCTTGGGTTCAGGTGGTTTGGTGTCTTTGGTGATTGCTGTGCTTTGCGCTTTGTTTAATAGGCGTCCGCCAATGCCCTGGCTTAATGACCCGATTGAAACGTCCTTTCGGTTGCAGCCTGCAGAGGTGTCACTCAAGCCATATGCCCGGCATGCTGTGTTCTCGGCTGGATTTGGTGGTCATGCAGCTGGTGCCCTGATCTGTCGTACCCCAAATATGGGATGAACGAGCTATTTTGGTCCATGTTTGGTCATGAGGATGGTCGCATCATGTCCAGCGTTGAAATAATCCTGCCGGTAAGTGACCCGCCCGGTCTTGGTGGCTGCCCATTTGAGCAATCGCAAGGTGTGTAGTCGACGTGCGGGTTTGGTTTGGGTGGGGGCAGCGGGTCCGGCCAGGTTGGATAGAAAATTAAAAAGCAACGATTCACTGGCAGCATCCCAGGCAGCGTTGAGGACGCGTATTACCTGTTGATCTGACATCGTATTGAGCGTGCCTGAGATGCAAATCACTTGAGGGTGGTTATCACGAAGAAGTTGAGAGTTTCTCAGAAAATCGCCGCAGATAAAACCGCAGCGTGGCAGGTCGCGTTGCTGACCGTAGGTGATCACATCGTCCAATCCATCGATACCAATGTACTGGCTGAATTGGATATTGTTTTCAACCAGGTAGGCTGCAAAATCGCCACGGCTGCATCCTGCATCCAGGATACGTTTGCCGGCAAGAGCACACATCTGGCAGAACACTTCGAATCGCAGCGACTGCGCAGCAGGATTGGCCCAAAGGGTCACCTCGAAACCAGTGCCATGGTGCTTGGCCCATTGTCGGTAAGGTTCAAGATAGCGGTCTTTGGCCATGAGCCTATCGTAACCAGTGGGGAAAACGAATAACGGGGCATCGACAGGGCAAAGGACGGGGGGGCGATTCCGCCGGCCTGGATATACCCATGATCAGGCCAAAGTCCCCTGCGATCGATGTATGGTGGCAATCACAAGGCCATCGTGCAGCTTGTTCTGGCTCCATTGTCATGTACCCAGTTTTCAGCCGGTGTTGGAGGAAGCCTTTGCGTTTTGTGGCATGGTTTGATTGGTCATTAGCCCCTGTGCCCAGCCAATGCCAAGCGCGACTCCAGCCACGCCGGCTGAAACGTAGTGAATTGGTAGTGCCAATGCCAGTCCCGGAAGCCTGGAGGTCCACATCGCGTTACGAAACTCGTCTGCACTTTGGAATTTAAATTGGACATAAGCATATGTGGTGATGGCAACTAAGGCGGGACTTAACAGAAGGGGTATTGGGTTGGTGTTGGGTAATATCAATTGTGCAACAAGTGATCCCAAACTGAAGGCGATAAAAAGCCCTGCCATCACCTGCACGGCATTGTTGTCTTTTAGAAGAATTAATCCGAGCAATGCACTTATCATGGCACAGCCAAGGCCTGATGCTAGGGATAAACCCTGTGGTAACTTGAAGTGGATGTCATCGCCTAGATGACTTGAGGTTGCCGCCGTTGGTAATAGTACCCGCAATTTTTTCCGCGAAATATGGATGGTGAAGATGGTGGCCAACCCCCCGATTTGCCAGATCACGGTCTCCATAATCAGTGCTGCATAACGCTGGGGCAGTTCGCTGCCTGCCACCGACGATGAGCGAGAGAGCCAGCCTTCGATGGATCCACCCAAAATAAACAAGGATGTACTGATTAGGAAAATTCCTGACAGCGGGTGTCCAGATGCGGAACTAAAAACACCCAGCGCTAGCACTGGCAGCCCAGTGCCGACGATCAGTACAGTAGCCATGATCGGTCCTACCCGTGATGACATGATACTTATTCCGCTCCCCGCATCCGTTGCCATCAGCGGCTCTTTGCCCATGGCAAAGAGCCCCGCGCCTATCAGGATCCCGATCGCCATGATGGCACGTTGTTTAATGGTTGGGAACATGGAAACTCCGGAGGATTACATTTCTTGTTTTAAGGACATAGCTTTTTCCGGCTGGTTGGGCCAAGAAACCAGCCAATCCCGTGAATGCCATGTGGCGACGGCAATCAGTTGAACTGCCGCAATATCATTGGAATTTCCTACGGGATCCACTCCGATAGTTCTTTGGCAAAATAGGTGACAATCAAATCAGCTCCAGCACGTTTGATGGCATAGGTCGTTTCCAGTGCTGCATACTTGAGATCAAGCCATCCTTGCTGAGCGGCTGCGTGCAGCATCGCGTATTCGCCACTGACATGATAAGCCACGACGGGCAGATGACATGCCTGGCGAACTTGGTGGATGATGTCGAGATAGGTGACAGCAGGTTTGACCATGACCATGTCTGCGCCTTGTTCGATATCAAGTTGCAGTTCGGTTTGCCACTCTCGGCTGCGACGAAAATCCATCTGATATCCCTTGCGATCGCTAAACTGCATGCCACCTTGACCTGCATCACGGAACGGGTCATAAAGGCTCGACGCATATTTAATGCTGTAAGCAAGGATGCAAACTTGCGTGAAGCTTGCTTCGTCGAGTGCGCCACGAATCGCTTGGATCTGGCCATCCATCATTCCCGATGGTGCCACCACATCAGCGCCTGCCTGGGCGAGGCAGGTGGCGGCCGACCGCAACTGGTCCAGTGTCTGGTCGTTGTCTACAACTGTTCTAGGGTCATCAGGTAATAGTACGCCACAGTGCCCATGGTCGGTGTACTCGCAGAAGCAAAGGTCGGCGATCATCGTTACGTCATGCCCCATATTGCGTACACCGGCCAATGTTTGGTTTACCGGAGCATCGGCTGAGAGTGCAAAGCTGCCTGTAGGATCTTTTTTTTCTGGCGATGTCACTCCGAATAGGATAAATTGCCGCAGCCCGACATCGGTTAATTTGCCGATGGCCTTGATCGCGGCCTTGACCGGTAACTGGCTGACACCAGGCATGGATTCGACCGGTTGGGGGTCCTCTTTGTCAGTCACAAATAGCGGTAGGATCAGATCGTCGTGCTTGATGGACACATCGGCGACCGCATCACGTAGCGTTGCGCCGCATCGCAGCCGCCTAGGCCGCTTGGGCAGGGGTTGGTACTGATCCATGCCGCCTATATTAACAGCGTTATCCGTATTGCCCTCCCAGAAGCCCGGTCTTTCTGGTTTGACGGAGGTGTTGGGCCCATCTTGGAGAATGTGGCGGCATTGTAATGGCTGCAAGGTATTGCAAATGAGATGGTTAAAAATGTTGTGGTTTTTTCTGGTCTAATTTGGGTGAGGTCTGAGGTGGTCAGGGCGGTACCAACAAGTCACTTTCCGGATTCACTTGCCAGGGTCTAGAGCTTGACGTAGACCCGGTTGGGGGTACCATCTGCAGCAGGATTATGGCCGAAACCCCAGCTACAATAACTGGTTCGGCTTAAGACTTGGAATGAATTTTCAAGTTAAGAATGACGCGTCGTTGGCTTGGGAACTGGCCAATAGCAAACGGTCGTAATCGGGTACTTGGTGACATCGATTTGATCGCAGAGAGCGAGTGTTTCGTTCTCAAACATGCGCATAGTTATGCAGGAAGAATCATTAAACCCCAGCCATTATTTATAAACATCCGTCCCAATACGTTGCTTGGTATCAGGTGGCGCAATGGTTTGGCTAGAGTGGTTCACGGTCGCGCAGTGAGTAGTGATTAAAGATCTTTACTTTAAAGAGGAGCGAATCGTCATGCAAAGGAAAAAGGCTTTTACTCTGATTGAGTTACTAGTTGTAATCTCGATCATCGCGTTGTTGATTGGTATTCTGCTACCAGCTCTTGGTGCGGCCCGTCGTAACGCCGTGCGAATGGAGAACTCCACCCGGCTCAAAGGCATCCAGAACCCCATGATCATGTTTGCCCGTGGTAACAAAGAGCGTTACCCAGGTATGAATGGAACCAAGGGTTTCTTCGATAACGATCCCGTCAACGGCGAAAATATCCCTTACTGTGGTGATGATGGCGGCGACGAGAGTGCGAAGGTGGAATCTCGCTATGCAATCCTGATTGACGCCAACTTCTTCACGCCTGACTTCATAATCAGTCCATCTGAGACCAATGGTTCAATCCTCGAGTACGATCTGACGGGTAAGGACCCTGACGTCGATGAGGATTTCTCAAGTAGCAACTACTCTCACTCGTTGCTGGCTTTAAAGGCAGCTCCTGGTGAAGGCAATGCCAATATCCGGTTGGGCGAATGGCGTGCGACCATCAATTCCCAAGCGATCGTTGCTGTTGACCGTATTATCGATGGCACCCCCGGTACCAAGGCATCTGATCGTAAGACCTACGATAGCTACCATAATGATGAGAAGTGGGAAGGTTCTGTAGTCTATAATGACGGCCATGCCGTTTTTGAGCGGTCAGCAAATCCCACCACGAGGTACGGAACTGTGACTTCCAGTAAAGACGATCTGTTCCTCGCCAACCCCTATGACGATGGGAATGACACCAATCCTGAAGGTTCCGATGCATTGCTGATCCACAATGGCGATGGTACAGAATCGGATGATGTTTTGGATCCAAATTTGGACAAGCCGAAGAGCTGAGGTCAGTCCAATTGAAGTAAGATTTCTCGCCGGGTATCCCAAAGGACACCCGGCTTTTTTTTTGGCAATCTTATATTTGGCAAAGACATAAATCTTGGTTTTCCCGGGTTGCGATGATTCGTGGATAGGTTTCGGTGAAGTTGCCAATGTCCTGCCTCAACTTGACGGCGGGGGTCTACCCTGTTATCAGTTCACCATGGAAGCAAAACTGGCTAGCGACGGGATTACCTTTGACGACGTGCTCCTCGTGCCTGCCCGTAGCGACTTGGTGCCTTCCCAGGTCGATCTTGCGACCCGGCTTACATCTGGGATTCAACTCAATATTCCCCTGATTTCAGCGCCGATGGACACGGTGACGGAAGCGGCACTGGCCATCGCCTTAGCTCAAGAGGGCGGCCTTGGGGTTATTCATAAAAATTTGAACATCGAACAACAAGTTCGAGAAGTTGTGAAAGTCAAACGATCGGCTAATGGTGTTATCACGGATCCGATCACACTGGGGCCCGATGAGCCAGTTAGTGAAGCACGTTCCGCAATGGCAGAACAGAATATCTCGGGGGTTCCTGTCACGGAAAGTGGTGAACCTGGCGGCCGCGTTGTTGGCATTATCACCAGGCGTGACCTGATGTTCCTTGATAACGATCATCAGCATGTCGGCGGGATAATGACGCGTGATCGGTTGGTGGTCGCACCTCCCGAGACAACGCTGCAGCAGGCCGAGTCAATTCTTAACGAGAACAAAGTGGAGAAACTGCTGCTGGTTGATGGGCAGATGAATTTAACTGGGCTTATCACGATGCGCGATATTGCCAAGATGCAGCAGTTTCCGCGTGCCTGCCGTGACGAACGCGGGCGTCTTCGTGTCGGTGCGGCGGTGGGCGTCCATCAGTATGACCGAGTTGCAGCATTGATCGACGCGGAGGTGGATGTGATCATTGTTGATAGCGCACATGGTCACAGTACCAACGTGATTGAAACAGTTGGGAGGATCAAAGCCAGTTTCAACATCGATGTGATTGCTGGGAATGTGGCAACACGCGCTGGGGCCGCAGACCTGATTCATGCCGGTGCTGACGGGATCAAGGTGGGTATTGGGCCAGGTTCCATCTGTACGACACGTGTGGTGACGGGTGTGGGCGTGCCGCAAATTACGGCAGTTACTGAGGCATGCAAAGTGGCGGACGAACACCAGATTCCCGTGATTTGCGATGGCGGAGTTCGCCATAGCGGTGACATTACCAAGGCATTGGCAGCGGGGGCGTCGGTGGTGATGGTCGGATCGCTGCTCGCTGGTTTAGATGAATCGCCTGGGGAGATCGTGATTCACATGGGTCGGCGGTACAAGGCGTACCGTGGGATGGGGTCGCACGGTGCAATGATGATCGGTTCGGCGGACCGGTATAGTCAGCAGGGTGTGGCGGCGGCCAAGCTTGTGCCTGAGGGCGTGGAAGGAAGAGTCCCGTATCGCGGGCCTTTGGGCGAGTTTGTATATCAACTGATCGGTGGTCTGCGTGCGGGCATGGGTTATTGTGGAACACCAGATATCCAATCGCTTCAACGTGATGGTCGGTTTGTCCGCGTCAGTGGTGCATCGGTTGCTGAATCACATCCCCATGATATCACCATAACCAAGGAAAGCCCCAACTATTCAGTTGAATACAGTGCCGTAGCGGATTGACCGGCGGATGCGTGGGGAGATTGGGGTGTATAAACTTTATTCTCGGAGTGGTATGCCATGGCAGGCCATAGCAAATGGGCAAATATCAAGCATCGCAAGGCAAGGCAGGACGCTAAGCGTGGATCGCAATGGAGTAAGTGTGCGCGGGCGATTATTGTTGCGGCCAAGAATGGCGGCCCCGATCCGGCAGGTAATCTCACCTTGAGATATGCCGTGGAGGAAGCCAAGGCGGTCAATATGCCCAAGGATACAATCGCCAATGCGATCAAGAAGGGCAGCGGTGAACTGGAGGGCGAGTCTTACGAAAGTGCCGTCTATGAAGGGTATGGTCCACAAGGCGTGGCAGTCATGTTGGAAATTTTGACCAACAACCGCAACCGCACAGCTGGTGAACTGCGAAAGATATTTGAAAAAGGGGGCGGTAATCTCGGCGCTACGGGCTGTGTGTCCTACCTGTTTGAACCCAAGGGGCAAGTGTTTATTGCCAAGGAGGGGGCCAGTGAAGACAAGGTCATGGACACTGCACTTGAAGCCGGTGCAGAGGATGTGATTGACGATGGTGATTCATGGCGGATTCTCTCGTCACCAACTGATTTTATTACAGTGAAACAATCATTGGAGCAAGCCGAGTGGATCATTGAATCAGGTCAAATTGCTCAGATTCCCAGTAACACGATACGATGCGGCGGGGATGTGGCGCGAAAGGTACTCAACCTGCTTGAGGCCTTGGATGATCATGAAGATGTTCAGAAGGTGCACGCCAACTTTGATATTCCAGAGGAGGAGATGGCCAGCCTGCAATAGGGTTGGTGATATCAACGAATCCAAGCCATGCATCAAAGTTGGTCAGGGCTGTGCGGAGATGTGACTCTGGCCGGGTGGAAAAATGGTACGTAGGACAATTTATTTCTCCGGTCGGGTGCAGGGGGTTGGTTTTCGTTATAACACGGCACGAATCGCCATTGGATATGAGGTGTCGGGTTTTGTGGAGAATTTCGCCGATGGGCGAGTTCAGGTGATTGTCGAAGGTTCCGGTCAGCAAGTTGATGCTTTCACATGCCACCTATGCGACCACATGAGTCAGTACATCTCTCAGCGGCAGTTACTGCATCATCCGGCGACTGGGGAGTTTGGCGACCCGGGTCCCCAGGCGTTTACGATCAGACGCTAAACCGTGGGGTGGTATTTGCATCCCAAGGTCCAACGCGCTATCCTTGGCGGCTCCTATAGCATATTTTCCCCACATAAGTACTGTGATTGGAGAGGTTACTCGCAATGAGTCAAATCCCTGGCACCGTGGTGATGGACAAGCAGGAGATCAAGGATACGGAAACTGCCAAACGATATTTCGATGCCGGCCAGCAGGCTGAGGCGGACGGAGATCGACTGGCTGCTATTGAGGCTTACGAGGCCGCGTTTACTGCGGACCCGGACGATGTGGGGAACTGTTTTCACTTGGCCTATAATCTCGATTTGGTTGGCGAGGAAGACGAAGCATTGCATTTATATGAACAGTCGGTTCAGCAGCCCAACCCCCCTCTCAACGCACTGATGAATCTTGCTGTGGTGTATGAAGATCGCGGCCAGTACACCAAGGCCGAGAGATGCATAGCCCAAGTGCTTGCCACTGACCCGAATCACCCGCGGGCACGCCTGTTTATGAAAGACATTCGTGGCAGCAAGGAGATGATGATTGCCGACGAAACTGAAAAGTTGGTGGATCAGCAGCATGTGATGCTGGATATCCCGGTGACAGACTTCGACTTAAGCGTTCGGACACGCAACGCACTTCGCAAGATGGCACTGCGAACACTCGGCGACCTGTTAAGGGTTACGGAAGCAGATCTACGAAGCTATAAGAATATCGGTGAGAGTGGTTTGGATGAGATTAGATCGATGCTGGCTCAACGCGGTCTGCGTATGGGGCAGGCGGTTGAACAGCAGCAATATTCCGCGACACAACAGGCGGTGTACGATCAGGCAAAAAGTGAAGCTGGATCAGATGCTGAATCATTGGGGCGATCGGTAGCAGAATTACAACTGTCCGTGCGGGCACGAAAAGCTCTGTCCCTACTGAATATTTCGTCCATTGGAGACCTCTGTATGCGGACAGAGGCAGAATTGATGGGGGTTAAGAATTTCGGGATGACCAGCCTGTTTGAGATCAAGCAGAAGCTTGCGGATTTTGGCCTGGGGTTACGCACGCTAGACGATGATGCGTAGCGTATGACCACAGGTGGTGTTCGTTAGTATGTTGGCATTGTCTGGTCGACTTCCTTGGCCCAAGCGGTGATCCCACCTGAGACATTGGTTGCATCAAGTCCTGCCTGTCGCATGAGTTCAACGGCATGGGTGCTGCGGCCGCCAAGTTTGCAGTGGACCACGTATCGTTTGTTTGGATCAAACTGGGACAATTGTTCTGCGATCTGACCGAGCGGGATCAAACTGGCTGACCGGATATTGCAGATCTGGTGTTCGTGCGGTTCGCGGACGTCAATAAGTTCGAAATCCTCCTCGGCATCAATTGCAGCTTTGAGTTCTTGGACGCTAATAGCTGGAATATCCTGGCCGTCTCGGATGATGGTAGTGGATTCTTCGCCCCGGATGCCACAGAACTGCTCGTAGTCAATTAACTCGGTGATGGATGGATTGTCACCGCACACCGGGCACTTTGGGTCACGTCGGAGTCGGAACTCTTTGAAACTCATCGCCAGTGCATCGAAGCGCAGGAGTCGTCCAACCAGGTTTTTGCCTTGGTCAAGAATAAGTTTGATCGCTTCGGTTGCTTGGATTGTGCCAATAATGCCTGGGAGAATTCCAAGCACGCCACCTTCAGCACATGATGGTACCATTCCGGGTGGTGGTGGGTCTGGATAAAGGCAACGGTAGCATGGTCCCTTGACGCGTGGGTCGAAAAGTGTGGCCTGTCCTTCAAACCGAAAGATGGACCCATATACATTTGGTTTTCCAAGCATTACGCATGCATCATTGACACAGTATCGTGTTGGGAAGTTGTCTGTCCCATCGATCACAATGTCGTAGTCATGAATGATATCAAGGGCATTTTCAGAACTCAGGTGGACGTGGTGGGTCTCAATCTTGATGTGGGGGTTGGCCCCTTCCAGTCGAGCCTTGGCGGCGGTAAGTTTGTCTTGCCCGACATCCTGGGTGGAAAAAATAATCTGACGTTGTAGATTTGTAAGCTCCACCCGATCAAAGTCGACCAAGCCGATTCGTCCGATACCCGCTGCGGCTAGATACATCGATACCGGTGCACCCAAGCCGCCGGTTCCGATCATCAGGATACTTGCGGCCTTCAGCTTTTTCTGTCCCGTCAGCGTGACCTCTGGCAGGATCAGGTGTCGACTGTAACGTTGGATTTCTTCCTTCGATAGATCCGGGAGCTTTGCCGTCGTTGTCATCTATGAATCTCCTCGCGGGCCAATTCGGCGTATGCCCAGTCGTCTTATGCGACCGTCATTCTACCTGCCCGAGGCTATTTGGCCTGTACGACTTCCGGTTTGGGCGGGTACTTGTTACTGTTCTCGAGCCTGTCTTACTCGATCAACGAGCTGTTTGGCGTGCTGGGTGAGGGCACTCCAGTCTCCTTGGAGTACCAAATCCTTGCGAACCAAGGCTGTCCCCAGTCCCAGGCATGTTGCTCCAGCATCCAGCCAGTCAACTACATTATCGACATTGACCCCGCCGGTCGGCATGAGGTGTAGTTGGGGCATTGGTGCCAGTATTTCCTTGAGATAGCGGGGCCCTAACTGGCTGGCGGGGAAAATCTTGACAATATCCCCACCATTTTGCCAAGCAGTAAGTATTTCAGTTGGTGTTAAGGCACCGGGAATGGCCGGCAGGCCGTATCTGTGTGCCATTTCCACGACCTTGGCACAGTAGGTGGGCGAGACAATGAATTGTGCACCGGCAAGAATCGCTGCACGGGCGGTTTCTGCATCTAGGACGCTACCAACCCCCACCAGATGATCGTCGCCAAGTTTGTCGACTGCCTGGCCGAGAATCTCCAGGGCGCCCGGCGTGGTCATGGTGACTTCGCAAGCGAATACACCACCGTCACGCATTGCACGGCATACATCAACAAACTGGCCAGCATCATCAGTCCGAAAGATCGCAATGATTCCCGCTGATTCCAGTCGCTCGATGATAGCAGTGCGACTCAGTTTAGACATGGATTTGCCTGATGGTCGGTACGTTATACGGCTTTGGATCCGCAGTAACAGACTGGCCTAGCAGACCTCGAAGATCGATTGGGTTCGCAGGACAAGACCACCGATACCTGAGAGGTGGTAGCTTTGAACGTGCAACTCCTTCTTGAATGTTTGCACGTCAAGCAGTGAGAGACAGTTGGCATCTTCGTTATCGGTCCATGCGTGAAACAGAGAATCGGTTTCGGTGGCGAAGTCCATCATTTCACGATACGTTGCCCTGTAAAGATTGTCCGTCAGAAACTCTGTTTGGATTGTGGTGACGAAACCTATTCGGTCATCACGGGGGTGCTCATATTCTTTCTCACCCAGACAGGGCAACGCACTGACCAAGCCATGTTCTGGCAGGTGGTCAGCATTGTCTACGACAGCTTCGGTCATGACATGCCCCTCAGTCTGAAAACGGACCACATGGCCGGCACGGCAGATCCACATTTCGCCCTCATAATCGCCATGTCGCTGCAGATTACGCCCCTCAAGTTTGAACAGCTCAGGGTGCAAAGCACGCTTATAGACCATTAATCGGCAAGTCGACTTTGTGGAAGAAGATTTATGGCTGACGCTCATGAATTATTTATCCCAAGGCTCGCGGATTACGTTTTGTTTCCCAAGATCGAAAGCCTCGTATTATAGCATGAATACCTAAATTTCAAAGCCTTAAAAGGTGATTTTTCAATATTTGTTTTCCTTATTCCACTTCCATAAGTTGAGTTACCGATAACAATGCGTGGTGTCATTACCATCTCATCCGCTGATTTTGACTCATCTAGTCGGCATCGCGTCCACTTCAGTGGACCGAGCCCTGGCTGCGGCTTTGCCAACGGCGGATTTGGTTTCTGTGCGGCACATTGCCCACCTAATTCTTCAGCGTGGTGACCCGCCCAGCCTGGTCTCGCTCATCATGTATTTTGACCAGTTGTCCGATGAGCTCCAGGACGAGTTGATCGGCTCTGTCACGGAACTATATGGCCCCATGCGTCAGGCGGTTCAGGTGCATGATGGTCGAGGCCCGGCCAATGTGGTTGAAATCATACGGCGAGCCCGGGCTGGCCGTTTGGCTTACCTTGTGCTCGACCAGTTGGTGCATGGTCTTGAGCCGCAGTTGCGGATAGATGCGGCCACATGTCTGCTTCAGTTAGCTCAGTGGTGTGTTGAACCAGGACAATCCGGGTGTGATCCGGCCACGGTTGGTTATGTACGCAACGCCATGGAAAAGGCGGCGAGTTGTTATGCCAGCCACCGGCAGAACAGCGTTTTGCTAGCGATGGCTGTTCTCGCACCATGTCCGATGCAACAGTGGCTTGGCCCATTAGGACACAGGCATAATGCGGTTTTGGATCAGCTTCGGGTTCAACTTCAGCGTGCCCACTGGCCGCAGTTACGCCAAGCCATGTTTGCATGGGTTGTCCACCCATTGCTGTCGCAGCATGTACTGGTCGGTATTCGTCAGGCCGTATCCAAGGGCCACCTACCGGATCTGCTTTTGAACGCGCATTTGCTTATCGATCATCGAGTAGTCGTGAAGCTTTCAAAGCTTCGAACTGCAGATCGTCTTGTTCCAACGGAGTTGGCTCAATGGCCATCCGATCATGATTGCGGCCTGGTACGGTGGATTGCGGCACTGCCATTGGGTTGTGTACATAAGATCCGGTACCTTTCTCAATTGACTCAACTGCCAAGTCGGCTGGCCCGGTTAATTGCATTACGTGAATTAATGCGGATCAGGGGTAAGGACTTGGAGTTTGCAAACCAGGCGATCAGTCAGTTTTGTCTGGATAAAGATGTGATATTGGCGCGCATTGCCCTGCGACATCTACTTTGTTGTCGATGGTCTGGGGTGCCGATGGCCCTGTTGCAACTGATCAATAGCCAGCACGCAGCTTTACAGCAACTGGCCGTAAACCAACTTGCCACCTGGGGTTTTGAAAGGCTTTGGCTTTCCTGGTCGAAGTTGAATCGGGAGCAGCAACTCCATGCCGGTCGTGCTCTTATCAAGATCGATCCAACTTTTCATCAGGCGCTGGGTCGCAAGCTTGTGGATTCTGATCGTAGCGAACGGCTGCGGGCAATGGTCATGATTAACGCCCTTAACCAGGGCGACTTCTTCGAAAAGACCCTTGGCTTGATGGTGAAGGATCAAGATCCGCGTATTACCTCTGCGGCGGTCCGTACACTTGGGTCATCATCTTCTACGGGCAGCATCAAGGCACTTACCCAAGCATTGTCCCATGATAATCCGCGTGTGCGTGCCAATGCCGTTGAGGCATTGGGTGAACAGGGTAAGATGGATTGCAGCCAACAGTTGATTCGTATGGCCAAGTCTGAGTCCAATCGCGTTCGTGCTAATGCGATCAGGGCGCTGTTGCAATGGCGAACCGGCGAGGCAGTGTCCGCTCTTGGGGAAATGCTTCAAGACCACCGGGCAAAACATCGAATCAGTGCTCTCTGGCTTGTCGAATCATTGGGTTTGATCAGTTCAGCAGGGGCAGTTGCCGAAATGTCCATCACGGATCGAGATCCTTGGGTCAAAAAACGTGCTGGTCGAGTGGTTCAACATCTCATTAAAACAATGCAGGCGTCTGGTCCAGTATTTCGCGAGCGTAAGTCTTTTATAAAGAATTGAGGCCTACCGGTGAGTGGAACCCTGTTACTTTTACGATCAGAACCCTGGCGATTGTCGGATATTGTCGATCATTGGGGGGCTCGTGGGGGCCACATCATTCCCCTTCAGGGGTTGTGTCTGGCACTGGGTGTTATGGTGTTGCTATTGGGGGGACTCTGGTTGTGGCGTACCATTGAGCATCAGCGGCATGACCCACCGGTGTTACTGGTTTTTCATCGGGTTGCGAGGTCCATGTCGCTCAGCTTGGTTGAGCAATGGGTTCTAGTACGCATTACCTGGCATGAATCCCTACCATCACCATTGACGCTAATGTGTTCACCGGCGACATTCAACTTTCATGCCGACCGGTACGCGCAATCGGTGTCCAAGAGAACTGCGATCCATGATGCACGGCATCTGGTATCTCTTCGTGTCAAGTTGTTCAACTGATGTCCAGCTGCCTGGTGCCCCAGGTGTCATTTAATTGTGGATGGTTTCGATGGGTCTCGAGATTGAAGCCAAGATGCGGTTGCTTGATTGTCCGAGGCTTGAGTCTTGTCTTGTAGAGATCGGTGCCCGGCGTTCATTAGTGATAGATGAAACGAACCGCTATTTCGATACGCCGGAACTTGCGCTTTATAACCGCGGTGAAGGCCTGAGGGTTCGAACCGAGGAATATGCAGGCAGCAACGATTCGGTTACGGTCATCACGCATAAGGGGCCGCGACTGTCAGCCGCACTTAAAGTGCGTCATGAGGTGCAGGTGCAGGTTGTCAATTGCGATCATGCAGTGCAATTGCTTGGGGTGCTTGGCTATCAGCAACATCTGATGTTCGAAAAACGTCGTCACCGTTGGCGCTTGGAAGACTGCTTGGTGGAAATTGATTCGCTGCCCGAACTCGGCGACTTTGTGGAAATTGAGGGTCCTAGTGAATCTCGTGTATACGATGTCCGCAGCCAATTGGTCCTGGATGACCATCCATTCATCCAGGAAAGTTACGCCTCCTTGGTGGTGGCCTATTTGAAGAGCCAGGAAGGTGTGCTGGATAGCCTCGCGTTCGACTCTCTGTCATAGTTGATTGCGAATGATGGATTGAAGCGAGAGCGAGTTCCCGTTCCTGCGTGGCGAGTTTGGGCTCCGTGGGTATTGGATTTTGGCCTTATGCGAATTGCATCGGTCTAAGGCACCGCCTACACTCCGATACGCCACTGTGTTTTGGTGGCTTGCCAAGGGTGACGACGTTGCGTTTTGAACTAATAGATCGGGTGCTGGAACGCGAGGACAACCGATTGGTTGGGATTAAATGTCTCAGCAGTGCAGAGGAATATCTGGCAGATCATTTTCCTGGATTTGCTGTTTTCCCAGGCGTTCTCATGCTTGAGGCCCTGGTTCAGGCTGGACGGTTATTGCTCGACGAATCGGCCAACGGTCAGCCATTAGTTCTGTGTGAGGCACGCAATATCCGATACGGCCAAATGGTTCGGCCGGGGCAGACTCTCAGGGTCGAGGTGAAGGTTCGCAAGCAGACCGACATGGGTTGGGATCTAGACGGACGCGGTACCGTAGGTGGCGAGGTTGCCCTGGGAGGGCGATTTGCCCTCAAGCCACTGGTGGCAGCGTGATTATGATTAATCGTAAGAACTACCATGCAACGTGACTAGGTGTCGTTCGACACGGAGTATTTCGTATCATGACAATCACTCGAGAGGAAGTGTTCAGCAAAGTTCAAGAGGTTCTCGTTGACGCTCTGGGGGTCGACGATGACGAGGTCGTTCCGGAAGCCAAATTGGCAACTGATTTGGGTGCCGAATCGATTGATTTCTTGGATATTGTTTTTCGGTTGGAAAAGGCCTTTGGGATTAAGATTGATCAGGGGGAAATGATTCCGGATAATGTCCTGAACGATCCGAAATACGTTCAGGATGAGAAAGTGACGGATTACGGAATGCAAGAGTTACGTGAACGTCTACCACACGCTGATCTTGATGCTTTTGATGAAAGTCGAAACGTCGACGAGTTTTCTGACATTTTTACTGTGGACACGGTTGTCAAGTTCGTACAAACGAAGCTTGAATCATAGCAAGCAAATGTCCGGATCGGACAGCATGCTTTCTGCACCATGCGCTGGATTTGGATCGATCGTATTCTGGTATTAGAAAAGCAACATCGATGCATAGCGATCAAGAATATTTCGCTTGCTGAGGAGGTGTTGCGTGATCATTTGCCGGCAACGGAGTGCCGTCCGGCGTTTCCGGTGATGCCCAATACGTTAGTGATCGAGGGTATGGCGCAGACAGCGGGCATCCTAGTCGGTGCATCTAACGATTTTACAGAGAAGGTCATTCTGGCCAAGATTGCCAAGGCCTCCTTTTTTGAAGCGGCACGACCGGGATTCAGCCTGCATTTCGATGCCACCATTGAAAGGCTTGATCGGCAAGGCGCTTCAACACATGGGACCGTACAACTGATTGATCCGGAAAATGGGAGCCGCAAGCCAATGGCTGAGATCGATCTTCTATTTAGTCACATCGATCAAAATATGGCGGGCTTGGAGTTTCCGGATCGCAACTTTGTGTTTACGGGTCAGTTCATGGATCTGTTGCGCCAGAGCGGATTCGGCGGCCTTATTCCTGAAGATTTCGTGGAAGAATGATGAGATCAAACTCCTTGATGCATTGAGGGTCTGACCATGGCTAATCCAAACCAGTTCCGGGTAGCACGAACTGCTGATGTTTTCCAGGACGATGGTCGCATGAAGGGCAAGGACCAGGCTCTGACCGTATTTGATTCACACATGCATATCGAGTGCTTTACATTTGAAGAACATCTGCCCCATATTAGTGCTGAGCAGATTCAAGATGCCCAGGGAATCCTGGTATGGAGTCCATGGGTGGATAAGCAAACGCTTGCCACCCCCAATGACCTGCTGGTCGTTAGTCGCTTGGGCGTTGGCTATGACAAGGTTGATGTCGATGCTTGCACGCAATCCGATGTGGCAGTGTTCATTGCGGTGGGTGCAGTCGATCGGCCAATGGCCGAAGCTACGGTGGGGTGGATGATTGCCCTGGCCCATCATGTACTGGCCAAAGATCGACTCAGTCGCAATGGTCAATGGTCTGAAAGTTTTAACTATATCGGTAAGGAACTGCGGGACCGTACTCTGGGTACGGTCGGATTGGGTGGGATCGCCCGTGAACTGATCCGCCTGCTGGGCAGCTTCAAAATGAACAAGCCGCTTGCATTTGATCCCTTCCTCGATCCCCAGGTGGCCCAGGAATTGGGTGTTGAATTGGTCGAACTGGACGAGTTGATGAAACGGGCAGATTTCGTATCGGTTCACTGTCCACTATCAGACCAGACCCGTGGTTTGATTGGCAGCAGTCAACTCGAACTGATGCAGCCGCATGCATACTTAATCAACACCGCCCGTGGCGGCATCGTGGATGAGCAGGCTTTGTACGACGCATTGAAATCGAATCAGATCGCCGGTGCGGCGATCGATACATTTGTGGATGAGCCGTTTACCCAGCCGCCGATTTTCAGTGACCTGGAAAACGTACTGATGGCACCTCATGCTATCGGGGTCACAGACGAATTAATGCGGGATCTCGGTAATGCCGCGGGTCAAGCGATACTGGATCTGTCGCTTGGGCGTCGGCCTTCCAAGGGTGCGGTTAATCCAGAGGTTTTCGACCGGCCGGGTTTTCAAGAGAAATGGTGTCGCCTACGCGTGGGTAATTGACTTTGAATCTATTTCAATGTTTTGTTTCCAGCGCTGTGAGTAATTCCTGGGCCCGCTGCTGCTTGGCGGGATCGATACTCCCTCGGGCAATGATTCTCTGCAGTGTTGAACGAGCTCGGATGTCACCTTGCTCAGCAAGCCGGATGGCCATGCGGTCGCGTTCTTCATAGTAACTGTAATCGTAATCCTTGGTCTGCAGGTTCCACTGGTGCCAGTAGTATTGCCGGTCATCCGATGGCCAATCGGCGTAAACTTCTTTCCATGTCACCGGTTTATTATGAGGTTCGAGGCTGTCCGGTGCGATCGGATCGCTGAGCTTCTGATACCGAGCGTCCACGGAGATTCGCAGTGATGTGCCCTGGCAGGGCACCCCCTGGTGGACGGTCATGCTATGGAAGATCAATACATCACCTTGTTTAAACGGACTGTTTCGCCATCTGCCCTTTAGGGGGTCGGTGACCTCCATTGCACCGGCGCCGAGGGAGGGTGCAAATTCGTAGACACCATGGGCATGCGATCCTTCAGCAAGTTGAAGCCCACCCATGATGGGTGGTAGATCGCCAAGCGGGATCCATGCGGTAAAGGTGTCAGGGGTGCCTTGGATAGGAATGAAGTCTTGATGAGGTGGGGTGGTATATGCTTCGCGCTGCGGGAAAATTGTTCGCATGATGATGCGTGGGTGGGCCATGACTGATTCACCGAGCATGCGTTCAAACAAGTTCTTTAACTCCGGTCGGTGTTGCAGTGCATGGAAATCGGCAAGTTTGTACAGGTCATAATAGACGTTGTTGTAGGCCGGTTCGGGCTCGACACAAAAACCATTGAGATCGGCAACGGCATCCTGCAACGGCGTATCATCCCTGACCCATCCGGCATCACGTTCGATAGTTAGCGCCTGCTGACGGAGACTTTCGAGGACTTGTGGGGGCAGGAGTCCTTGGATGAATAGATAACCATCACGCTGCATGCGTTGATTTAGTTCACGACCATCATCAAGGACAGCAGTGGAATTACGGAACGGCAATATCTCAGGGTCTACCGGTTTGTGTTCATTCACGGCTGCCATGATGACAAAGTTGTTGGTATTTGTCGATGGTTGCGCCCAAGGCAGGTGAGCCCGATGATCAGTGTGATTGCGGTAGCTGGTTCAGGCAGCAGGGCCGCCAGTTCTGCGCCGTTTGGCGCCTGTGAAAGTGACGTGCCCGAAGCTATTCCCCAATTGGCGCCGACGATACCCAGGTCAGCCACATCAACGCTGCCGTCGAGATTGGCGTCACCATTAATATACGTTACTTCGGTGCCGTTGAAGTTGGCGCCAATGATGCCCAGGTCAGCCACATCAACGAGTCCATCGCAGTTGAAATCACCAGGGATATTTGTGCCTGGGCCATCTGTTCCACATGCAGCGGTTTCCGAGAGTACTCCAATATACAGTTCATCCCATAATGCATTTTCAAAACTGGTGCCGCCACCACCCAGCTGGACAAAATTAATGTCATAGGTTCCGCTTAGTGATTCAAAGTCAGCCAGAATCAGTTCGTCATCAAACCAGAAGTCCAATCTTTGATTGGCTGCCTTGTAGTGAACGGTGATCTTGCCCTGGGTCAGTGGTTGATCAATAACGGTGCCATAGGGTTCGGGTTGCCCGTCAAGCCAGGGTCCGTGAATGATTCGGTACCGGTTTTCCAAACCACCTGGCAATGTGCTGCTGTCTCCTTCTTCAGCATAAGCGCCTTTGATTGCCAGCAGGTCTTCAGTCGATCGGTTTGGTGATGCGCCTCGCGTTGCAGCAGCAAATTCAAAGAGTTTGTCAGTGCCGAATGTGTCGGTGTTCTCGATGGCAAATGACACAGTGAACAGCCAATCCCGGGTTGTATCCATTGGGATTTTGTCATCACTGCTGACAGGGTTTTTAAACGTCGGGTTATACCGCCGGGTCGAATTAACACATCGGTTTATTTCTCCGGTTGGCCCCTCGTTCCCGCGGCATGTTGCCGCCGCATCAGAAAATGGTGAAGGCTCAATCTTCCACGGCCCTGGGTGATTATCAGATGGCTGGATATGTCCTTCGCCACCCCAGTCAATTGGTTTGAAGTTCCAGGTTGGTTTACTGGTTAATGGGTCGTTTGGATCGCCTTCCATGGGCACATAAAGGCCCGGCTGGTCATCCATGAAAACCGGAACCGGGGGTTCTGCCAAAGCTGAGCGTGTCGCCAGATACAATGTGGTCATTGTCACCATGAATATGATCGCGTGGTGCATCAGTCTGTTTAGATTCATAATCTGTTTCAATGTTCAAACTCCACGAGGTTGATCAGGCGATCACTGTACGCATCGCGCAGCAAATAACAGAAGGATTGCAATCCCCGGTCGGCATGGCATCACAGGGGTCTGGATTCCCCTGTGATGCCATGCCGATTTTTTCTCCGCAGTCTCAATGTCGGCGTCGACGTCCGAGATGTCCAAGTCCGATGACCAATACCGCGGCGGTTGTCGGTTCAGGAACCAAAGACGCAAGGCCGGCAGATTGCAACGCCTGGCCCACCGACCCGGATTGTGCGGCACTCCAATTGGCACCGACAACGCCGAGGTCTGCGACATCAACTGCCGCGTCCAGGTTGGCGTCACCATCGACATAGGTCACTTGGTTGCCATTGAAGTTGGCACCAATAATGCCTAAGTCTGCTACGTCAACTACGCCATCACAGTTGAAATCACCGGGGACATTCGGGCCTGGACCATCTGCGCCACATGCATTGGTTTCTCCAAGCACGCCGATATAGATTTCATCATAAAGGGCATTTTCAAAACTGATGCCGCCACCACCCAGCTGGATGAATTTGATGTCGTAATATCCATTCTGTGACTCGAAATCTGGAATCAACAGGTCGTCATCGAAGTAGAGGTCGATCTTGGAGTTGGAAGCCTTATAGTGCATGGTGATCTTGCCATCATTCAAAGGCGTGTCGATATCCACCGTCTTGTTTTCGCATTGGCCCGGTGCAGAGCAGACACCATGAGTCAGTCTGTATACGTGTTCTGTCCCATCGGCAGCGATACTGCCACCGCCAACACCTCTGCCCATGATAACCATCATGTCACGCCCAGGAGGTCCATCCGCGCTTGAAACTGAGGACGTTTCAAAGAGTTTGTCGGTGCCGACGGAGTCCACATATTCATTTTTGATATAGAACGAGAAGACCCAATCACGGTCAGTGTTCATGCCCACCACATCAGAACTACCCTTCATGGTCGTCTCGTACCTTCTGGTCGAGTTCGCACATGGGTTGGCCTCTCCGGCTTGTCCTTCATTTCCACCGCATAAGGCACCTGCACCGCCGGGAAAAGACGACTCGACGATTCTCCACGTGTGGTTGCCGGGTTGAATATGTCCTTCATCTCCCCAATCGATGCTACCGAAAATCCACGAGTCACGGTCAATGCTGTCCGGATCATTCGGGTCGAGCCCGTCAACAATTTGTTGTTCAAGTGTAATGCCTTGGATAGGGGCATACAGTCCTGGTTGGTCATCAAGGAAAGTCGCTATGGGGGCTGCAGCCAATGCTGAATGCACCGGTATCAGCGAGATGACGGCCATAATGCCCATCACCTGAGCGGGGTTTATTGTACAGTTCAGTTTCTGTCTCATTGCTTCTGCTCCTTTATAAATAGGGAAAACTGGGAAAAATTGACTTGTCGTTTTAAGCACCTTCGATCCGCAATTGGCTAATGCTCCTTCAATTAAAAAGTGATGCAATACCAAGCGGTTACCTTCATACCGCAGGCACACTTATGCCGTGCCGTTTCATGGAACATCCGGCTCCAAGCCAGTTCCGGTATACCCGGCGAACCGCATCGCTGCGTATCGCAGGGCGCGCACCACCTGTGCACACTGATAGCGCTTCCAGTCAAATATATAGCGAATCTGGTGCCAAACCGGACCATCACGGAAAAATAATGTAAGTATTTGTTTTAAAAGAAATTAAATATTTCTGGTTTGGGTGGTGATCTTGGTGGAACCTGAGAATAGATGGTTTAATTTGATGCCATTTCTCATGCTTTAAGGATTTAAGTGTATTAATAGTAAGTTTTTATGGATGTCGCCCTATTTTGACCGTCCATTGGGGCGGATTGAACCAGATTTTGGTGGAATTGGTTGTCGTGGTTGGATAGGGCTGATGAGCAGACCGGGGTGTTCAGCAGACGTGCTTATGGCTGCCAAGCAATATTACTAAAAACGATTGGATCGGCATCGCAAGGGGTTGCGGCTGATCTATCCTCAATGAGGATGCCACCAATCTGCTGGCAGTGGTCGCAAACCTTCTTGACCCAGTCTTCCTGAGATACCAGGGGAATGCGAACACCACATTGCACACATTGCATGGTCAAGACTCCGCAGTCTGACGGGGTGGTTGATAGTTATTTATCAAACCAGTGTCATTGGAACCCCGCCATCGCAATTTCAGATGTCGCCTGGCTACCAAGTACATCGGGGCGGGTAGATGTATGGACACAGATTTTATGTCAACAGACACCATGCGGCTCGTATCCAGGCATCGTAGGAGACACGGGTAAGTTCTCGGACCCTAATTCAGTGGGATAGGTGTAAGTTTGCAAGTGTATTGCTAGAGGTGGAGCATTACATCGTCTTTGTAATGATAAATCGCGGGCACCCCCCCGGTGTGTAGGAAGAGAATATTCTGATCGGGCGTAAACTGTCCTTGGCGTACAAGATCGATTAATCCTGCCATGGCTTTGCCGCTGTAAACGGGATCCAGCAAAACGCCTTCTGTTCGCGCGAGCAATTGAACCGCCTCAGCCATGAGTGGTGTTGGTAGCGAGTAGCCAGGGCCGACATAATCATCGTTGCAAACGATATTCTTCAAGCTAACGGTTGGCGGAAGCATAAGTAGATCAAAAGTGCCTTGTACAAGGCGGTGTACACGCTGTTGCTGTGTGATCTTGTCCGCACCCGAACAGATACCAATGACACGTGGCGAATCCTTGGATTCACTAAAACCCACAAGTAGCCCCGACTGCGTACCACCGCTGCCGCCGCTGGCATGAATGACGGCATCAAACTGGATGCCAATCTGTTGTGCCTGTGCCATGATTTCGTTGGCACCATTTACATACCCCAATGCTCCCAAGGGTGTGCCGGCACCCAGTGGCATCACGTAGGGGTTTCGTCCTTCATGCCTTGCTTGGTCAGCCATGGTTGCCATGATTGAATTCATGTCATTGCCAGCGTCGACGACGTTTTGTTTCTCCACCCCTAAAAGTTGATACAAGAAGTTATTTCCGGATGCTTTCGGGTCGTAGCTGTTTGGCACACGTTGTTCCAATGCAAGCCGGCACGCAAGTCCTTCAATCCTGGCAGCTGATGCGGTGGCGCGACAGCTGTTTGATTGCACTGCGCCACAGGTAATGATTGTGTCGGCACATTGGTGGAGGGCCTGGGCGAAGATGAATTCAAGCTTTCGTGTCTTGTTCCCACCGCCGATCAGGCCCAACTCATCATCGCGTTTGATGTAGATATTCGGCCCCGCTCCCTGGCCAATTGCGAGAGAAAAACGCTCCAGTTGAACCAGGGCAGTGGGGCCGTGGGTATAAGTGCGCCGTTCTATTTGATGTAAATCAATCATGGCGAAGGCAGATGGTTCGTGGATGAGTTCGGTCAACTCGTCATGTCGGCTAGTGTAACAATGTGGCCAACCATGGGTGAGTTCAAATTCATCCGAGGTCAGTTCTATGTGTAACGTGCTGTTGATCGAGGTGGACCGGGGGGTATGGTGCTGGCTACTTTTATCACAAGTGGTTTGCAGTGTGATCAGGTTGCCAAACCAAAGTGGTTATTGAGGGTTTGGTTCGCCACGGGGTGGGACGGGTTGTGGGGCCTGCATCCTAACTATCTTGGCATGGACCATGTCAAGGGGCAGCCGCGAGGCGTCACCGTTTTAAGAACGGAATTGTGCTGTGTTAAATCGTATTTGCGGCCACGCAGTAGATGAGTGGAGCGGACCCATTAGGTGGTCACATCGCCTGTGATTGGAAGCACGGCGATGGTTATGCGGCACTGTTGCGATGTTCAAGCCATGCTATTTGTGCTATTTGTCGGACTGCCAATATCCCCTGCCGCCCCGTTGTGCCCGTTTCAATAGGTGTCGATTCACCTAGAAGGGCTCTGCGATCTAGCTCGTTGTCGACTCGCTGCTTCGTCCGATAACTGCCCAGCACGGCAAGGCAGAGCAGTTCTTCATGGGTCATGGATTGGATACGCGTAGTTCGATTTGGTTGAATGTTTGTCACAGAAACTTTGTCGGCGGATTGCCAAGACGAGTTAACTGGGGATGATGATATTTTCAAATACTGGGCCAATCCAGCAGGTTGGACTAACTTATGCTAGCGTATTGTTATGGAAAGACGTAGTTTTCATCGTGGCGGCAGGGGGCAGTTTGGCAGACGACCAGTTGCCAAGCCCAAGGATCCTCCGATGTTACTTGGTGAGCCTTCCCCCTCCCTAGCCAAGATCAACACGATGAACATGGTCAAGCTTGAAGCCAAAATTTCGGAATTGGTGACCGAGCAAACTGCCCTGAATGAACGGATTGCACGCTTGGAAGCGCTTAGCCAGCGTCCAGATGAGCAGCTTGGACGGACAGGGCAGCAACTCGAACGACTTAAAGTACTTGAGAAAGTAGCTCGTGAGCGGTTGGAAGGGAAATCAGAACGACGTGCAGTCTGGGAACGAAAGCAGCAAGGTTTGTCCAGCAGTTCATAGTGTTCGATCCGATCAAGGCTGTGTACAGCTCATGTCGCTAGTTGGCATCATGTTCGCCTGGATCAACAACTAAATTCAGCGTATCTCAAGTTTTCCATCAAGGAGTTGCCGCGGTTTGCATCCAGCTGCACCAGGTGGGGCTCAATTTGTTCATGCGACTTTTTGCCTGTAACTAGAGCGATTGAAAGCAATCCAGCGCCAATATCTGGATGCGTTAGATTCGGCCCATGATTACCCATGCGTTGAGCTCGGTTTTCTAAAACGAAAATAGTTGCAGATGTCCGCAGGTTATGTGGCAATGGGGTCCAACGTCGGTGGTTTACTGACTTGCGAGTCGGCCGTCCAAATCCAAGTCGCCGGCAATGGCCTGCATGGCGGTCAGAACATTGCCGATGTGATCCCATAATTCCAAGGTGTCACCAAAACACTGGCTTGAGAAATCAGCGGTTGCAGCGGCCACATGGTCTCGATCCACACCTGCGGCAAAGGATTTGTCCTTCCATTTTTTCCGGATGGATTTGGGCTTTACGTCCCCGATGTTTTTTCCGGGTCGGACCAAGGCGCACGCGATGATCAGGCCGGTGATCTCATCGCAGGCAAGTAATGCAAAATCGATGGGCTCAGTCCGCTCCACGCCGGTGCCCTTGGTGTAATGGGACAAGATGGTACGCACGATTTGTTCATCAATACCGCGTTGACGCAGGATGTCAGCGCCTTTGACCGGATGGTCTGGTAGCTGGGGGTGAATTTCCCAATCAAAATCATGGATGAGGCCCACGACACCCCAGCAGTCTTTGTTCTGACCTAACCGATTGGCATACCATCGCATGGCTGCTTCCGTCGCGAGCATGTGTCGTCGCAGACCGGTGTTGCCAACAAACTCCTGCACCAGTTGCCAGCCTTTGTTACGATCCATCGTCATCTCCAGATTCCCCCGCCTTATCGTCGCAGTTCATAGGTTTGGGGTCCTTTTGAAACTCATGATGGCTGCCAAGTAATTCCATGAACTGCGCTGCAGCCGTTCCTCCAATGGTCACCGCGACCAGGTCAATCAGGGAGCTTTGTCGATCTGCTAGCCAAAGTTGGGCGGATTCACCAATGAGTGCCAGCAAGGCCACGTCAATCATTACCAGTGTAACAATCCATCCGCGGCGCTTAAGTAACTGGCGGGCAAGGCGGACCTCGATCATGCCCAGTGGGGCACCCAGTAAGACATGACAGAGCACGGTGCCTAACTTTCTCTCATCACGAGCAAGCCAGTTTCCGCTCATTGTGGCTTGAAATTCGAATGGGTAGAGCATTACTCCAAGGGTTGCCAGTGCCATAATTACGGCGCCGGCAAGCAACCAGATCATGCCGGGAGACAAACCGACGGCGTCAGGCTTCTGGTCAGGATTAGGTCCAAGACGGCTCATCAAGGAGTTTCCCAAGTGTTGCCATCAGAAAGGTTCATCTCCACCTATCATAAGCATAAGTATCCTATGTTGGGTGCGGTTGGTGATAATTCAATGGCTCATGGACCATGGACTTTGCATGATGGTTTGTTCCCAAATATGTAATCAGGCACCATCGATCATTTCAATCACCATGCGATCCTATGTTCTATCAATTATTTTGGTTTTCCTGCTGGTTGGCGGGCTACTGGGTAAGGGACTTCAGGTTGACGCGGCTTCAGTCACATCAGCCAAGTTCGATGGGCCCTCCAATCACCTTAGAGGCCAGTTGCGTCGCTACATGCCACCGCTTGAACACGACCCCCAGGATCGTTGGCCGATTCTTTATTGGGGTGCAGCACCCCAGGACCACCTGTTGGCTGGCGACATGATACGGCGTGGTATTGCGCCACTTTGTATCAGTACGTCACTGCACACCTCAACTGGGTTTAAAGCGGTACAGCCATTTCTGAAAACATTGGTGGTGCAAGGAAAACCCGTGGTCATGCTTCCTCAAGGTCTCGTGCAGCGGGCTTTCGTGAAGGATATTGGCGGCTGTCCACATCAACTGCCGGCCCGACAGGAAGCGGACAACAAACTATTTTCCTGTCCAGCGTGGATGTATGAAAGTCCTGAAGTGGGTCGACAGGCTGTCAAGGCTCAACAGATTGCATTAAATCTACAACGTCATGGAGTTGTACCTGCTTCGATATGGATTGATTTTGAGAGTGGTGCGTATTTAAGAAATGGCAATGACAAAGAAAAAAAAGTACGCCTTGCCATGAATGAGGCATTGAAGTGTCCCCGGTGTCTTGCACGTTTCGGCGAGTTGAATCTGAACTCACCACGGAAATATCAACGTGTCGTTGATCAGGCCCGGTCCCATGTGATTCGCCGGGCATTCAGCGAACCGGTGCGGTCGGTGTTTCCCGAATGTAGGATCGGTAATTTCTATGCGCATCCGATCCTGCGCCAGCCACAACAGGCAGGACTCTATCCTGCGTATGGATGGAACGGCAGTCTTTTGGATGTGGCTCAACCTCGATGTTACATGACGCCGGGATGGGGCGGTGGTGGTCGAGATCAGGGTCGTGTCAACTGGAACATTTTCCTTTATTGCGTCCGCCAATTTTCAAACTGTGCCAAGGTGCTTCGCGACGATGAGATGCTGGTGCCCTGGATCGGTTACTTGTTCCATTATGGGCCAGCCAAGCGAGGGGCGCAATGGGGCTTTAAAATCGCCTCGAGTGGGGCCTACCGTGAAATGGTAATCCATACCATGATGCGTGGAGCTGAGACCATCGCGGTCTTTGCCCCCGGTTCCTTGGCGCAGCGGGATTTCCCCGATGTCTATCCACCGGATTTTGCTCGTAGAGATATGGGGCCCTTTCTGCTCAATATGCTGGATGTGCAGCAGGCGTATGATCGGATGTTGGCCTATCACGACATTTTGCGTCATGGTCAGGTGCTGAACTATGAAATTGGAGGTCGATATAACGCACTTGATCAGCACACGGCCGTGTGGAGTGGTGTTGGTCTCGATGATCGGGCCTTGATTCGTACGGTCAGTTTTGGTTCAGATACAACTAGGACGATCAGCCTGTTCGGAAATCAAGTTGAATTGCCGTTTAAGCGGACCGGGCAATTCTTCTGGGTGGATCAAGAAGGCGTGGTGCAAGTGGCGGGGCCATTGGATTGATGGGCCTTGACGATTCATAATGGGCGTGTGTTCGTCGATCAAGCAACAATTCAGGTCTGTAGTGGCAAAGGTGGTGACGGTAAGGTCAGCTTTCGGCGCGAGAAGTTTGTTCCCAAGGGAGGCCCGGATGGTGGTGATGGCGGCGATGGAGGATCTGTGTACGTCATTGCTTCCAACGGTGTGGATACACTGTTGGATTTTGCGGGGCATCACCACTGGCGAGCCGAGCACGGCGGTCCGGGTGGATCCAAGCAGTGCATCGGAAAATCCGAGGCCGACGTTCTGATCCGGGTTCCCGTGGGGACAGTGATCATCGATGAGGAATCTGGTCAAACAGTTGCTGACCTGGATTGTGTGGATGATCGGGTGTTGGTCGCAGAGGGGGGCAAAGGCGGGTATGGCAATGAGCACTACAAGAGTTCAACCAACCAGACTCCCCGACAGTCCAAAGAAGGTGATCCGGCACAACAACGCACACTGCGATTGGAACTGAAGCTTGTAGCGGACATTGGCCTGTTGGGAAAACCCAATGCTGGTAAGTCTACATTGTTGGCACGCGTGTCTCGTGCGACACCGCGGATTGCAGACTATCCGTTTACAACGCTTGAACCACAGTTGGGAATAGCAGAACTTTCGGATTTTCGGCGTCTGGTGATTGCCGATATTCCCGGGCTCATTGAGGGGGCCGCCCAGGGCCAGGGACTGGGAATTCGGTTCCTCCGGCATGTTGAGCGCACGCGGCTGTTGTTACACCTGATCGAGGTGAGCCCCACCGATGGCAGTGATCCGGTGCAAAACTATCGAATGATCTGTGATGAATTGGCCAGTTATTCCAAAGCACTTGCCGCCAAACCGCAGATTGTCGTGATCAGCAAGATCGATCTGTTACCACAGGAGGCTGATCGTGTTGAGTTGATACGAACCATCAGGCAAAACCTGGGTGTTGAACCCATTGCCATCAGTTCCGCTACTGGTGACCAGCTGCATGGGTTACTTGAGGCCTGTTGGAAGCGGTTGAAGGAACATTGACGCCCAGTCGAGTTCCGGATGCGGCGGGTCATCAATCTGGCCGTCGTCCATGTCAATCCAGGTACGCGGTTATCGATGGGACAGTGTGAAATGCCAGATCAGGCAACCATGTCCAATGGTCACTTGGAAAGACGGTATTGGGGTAATCGCGACAAAAACCTGTCGGGATTCGCCGCGGTGATCTCGTGTGTTTGCTGTTGGATTGGCGGCATCCTGTTAGGGCATCTTGTCAATTACGCATGGTTCTAGATGATCCCCTCGGTAGTATTTGTTTCACTGGCTTGTTTGATGGTGCGGTACGCTAGGTGGCGCGGGGTTCAGTGTTGAGCATTGTCAGCTGTTGTGTTGATCAGCGGTGCATGGTCAGTTTTGCACATTGACCATGTGGCTGGGGACCACATTAGTTATTTTCTTGGTCATGAGCCTCGTTTGGCTGAGGTTGTCGGTGTGCTCGAAGGATCCCTCCAACTTCGCAGTGCTCAAGGCGGCGCCTTCGCTTGATTTAGTTATGAATCCCCGGTTACGCTCGGGGTGCTGGACGGCGGGTCAGCCCTCTGCATATATTGTCTATCGCCTGTTTGATTGTGTTGATCTGACAGCTGGGTGATCTGTTTGATGCCGGGTTTCAGCTTGGCTTTGTGACGGTCACGGGATTGGTAATGTTCTCGGGGCGTGTGACCCTTGGTTTTCAGGCGGGTTGAGAGGAATTAGCTGGTGGTCCACCACGAAAATGGATCATTCGAGCGCTGATCAACTATACCGCAGTTAATCTTGTGGCATTTCTCATGGCACTGCCGCTGGTGGTTTACCATTTTCGGATTGTTACGCCTCTTGCTGTGGTCTTGTCACTTATGACCCTTCCGATCATCACCCTCACCCTTGCCGTTGGCTATACGAAGGTGCGATTGGGTATCGGATTCCCGAGCCTGGGCTAACTGGTGGCATTACCGCTGCAGCAACTGGCAGATTTTCTGGCGGGTTTAGTGGACCTTGTGTCTTCCTGGCCGGGATCAACACTCCAATTTCCTCAACCGCCATCAATCTATTGGCTGGTTGACGCATTTGGTTTGGTGATCGCTCTTTTGGCAGGTCTGTTTGTCCGACGTTTGGCTGCATGTTTACTGTGTACGATGCTCTGTGTCGGATGGCTTTTAATGTCTACACATCATGCGACCCCACTGTTTCGTTATCTGCGAATGGATCATGGTCCATCATTACATGTCAACATGTTCGCAGTTGGTGGCGGATCATGTTACCTGCTGCGTGTCGGCCCCGGTTTATTTGGCAAAGGCGGCACCAGACCACATACGATTATGTTTGATTGTGGGTCGAAGCAGTATTTAAGTGTTGGTTTGAATACCATTGTTCCAGCACTTCGGCATTTAGGCGTGAACCGTATTGACATACTGGTCCTTTCTCATGCGGATATCAACCATTTTTTCGGCAGTTTAGATGTGCTTGACTATGTTTCAGTGGGTCGCGTGTTAGTCTCTGAATATTTTTCGCAAGGCGCATCGAGAAGGCCAGAGTCGGCTGCAGATTGTCTGATTGATCAAATTAATGCTCATGGGGTTCCTGTTTAGGTCGTAATGCAGGGCTATGCGGAACGTCGTGGATCAGCTGATCTGGATGTTCTCTGGCCGCCGCCGGGTCTTGTTGGTTCTGCGACCAATGGCATATCGCTTGTGTTACGTATAGTGGTATTAGGTGAACGGATTGTAATGTGTGGCGATATTTAGAAGGAGGCGATTCGGAAGATTTCGAGTCAATACGGATCGGACGTCCACGCAGATATCTGCCATTTACCCCATCATGGCAGCTTTATTGAGGATTCTCCACGGTGGTTGACTAGCGTGTCGCCGCAGATTGTGTTGCAATCAGCCGGTTATGAGCAACTAATAAATGATCCTTGGAAGTCGTGGCTAAACAGGCATGGTATTCGGCGCTTCATGACCGCCAGGCATGGGATGGTTGAATTGCAGATTGATCACGGGGGTACCGTGTCAACCGACTACTTCATGCACTGATGATGGATCCAAGATTGGCCATGGGCTTTGGTGCGGGTATTCCCACCGAGGTCGATTGCCGCTAGAATCCGAAAAATCGAAGGTGAGTAATCCATATGGCACAAGTTGATATGCATGACCTAGTGAAGATTTACCCCGGTGGGGTGCGGGCGGTTGATGGCTTTAATTTATCCATCGAGAATGGCGAATTTGTAGTACTCGTCGGTCCTTCGGGATGTGGCAAGTCAACAACCCTGCGCATGGTGGCCGGTTTGGAGGAGATCACGGGCGGTGAGGTGAAGATCGGTGATCGTGTCGTTAATGATGTGCCGCCGAAGGACCGTGATATCGCGATGGTCTTCCAGAACTACGCACTTTATCCCCATATGACCGTCTATAAGAACATGGCCTTTGGTCTTAAGCTGCGCAAGGCCCCCAAGCAGGAAATTGATCAGAAGGTTCGCCAGGTTGCATCGCTACTGGGTATTGAGGAATTACTGGGTCGTCGGCCCAAGGCACTGTCCGGAGGTCAGCGGCAGCGGGTGGCTTTGGGTCGCGCGATCGTACGTACCCCCGAATGCTTTCTGTTTGACGAACCCCTTTCAAACCTGGATGCCAAACTACGTGTCGCCATGCGTGCCGAACTCAAACGGCTGCACATGCGCCTGAAAACCACGACCCTTTACGTCACACATGACCAGGAAGAGGCTATGACGCTCGGTGACCGCGTGGTCGTGATGAAAGATGGTATTAGCCAGCAATGTGCTACACCGTTGGAGATTTATAATCACCCCGTGAATCGATTCGTCGCCGGTTTTGTGGGAACCCCGCCGATGAATTTCCTAGAGGGCCACCTGGTTGTCGATCAGGGTGCCTTGTGGTTTGACGAAGAAACGGTGCGTGTTCGAATGCCTGATTCCATTGCGTCGGGGCTCGAACCATCGGATCGCCAACCCGTCGTGCTCGGGGTTCGTCCCCAAGCGATCAGTGATATGCCCACAGGCGCATTCCAGGCAGACGGCAATGCCATAACATTTTCCGTTGATGTAATTGAGCCATTGGGTGACAAGATGGATGTTTACCTATCCACGTCAAACCACCCGGGAGTAATTGCGCGAATCGATGCTCACCATAAACTACAGCCTGGTTCACAGAAAGAATTTTATCTGGATCCTGCCCGCATCCACTTATTTGAAGCTGACGAGATTGGGCGGAACGTGGGGCTCAAGCCTCAGTTAGTTTCAACTGGCTGATATTAGATGGCGACGTGAATTTCACTCGGTCATCTCACACCCTCTGGCCGTCTATTGCAACGGCGAAAGTCTCAATGACGACTCAGTAGGAAGTTTTGTCAATCGGGGCGACTGGATTTGAACCAGCGACCTCGGCGTCCCAAACGCCGCGCTCTGCCAAACTGAGCTACGCCCCGTCTTTGGGTCAGTTCTACAAATTTCGGATGCATAGAACCAACGAGGTGATTTTATCCATATATGGTTTGTTTCGCACTTTTGGGACATGATTTAGGCTGCTGTTCTCGATGGGCGGGCTGGATATGGTATTGGGGAGGCAAAGAGGCTGGTGGTGCCCCCATCGAGGAGAATGGGGTCCGATAGCTACTTCTTACGGCCTATATCAGGCGACTGGGGACTTGCCTGAGTGCTTTTTTTTAGCTAAAATAAACAGTTGATTACAGACCTGTAATCGGGTGGTTTCCATACAGCCAAGCAGATGGGTGACCTCGGTAGGGGATGCCTGTTGAGTAAGATGAAAGGATGTGGCCATGCCAAGAACGCGGTCCAAAGGTTTCACGCTGATTGAACTACTTGTGGTAATCTCGATTATTTCGCTCCTTATCGCAATGCTTTTACCCTCAGTCGAAAAGGCACGTTCATCGGGTGAGCAGATCGTGTGCGCAACCAATTTGCGGCAGATGGGGGTGGCGATGGAGGCGTATATCAACGAGTGGGACGATTGGATGCCATATTACGAAGCATGGTATGAGGATCACCACCGCACAAAGTTGAAAGTGACACCAGATGGCGCCTGGTACTGGGGCAAAGGCTATAAAAACCTTGGTGCTGTGATGAACTCCTACCTGGATTCAGCTGGAGATGCGAACTCGGACATCCTCAATACTGAACAGGGTCTTTGGTGTGCCAGCCATAATGGTGAAATGCTCGATGGGCGATTTGGCGGTGCACCCATTCCCACACGGACCAGCGCATCGACCCACGGTATTTTAGCTTCCTACGGCTTTAACCACAGATTTCTTGGAACTCAATGGACCGATTCGTCCAATGCCAAGGGCTGGTACTACCGTAAAAAATCCTTCGTGTCTTATCCCAGCAATATCATCACTCATGGCGATAACGCATTTTCCTTCCCCGGTAGTCATACGGGATATCACTTTTGGACCAAGGTCAATCGCACCCAGCCTATCTTTAATTCGCACGATAGGGATGATGTTGCGGCCGGGAAGCTGCAGGATATGATTCCAGAGTTTCGAGATGAACTGATCTATCCCATGGGGGATCGTCATTTGAAGGGAAGCAATGCAGTGTGTCTTGATGGCCATGCAGAGTGGCAGACGCAGAAGAATTGGCACGCAGGAGATTTTGATCATAGATGGACCGAGGTTGATGCGCCTTTAATGAAACTTATCAACGACTAGCTCATTACTATCAAATTCAGCGTAATTTAGGTGCCGCCGACCGTCTGGTCGGCGGCGTTTTTTTTATTGTGGGTACAGGCCTGCCTTTCTAGATCAATCGGCCAGTTCATAATTTGCGGGGACAGCAACTGTACGCAGGTTGGCGATGCGACGCATGGATTATTTGCAGGGTTACACGTATTGTAAAATACATCGATCCATTTCGCCCGCCTAGGGTTCTTTTTGATCCATAAATCGAGTTTTTGGGGCCCGGTCTTTGGCATTGGCATGGTTCTGAGATTAGGTTTTAAACAGGGTGGAAAATGATTCTGGATGCTTTTAAATCCTTGATATTGGGCGTCAGCAGAAATACGATAAACAACTCGGCAATCCCCCCCCATGCCGGCGGATGGTGGTAAAAGAAAAGTCACAGATTAAATGAAGCGTATCCGAAAAGTGATTCAATTATTATTTCCACGGCGGCGGCCTAGCGTTCCTGCCATCCATGGCAACCGAGGTTTTGCATTGGCCGCACATCCTCGGATGGTATTTGAGAACCTGGAATCGCGTTTGCTACTTTCCGCGGTGCACCACGATAGTGTTCCCATGGCGCCTACTGCGAACCAGATTGCGGCACTGGCGATCCCTACGTTTACGGATGTCACTGCCTCCATTGGGTTGGACGGTGCAGGTGGAAAGGTGGCATTTGGCGACTACAACGGTGATGGTTGGGTCGATCTCTACAGCGGGAATGATCAATTGTGGCGCAATGATCAAGGCCAATTTTCCCGTGTTACCCCTCCGCCGCTGGCAGGATCGGGCCTTTGGGCTGATTACGATAACGATGGCTATTTGGATCTGTACAGTTTTGATTCCAATCGCCTGTTCCACAATGTCGATGGTTCTTCATTTGAAGAACAAGGCATGCCATCTGCCCCTAATGGGTACCGGCGCGGAGCCACATGGGGTGATTTTAACAACGATGGCTTTGTTGATCTGTATGGCGGTGGTTACGAGACTCCAGAATACCAACCCGACTTCATTTTTCTGAACAATCAGGGCAGTACCTTTTCCCCGCATTGGGTGCAGTCAGGTGACATCGATCCGTCACGTGGGATTACAGCTGCAGATTATGATGAAGACGGTGACCTGGATATTTACGTTTCAAATTATCGTCTTGAACAGAATCAGCTTTGGCAAAACGATGGTCATGCAAACTTTACAAATGTCGGCCCCAGTGCCGGCGTTGCCGGCGTTGATGATGGCTGGAGTTATTCCTACGGTCACACGATTGGTTCTGCCTGGGGTGACCTGGACAGCGACGGTCACTTGGATCTGTTCGTTGGTAATTTCAGCCATTCCCCCGGTTGGCAGGATCGACCCAAGTTTTATCGTAATCTCGGACCGGCGGGGGATTACGAGTTTGAGGATCGGTCCGGTTCCGCGGATTTGCAGTGGCAGGAGTCCTATGCAACACCCGCACTGGGTGACTTCGACAACGACGGGTATCTTGATCTGTTCCTCACCACGGTATATCCCAATGACTCTGATGTGTTGTATCGTAACAATGGGGATTGGACTTTTTCCCGGGTTGATACGGATCTAGGTGCTCCTGTTACCGAAAACTATGGTGCTGGGTGGGCTGACATCGATAATGATGGCGATTTGGACCTGCACACCGCCTATACACTCTATCGCAATAACGGCAACTCAAATAACTGGTTGAAAGTTCATCTGGAAGGTGGTGGCCCGGTCAATCGCGCTGCGATTGGTACTCAAGTGCGAATTGCATTGGGTGATAAAACTGTCACCCGGCAGGTAGAGGGCGCCACCGGTGAGGGCAATCAAAATGATCTTACCCTTCATTTTGGATTGGGCCAGCAATCAAATCCGGTTGATGTACAGGTTACCTGGCCCAATGGCGAAGTTTTAACCCTGGAAACAGCGGTTAACCGGACGGTGGCCATTCGGTATGGGCAGGTACCAGCAACTCAACAACCTGTTGAAGTTAATTTCAACGACCCTAGTGGTGGTGGTCCGGTTGAACAGGCACTTTATTCGATTGCACCAGGTGATGAGTTGTTGCGCCAGATCGATCCATTCACCGGTTCGACGATCAGTGTTGTGTCCATCGTACTTCCCGGCCACACGATCAAAGGTGGGATGGGTTTGGCGACGCATCCAGTCACGAGCCAATTGTATGCGTTACTTAAGCTCGACGGCCAAGTAGGCCGAGAGTTGGTTGTTATTGATGTGGAAACGGGTGACGTGGATTCAATCGGTGATACTGATCATGAGTTTGTGGATTTGGCCTTTGACGAAGACGGCACACTCTTTGCGGTGACGGGTGATGCCGCATCAAACCCCGAAACCCTTTATCTGGTAGATCCTAGCAATGCCGGTGTAATATCGGTTCTTTCATTAGGCAACGGCAATGCCGGTGAGACGATTGCCTTTAACTCTGATGATGGGTTGATATACCACGCTTCGGGATCCGGATTTCCTAATTCAAATGAGATCTTCGAGACCATCGAAAGCGAAACCTGGCAAGTTGTTAATGTGGAATTGAGCGGCTTTAACTACAACAAGGCCATGTCGCTTGTTTACAGTGAAGAACGTGCCGCGTTTCTTTCGGTAGATTTCGATCAGACTCTTTCCTCCATTACGCCGGACGGGCAGGTCAATAGTATTGGTTCAGTGGATCACCGTTCCAAGGGGCTGGCCTTTGTGCCGGATTGGCCGATTCTACGGTACGATACGCGGCAAGAAGATGATGGCACCTTCACGGTTGAGAATGATGGTGCATCACTTCACCTGGCGGGTAATAAATGGGTGGCGATCAACCTGCCCTATGAGGGCACAGCCAACACGGTTCTTGCGTTTGATTTTTCCAGTTCCATGCAGGGTGACGTGCACAGCATTGGATTCGATGACGATCTGTTTAACACGCCTGGTTATCGTTTTAATCTCTACGGCACGCAACAGTCTGACCAGGGGCACCATGAGTTTGATGATTACCTGGGGCCGGGGGTAAAGCACTATACGATTCCAGTCGGCTCATTTTTCACCG